>JABSQV010000039.1 GCA_013215565.1 Myxococcales bacterium | reverse complement strand
TCCGCCTGCGTCACGCCCTCGAGGTCGCCGAAGCCCGTCCACTCGGCGCGCAGGCCACCGCTCTCGGCAACCTCGAAGCTGCCGGCACCGTCTTCGACGACCGCCCAGAGCTTCGAGGTCGTGGCGCCGGGGCCGTTCCTCGCGAGCCACAGGGTCCTGGTCGAGGGGTTCCAAAAAGCGCCGCTCAGATCCAGGAAGAAGTCGTTGGTGCCAGGCCCCTCGATGGCGGTGAGGTTGATCGCCTCCTCCCGGGTCTCCGCCGGCCACGGCTGCTGGCCCCACGCAGGCGCGACGGCGAGCGGGGCGAAGGTAGCGAGCAGGGCGATCGGCGTACCGGCCCGGACTGCTCGCCGCTTGCTGCGGAGAATCCTTGCCAGCCATCTCTGCGCGCGAGCGAGCGGTCGGGCGCCCATCCAGGATGCAACCTCCCAGGTAACAGGTGGTCGATGCAGGCGGGAGGTGTCGGTCCGCCGGCACCGGGTTACGGCCACTGCGCAAAGAGGATAGAAGAAACAAGTGGGTATTTGGGCGGTGGCAAGGCAGTGGATGCACACGAGATGCCGGCCGACATCCATCGCGCAGTCGCTGGCGGGAACGGTGCCACCCCACGGCCCTGCTCAGCCTTAGCCCAGGCTCCATTTAGCAGAACACTCGTTACCGGAACCTGAACCCAGGCCCAAAAGCCCGCCTATTTCTCTTATCCTCGTGACGTGATGGAGGAACGAATGGGCGAAATCACGGCCTGCTACTCCATGCGTTTCGAGCGCGAGAGCAAGCACTCGGCCGCGCGGCTGTGGCGCGCGATCACAGACCCCGCCGAGATCGCCGCGTGGTGGGGCACTCCTTCGGCGCGGGTCGATCTTCGCATCGGCGGCGAGTACTTCGTCGAGTTCGCGGAGCCGAACCCGAACGACCTGACCGGCGTCGTCACGCACCTCGAACCCGAGCGCTCGCTCGTGTACCTGTGGGACCGAACGCCGGTCGAGTGGGAGATCCACGAGCGCGCGCGCGGTTGCGCATACGTCTTCACCCACCACGGCCAACCGCCCGGCATGGTGGAGCACGAGGGCGGCATCGCCGCCGGCTACCACGTGGGCTTCGAGGCGATCGAGCGCCACATGGACGGAACGGCGATCGACCCAGGTCACGACGCGTGGACCCGGTGGACCGAGGTCTACACGCCCCGGATCCGTGAGCTGCTCGCGAGCGCGTTAGCCGACTAGCCGTCGACCGACGGGTCGTGGAACCCGAGGGCGCCGTGCATGGTGTGCCCGATCATCACGCGCATCTGGGGCGACAGGCTCGCGAGCACGTCGCGCGGGATGTCGAGGTACTGGTTCTCCTCCTGCCGCAGCCACGGCAGCGAGTAGGTCAGGATCACCCCGTAGCGCCAGTCCTGCGACACGTTGGCGCCCGCGCCGTGCAGCGTCCCGCCCAACCAGAACAGGATCGAACCCGCGGGCATCTCGGCGGGCACGATCTCGCCCGCTTCGGCCCTGCGATCCTCGGTCCAGCGGTGGCTGCCGGGAACGAGCAGGGTGCCACCGTTTGCAGCGGTGAAGTCCGTGATCGACCACATGCTGGCCAGGATCAGGTTGGGCCGCGGACACGCGAAGAACGGGAACGCGTCTTCCTCCCGGTGCAGGACCTGGGAACGCGTACCCGGCCCGACTTCCAGTCCGGCCGTGACGTGGAGCTGGTGCCCGGCCTCGCCCAGGTGGTGGCGGGCCAGGGCGTTCGGCGTCTCGTGCAGGATCAGGTCGTGCACCGGCTCGGAACGCGCGACCAGCGCGGTGATCCGCCGCGTGCGCGCCGGGTAGAAGTCGCCGGGGCTGTCCTCTTTCGAAACGGGCGTCGCGTCCATGAACGGCGCCAGCGAGTCGCGCACGCGTTCACGCTTCGCAGCATCGAGCAGGTCCGTGACGACCAGGCAGCCCGCGGCGTCCAGCGCCGCGGCCATGTCGTCGGTCGAGTCCTTCGGGGTCATGCAGGGGATCCGGGTCATGCCCACCATTGGATTCGATCCTCGCGACAACCGCAAGTCCGTTCTGGACCGGCGGCGAAGCCTCTGTTCTACTGTGAGCTCACGGACGGAGGTTCGGCATGAGCGCCCTCGAGTTCCAAGGCCAGGCAAGCACCGCCTTCCACGCCCCGGTATGAGGCGCCATGCACCTTCTACCATTCGGCCGTACCGCAGCTCGTTCTTCCTGTGCCGGGCTTCCGTGATGCCCGCCGGCGAAACGCGACGAGTCCGAGTAGGGCGAGTCCGGTCAGGAGTCCGAGGGTGGTGGGATCGGACTCGGTGCGTGGCTTCATCACCGGGTCGACGCGAGGCTCTTCTTCTGAATCATCTATGCATCGCGACCTGGTCGTGGGCGTAAAGTTGATCTACGATGGCCTGTGGGGCTAACAGGGATTGAAATCCATGAACTTTCGATTCATCAGATCGCTGCTTCCCGGGATTGCCCTGCTCGTTGGACTCGGCTGTGCGTCGGATTCGGAGCGAGAGAGAGCTCCGTGTCTCAGATATCTCGGTTGCGACCCGAAGGTGGAATGCGAGAAGAACGCGAAGGCGAGCTGCGAGTCCGACAGCCGTCGCGACGAGAATCGCGAGGACTTCGATTGGGATCGCTGCTACTCGTCCGCGGTGGCTGCGTGTCTCGAGGACAACGAAGAGTCTCGTTCGCGCGTACGCTGACGCGCCTCGCTATTTGGCGTTCGCCGCCTCAAGCGTCTGCTGTAACCGCTCCACCGTCTCGATGAACTCGTCGATGAACTGGTAGACCACATCCGCGGAACTCATCTCCTGGTTCATGCGGCCGACGATCTGTCCGACCGGCATGCCAATCAGTTCGCGAGCCTTGGAGCCTTCCTTGCGCGCCGTCAGGCCGATGCGGGCCTGGGCCTCCGCCCCACGGCCCTGCGGCGGCTTCGCCTCGCGGACAACGTCCCCTACTCTCCCGTGAACACCGGCCGGCGCTTCTCCATGAACGCGCGCATTCCCTCGAACTGGTCCTTGGTTCCCGAGCAGCGCATCACGGCCGCCCGCTCCTCGGACAGCGCCTCGGCGAGCGGCACCTCCGCAGCGCCGACCACGCAGCGCAGCACCCCGGCGACCGCGATCGGCGGCATCGCGGCCAGTTCCCGCGCCAGCGCCCCGGCTGCGGCCTTGAGTTCCGTCAGCGGGTGCACCTCGTGCACGAGCCCGATCCGATGGGCTTCGGGACCGCTGATCTTCTTCGCGCGCAGGATCAGGTCGAGCGCGCGGTCACGACCGACGCAACGGGTCAGGCGCGCGGTGCCCCCCCAGGCCGGAACGCTGCCCAGGTCGAGTTCCGGTAGCCCGATCCGGGCGCCCTCCTCTGCTGCCAGACGGAAGTGACACGCGAGCGGGAGTTCGAGCCCTCCCCCCAGGCAGTAGCCAAACAGGGTGGCGATCGAGGGCTTGTCCATGTTCTCTATGGCGGCGAGCACCCGAAGCCGCTGGTCGAAGATCGCTTCTGCACCCCCGCGCTCGGCGGCCCCCGCCTGGAGCTGTTTCAAGTCCATGCCGACCGAGAAGTTCTTCTCTCCCGCAGCCGTGAAGACGAGCACCCTCACCTCGGGGTCTGCGGCTGCATCGTTCACGGCCTCCTCGAGGAGGTCCATGTACTCCAGGGTCATGCGATTGATCGGGTCGTCGTTGTTCGTGAGCGTGAGGATGCCCCCGTCTCGCTCGACCAGGAGGGCTTTGCGCTCGGTCATGGCTCGGTCTCCTTGTAGGTTCCGGAGTCGCCGGGGTGATACCCTGGTATCTACCATGCGCCGCACCGAATGCGTGAGCCGATCGTCATGATCAAGGTCAGCGACGTGGCCTTCGGGCTCGCCACGACCGAACGCGCCGGGGACCTGTTGTATAGCCGGGGCACGGACCCGGAGCCCTTCGTTCACGTGACGCCCCCACGGCCCTGCTCAGCCTTAGCCCAGGTTCCATTTAGCAGAACACTCGTTACCGGAACCTGAACCCAAGCCCAAAAGCCCGCTTATTTCTCCTATCCTCATTCCAGTTTCTTGCCAGCGGAGGTCGGGTTGGATCTGTCAGCCCCTAGACGAGCGAGCGAAACGCCGGTCGACGTCGAAACAGGCCTCGACGACGGCCAGCGGCGGGTCGTTCGGCTGTGTCTGATTGGCTTAGCGGTACTCGGCACCGGGTCGATGATCGGCGCGATGTCGGTGCTGTACCTCGCCAACCACTTTCCGCTGCTGTTGATCGCGCTCAGCCCGATCGGTCGTCACCTGCTCCTGGTCGTGCCGACGGTTCATCCCGCGGCATTCGTCGCCGTCGCCACCCTCCGTCGGCTGGCGTTCTATGTGCCGTGTTTCATCCTGGGACGGACTCTCGGGAACACGGCGCTGGCCTGGTTGGAGATCCGGTTCCGCGGAGCGGCCCGCTTCGTTCAATGGCTCGACCGGATCTTCCAACGCGCGCAATACCCGGCCGTCTTCTTCTTGCCCGGGCCGATCATGAGCACGATCGCCGGGAACGCGCAGATGCCGGTTGCGACCTGGATCCCGCTGGTCGCGTGCGGCCTCGTGCTGCGCATGCTCGTGGTCGTCTGGTTCGGCGAGTGGCTGCGAGAGCCGATCCAGCGCCTGTTGGAGCTGTTCGACGAATACTGGATTCCGGGCACGATCGTGTTGGTCGCCGGTACTGCCCTCTACCAATGGCGCAGAAGGACGGGGCGGACGAGGGCGCGTCACGAGCACGAGGGGCGTACCGACTAGCGAGGGCCCGGTAGACGGGGAGCGCTTCCGCCTACGGACCCCCGCGTGACGCCTGAGGACCTCCGCGGCTTCTTCTCGACTTGGCCCACGACGCCGTCTCCGGAGACGCACCATCGGCTGCTCGCCGGAAGCACCCATTTCGTCGTCGCCAGGGTGTCGGGTCGCAACTGGTCCGCGAGCTTCTCGACCAACTCGATGGCATCTATATGGTCGACTTGATGTGCGACGCAGGCGTACAACCTTTCTATCAGGCTCTCGGCCTGCAGCCCTCGAGCGGCATGATCCGCCGGAACTACGGCGCACAAGGTGGCCTTCCCCCGCGCACCGTCTAACAAGCCACTGCCCCACGGCCCTCACAGGGACGAACTCAGCGTCTGCTTTACAGAACGCCCGTTATCGGAACCCCAACCCAAGCCCAAGAGCCCGCTTATTTCTCCTATCCTCTCCCACCCCCTTGCCGACCGCGGCCGAGCCGCTCGGCGGTGATCTAGTAGAAGCCAGCGTGGGAGGTGCAGGCAAAGAGCTCCGTGCGCTCGAGCCCAGCGTCTCGATGCGGGGTGCCGGCCTTGTAGGCCTCGTCGCGGAGCATCCCGATGAAGTGCGCTCTCGAGGGATACTCCATGAGCGCAATCTGCGTCCATGATGGCTCGGATCCCTCGCTGATCCGTCGAGCGCGGAAACCGGACCAGCGGATCCGACCACCGAGGTGGCCCACGATCTTGATCGTGTTGGCGCCGTAGCGCCCGTAGGCCTCACGGCCGCTGACGCCGCGGCCGGCCTCGATCGGTTCGGCGTGTCGGGTCTGCGCGTCGTCCTCCTGTTCGCGATAGCGAGCCCGCTCGCGGAAGTCGAGGAAGTTCACCATCACCACCCGGCTCTCGAGGTCGGCCCCTTGGAGCGCTTCGAACTGCTCTCGCGTCGGGCCGAACTCCGGTGCGCCCATCTCGACCTGTTCGAAGGTGGGCCGGTCCTCTTTCGCAGGAGCGTAGGGCGGCGGCCCGCCGCCACGCAGTGCGCGCAGGCGGAAGGCTATGCGGCCGATCCAGCGCAGGGGGGTCGACCACGGTGCAGCTACGAGGCTGCGGATCTCGCTGACGAAGATCTCGGGACCCCATGCGGCGCGCTCCGCCAGCGCCTGGGTGCAGGCCTCTCGGTTTGGAAACTCGCTGATCAAGATGTCGTCGAAGTCCCCGGAGCCTGTGCCAATCAGCTGCTGATCGACGCTCCCCGCCCAGGCCAGACGACCGCCCGAGCGCTCGAACACGCGCTTCATCAGGCCCGGAAACGCGAGGCGCGCCTCGTGGGTCGGACTCTTTACGAGATCCAGCAGCGCGCTCCGGCCCCGGCGATCGATCTGCGCGAGTCGATCCGGTGGACCGCTTTCCTCGAATCGGCTGCCCCGTCGCCGCTCGTCCGCATCCAGACTCAGAGGTAGCTTTGACAGATCGCTTGTTCCCATCGAACAGTAGTTTGCCGAAGGCACAAGTCTTTCGCAGCCATTGGGCGAGGGGGATTAGGCCATTCAAACTGGGTTCTCGCTCGACGTTCGGGTATGGAGGCCATGCCAAGTCCCTATGGGGAGCTCCGTGACGTTTACCCCGCTCGGACTCGGCCCCAGGCCACCCCATTACAGGTCCACTTTTTGGTCCGCATCACGTAGCCGAACGAAGCAATACGTACCTGTACGTACCTATCCAGGGACCCCCACGGGCCTCACCAGGACGAACTCAGCTTCAATTTTGCAGAGCGCTCGTCATCGGAACCCGAACCCAAGCCCAAAAGCCCGCCTATTTCTCCTATCCTCGGCACGGAATTCCCAGCGGGAGGAGACAGGCGATGGACTGGAGCGGCGACGCAGTCACGTCGAAGGGGGTCACCGAGCGC
>JABSQV010000038.1 GCA_013215565.1 Myxococcales bacterium | reverse complement strand
AATGAAGGCGTCTTCAAGGCTACTGTCTACAGTATTCCCAAGGTCTTCCCAAGGTCTGCGGAGTTCAGCAGAGACCCTTTGCATGGTTCTTTCTATTTGCTTCTCGAA
The DNA here is from genome assembly GCA_013215565.1 of Myxococcales bacterium. Taxonomy (GTDB): domain Bacteria; phylum Myxococcota_A; class UBA9160; order SZUA-336; family SZUA-336; genus JABSQV01. The sequence goes on along the minus strand of JABSQV010000038.1, from coordinate 1,563 downwards.
CTGTTCAGTTTCCCGTGCGGCAGCTTTAAGAGATCGGGAGGTCGTGGATGAGGTTGTTGATTTTAACCCAGTCGGAACCCCTCTGTACTCTGTCCCAGAACCCCTACCACTGTATTTTAAAGCCCCCTGTGTCACAACACTTGTCCTAGCGTTTATTAAGGACAGTGCATCCTCAAGGCTTATCCTCAAAAACTGGGCAAGTTTAGCAGCCTCAATAGTTGTCTCTGATATAGTCTTACTAAAGTCGAGGCCAGCCCTCTTCATAACAGCCAGTGCGTTGACACCAATCTCAGCTTCGATTTCCATCATCTGAGACGCTGCCTCCCTGCTCCTAACCAACTCCTGATACTCAACTATCTCAGCGCCAATCTCTTCACGGATGCGGACCCTGCGGTCCAACTCTTCTTGCGCGACTAAAACAGCGTTTTGTTGTGCTTGCAGTAACGGACTGTTCTCCGGCAGGTACTGACGTCGCAACTCTGCTAGTTTTTCTTCCTCTTTAGCTAAGGCTATTACTGCCTCTATCCTCTTGATGTCAGCGGTTTCCGCTGCTCTGTATGCATCAAGAACCGCTACGGGTATTCCCCCAGACTCTAACTCCCTAACCTCATCTCTAAGTTCTTTAAGTTCAGCCGTCAACTCTGCTACAGAGCCTTGGGCGCGTAGTATGTTGCCAACCAGCATAGTCCCGATTGAAACACCTACACCCACAATAGCCCCCGCCAAACCCGGCATAAGACCTGCAAGTTGCGTTGCTTGCTGCCCAAAGGCTAAGACTGCGTTTGTCCCTGACTGTACTTGGACAAAAAAGTCACCTATCTGGTAGCCAAATTGCTGCGCAACCATACCGAAACGGTTAGTGGTTTTACCAGAAAGCCGTTGGGCTTCAGCTAGCCTGTTCGCAGATACCGCAGCGCTGTTTGTGGCCCTAGAGAAGTTTTGAATACCTTTAGTATTCCTGACCATGCCGGAGTAGTTCGAACCCAAGAGTCCGATCTGCTGTGTCAGTTCTTTATTTAACAGGTCTTCCTGAAGATTTAAAGCCTGAACCGCGTTAGAGTATTGCTGGGATGAAACTTTACCCTTGTTGAATAAAGAATCAAGGGCTTTAAAATCAGACTGCGTTTTCTTAATAGACTTTTGGAGCCTGTCAATTTCGCTAATTCCATTGACCGTAAAATTAATGTAAACATCTTTACCCGACATTGACAACCTCCAAATACTTAGAATCCATGAGGGTTAAAACCTTCAATTCTCTTTTGTTAATCTTAACCCCGCAATTAAGGAGGTATGCCCTGATAGACAAGTTATCTATCCTGTTTGGACCGTTGAAACCAGAATTGGTTGAGCTTCTAAGGTCTAAGAAGATAGCCCACAACCTTCTGGTGTAACTACACAGGTCAGGGAGTTCTCTGAGTTCTCTCGGGTCAGCACCAGCAGCTTTAGCAACTTCAAGGTGTTCCTTCAGAGAAACACCTTTGTCGTCTTTCTTACCTAGCCTAGTAGTCAGTTCTACATATTTCAGTAGACTTTCTACTAGACCTCCGTAAAACCCTCTTTCTT
>JABSQV010000037.1 GCA_013215565.1 Myxococcales bacterium | reverse complement strand
GGCGAGTTTTCACGCTCGTTCGCGATCCCCGAACAGCTCGACCCGGACGGCGCGCAGGCGAGCTACGAGTACGGCGTCCTGACGGTCAGGATCCCGAAGCGTGCCGAGTTGCAGCCCAGACAGATCGAGATCAGCGCTGCCTGAGGAGTCCAGAATGAAGAGAGAAACCAGAAACGAGACCGCTGAGGTCGCGGAGGCGCGACCAGCGGAGCAGGTTCCCGCATACGCCCCCAGGGTCGACCTCCACGAGTCCGACCAGGGCATTCGGCTCTGGGCCGATCTGCCCGGCGTCCAGCGCGAGTCGCTTGACCTGCGACTCGCAGCTCGAACCCTCACGATCGAGGCTCGCGCTTCGCACTCGCAGAGCCGGGTCCGGAAGTTCGTGCGGCGCTTCGCGGTTCCGCACGACATCCAGGCGGACAAGGTCCAGGCGACGCTGGCGAACGGGGTGCTGGAACTCTATCTGCCGAAGGGACCTGGTTCGCGACCCAGGAGCATCGAGGTGAAGGCCGGCTAGCGGCCCTCGAGCCAGCTCAGGTACAGGGGCACGGCCTCTTCCACGGAGTGGAAGGGCGCCGTGTACCCGGCCTTCCGGAGCCCGCTCAGATCGGCCTCGGTGAAGCTCTGATAGCTCCTGCGTAGCTTCTCGGGCAACGGCACGTAAGCGAGTTCGCCCCGCCCGTGGTATGCGATCACGGCGTGTGCGAGTTGGTTGAAGCTCTGCGCCCGTCCCGTTCCGACGTTGAAGATGCCTGAGCGTTCGGGGTGTTCCAAAAACCAGAGGTTCACCGAGACCGCGTCACCCACCCAGACGAAGTCTCGGCGCTGTTCTCCATCTGCGAAGCCGCCCGTTCCTTCGAAGAGTTCGATGCGTCCTCGGTCGACGATCTGCCGGTGTGCCTTGTAGGCGACGCTCGTCATTTCGCCCTTGTGGCTCTCGCGCGGCCCGTAGACGTTGAAATAGCGAAGCCCCAGAACCTGGCTCTGGATCTCGGGCAGGACGCGCCGCACGTACTGGTCGAACAGGAACTTGGAGTAAGCGTAGAGATTGATCGGCGCCTCGTAACGCCGTTCCTCCTCGAAGACCTCGCCGCTTCCGTAGACCGCGGCGCTGGACGCGTACAGGAATGGAATCCGCTTGCGCGTACAGTAGTGGAGGAGCTTCTTCGAGTACTCGTAGTTCACGCGCATCAGATAGCGCCCGTCCGACTCCATCGTGTTGGAGCAGGCGCCCTGGTGAAGGACCGCCTCTACCCCGTCCGGGAGTCCGTCGGACTCGACCCAGTCGAGGAAGGCGTCCTTGTCCAGCAGGTCCGCGATCTCGCAGTCGGCGAGGTTTCGAAACTTCCGGCCGTCTTCGAGATCATCTACCACCAGCAGCTCGGTCTGGCCGCGGTCGTTGAGCCCGCGGACCAGGTTGCTGCCGATAAAGCCGGCGCCGCCTGTAATGACGATCATGGGCGAACTCCGGCTGCGTTCCCGTGCTCGAACGCCACGGACCCGCTCCGCCGGTCGAGATGATTCCGCATCGGAGGGGACCGTAGCAGGGCCCGTCCTGCGGGTCACCCGTCCCCGGGTCTCAGCGCGCGCCCGAACGCGCCGCCCCCGGAAGGGGCGGCGCGGGCCGGAGCGTGGACTGTAAGCCGGGTTCTGTTCCCCCGACACCTCTCGGTGTCGAAGGCGAAGATCATTCGTCTAGGCCCGCCGTTGCCGACGGGCTCGAGCACTCTGACCCGGACGCCCGCGCCTTGGCGCTTCGAGCGGGCCGCTCTCAGCGGCGTCCCTATTTGAGCTTGCTCCGAGAGGGGTTTACCCCGCCGCCGGTCACCCGGCTGTCGCGCGTGGGCTCTTACCCCACGATTTCACCATTGCCGCCCCGCCACCCGAGGGGGCGGGGGTAGGCTGTGTCGTTTCTGTTGCACTTTCCCTGAGGTCACCCTCGGTGGCCGTTAGCCACCTCCCTGCCCTGTGGAGCCCGGACTTTCCTCCCCCAACACGAGGCTGGCGGCGATCTTCCATCCACCTCCGGCGCGACCCAGTCTAGCGCGCGCTCGCCCGTTCGGCGTGCGATATGCTGGTCCCGAGCCCGGGGGGAGGGGGATCCGGAAGATATGAGGCGAGTGCTGCTCTGGATGGTGTGTCTGCTGCTGCTCGGGGTCGGGGCCTGCACGCTGCTCCTGCCGGAGCGCTTTGCCGTGAACGCCCCCCTCGGCTCCCTGATCAACGTCTTCGGGGGCGGGGTTCAGCCTCCGCCCGAGAGCGAGTTTCAGTCGCGCGTGCGTGTGCCCGAGGACCTCGAAATCGGGATCTTCGCGGACGGGATCCGGAACGCGCGTTTTCTGCGCTTCACGCCCGCCGGTGATCTGCTGGTGAGTTCGCCGCGGCTCGGGACCATCTTCCTCGTCGAACGCGACGGCGATGGCGACGGACGCACAGATGGGGTCCGCCCTCTGCTCGAGGGCCTCGACCGTCCGCACGGACTCGACTTCTTTGGGGACTGGCTCTACGTGGCCGAGGCCAGCGCCGTCCGGCGGGTGCACTACCGGGCCCCGTGGCAAGAGGTCGAGGGGGAACTCGAGACGGTCGTAGAGGGACTCCCAACTGGCGGCAACCACTGGTCGCGTACGCTGCGCTTCGGGCCCGATGGGAAGATGTACGTGTCGGTGGGGTCGAGCTGCAACGTCTGCGTCGAGGAGGATGAGCGTCGGGCGGCGGTCTTGCGTTTCGAGCCGGACGGCTCCGGCGGAGAAATTTATGCCTCGGGCCTGCGCAACTCGGTCGGTTTCGATTGGCAGCCCGGGACGGACGCACTCTTCGCGACCGACAACGGGCGCGACCTGCTCGGCGACGATTTTCCGCCCTGCGAACTCAACCGGCTCGAGGCGGGTGCCTTCTACGGCTGGCCCTACGTGAACGGGTTCGGAGTCCCGGATCCCGATCTCGGCGATCTTCCCACCGCTCGGGCCGGCCGCTCTCCCGCTCACGGCTTCGGTGCCCATACCGCACCACTCGGAATCGACTTCTACCAGGGGGAGGGTCTCCCCGAACGCTACCGGGGCGCGGCCTTCGTCGCGCTTCACGGTTCCTGGAACCGCACGCGGAAGAGCGGCTACAAGGTGGTGGTGCTCGAGTGGTTGCCCGAAAGCGGCGAGATTCGGGAATCCGACTTCGCGACTGGATTCGAGCTGGACGAGGACGTGATCGGACGCCCGGTCGACGTGTTGGAGGGGCCCGACGGCGCGCTCTACATCTCCGACGACTACGCCGGCGCGATCTACCGCGTGCGCTCCGCAGGGGGCTGAGCGCACGCAGAGTTCCGACGCCGGCGCTCGCCCGGTATATGATCAGCGTCCGGAGTCAATCGGCCGGGGGCCAACAGTGACGGTTCGAACCAGACTGACGCGCGAAGAGGCCGCCAAGGTCGGGATGCAGGTGGCGGTCACGGCCCGGGAAGATCCCGAGCGCTACGCGATCCGCTGCGAGCCTCACTTCGACCTGACCTTTTCGGAACTGAACGAGCGTGCGAATCGCCTCGCCAGCACGCTTTACGCGCAGGGTCTTCAGTCCGGCGATGCGGTGGCCCTGGTCTGTTCCAACCGGCCCGAGTACGCGGACGTTTGGGCGGCCTGTGCGCGCGCGGGATTCCGGCTGACGACCATCAACTGGCACCTGGGTGCGGACGAGATTGCCTACATCGCCGACAACTGCGAAGCGCGCGCGCTGATCGGAGATTTCGTGTTCGCGAACGCCCTTGCCGAGGCGGCGACGCGCAGCCCGAAAGCGGGGGTACGGCTGGCGCTGGGTGGTTCAATCGAGGGCTTCGAGCCTTACGAGGCGGCGCTCGAAGCGGGCTCGCCCGACGACCTCGAGCTGCCGGTTCAGGGTTCGACCATGCTCTACACCTCTGGAACCACGGGTCGGCCGAAAGGTGTCTATCGCAGGCAGACACCGGTCGCTCGCGCCGGACTCTTCATCGAAATTCTGAAAACCGCAGGTTTCGATCCGCCGAACGACGTGTGCCTCTGCACCGGGCCGCTCTACCACGCCGCTCCGCTCGCGTTCAATCTGAGCGTGCCGATCAACGCGGGTACGGGGGTGGTCTTGATGGATCAGTGGGATGCGGAGGAGACGCTGCGCCTCATCGATAGGTACCGCGTGACGCACACCCACATGGTCGCGACCATGTTCCACCGGCTGATCGGGCTGCCGGAGGAGGTGAAGCGTGGCTACGATACCTCCTCGCTCCGCTACGTGATCCACGGGGCTGCGCCGACGCCCGTACACGTGAAACAGGCCATGATCGAATGGCTGGGCCCGGTCGTCTACGAATACTACGCGGCGACCGAAGGGGGCGGGACCTACATCACACCTGAGGAATGGCTCGAGAAGCCCGGGAGTGTGGGGAGGGCGGTTCCGGGTCAGGTCATCGAGGTGCGTGACGATCTCGGGGAACGAGCGCTCGCTCCCAACGAGGTCGGAGCCGTCTACTTCAAGGCGCCCGAGGTCGGGCGGTTCGAGTATTTCAAGGACCGCGACAAGACCTCGTCTGCCTACTCGCCCGATGGCGCCTTCTTCACACTTCGCGATGTGGGTTACTTCGACGAGGACGGGTACCTGTTCCTGACCGGGCGAACGGCGGAGTTGATCATTTCGGGTGGGGTCAACATTTATCCGGCCGAGGTGGATGCGGTGTTGCTCATGCATCCCGACGTCGCCGACGTCGCCGCGGTCGGGGTTCCGAGCGAGGAGTGGGGCGAGGAGGTCAAAGCCGTGGTGCTCCCGAAGGACCCAGCCGCGGCGGGAGAGCGTCTGGCAGGTGAACTCGTCGAGTTCTGCCGGGCGCGGCTCGCGCACTACAAGTGTCCGCGCAGCGTCGACTTCGTTGCGGACCTGCCCCGTCACGACACGGGCAAGATCTATCGCCGACTGGTTCGAGAGCCCTACTGGGAGGGGCGGGAGCGCAAGCTCTAGTTCGCGCCCCCTGCCTTCTCCTCGGGCGCATCCGCTTCCCGCTCCGGGTGTGCGGGCGTTTCGAAGTGTTGGGCTACATGACGCTGGGTCGTGCTGGCAGTTTTCTCTAGACCGTCGAGCAGGTCGTCTACCTTTTGCTTGACCTGCGTCGTGATGCCTCCGCGTTCGTGCTGCTCGATCAGCACCTGTTCGAAGCGCTGCAGGTAGCTGTCCGCGGTCTGGCGCTCCGGGTCCGCCCGGGGCGAGTCGAACTCGTGCTCGACCGGTCCGAAGAGCGCAAGCCAGCGGTCGAAACGCCTGCCCGTGCGCATGACGTCGAACAGAAATCGCTGCGGCCGCGCGCCTCCCACCGCGAGGCCGAGCGCGGCGGCCAGCAGGGTCAGCGGCACCAGCAGCAAGTCGCGAGTCCCTTCGAGCAGCATCTTTGCCTGGAAGGCCAGGGTTTCGCGGATCAGCAGCCAGCGGTTCCGCTTGCGCTCCTCCTCCGGGGTCTCGATCGCGGGTAAGCCGCCCGGCCCCGGCGAAACCTCCGAGGAGGGAGGGGGCTCGGGCTCTGGCTGGGCCATGCGCCATCCTACCATCCCCGCAATCTCTGGTAAGTTTCCGGGACTCATGCTGATCGTGTGTCTGGATCTGGAAGGCGTGCTGGTCCCCGAGATCTGGATCAACGTCGCCGAGCGCACGGGAATTCCCGAGCTCCGCCGGACAACCAGAGACGAACCCGACTACGACAAGCTGATGCGCGCGCGGCTCGGGATTCTCGAGCAGCACGGCCTCGGGATCGCGGAGATCCAGGAGGTTATCCGGGGGCTGGAGCCGCTCGAAGGTGCGGCCGGATTCCTCGACCAGCTTCGTGAAAGCTTCCAGGTCATCATCCTGTCCGACACCTTCTACCCTTTTGCCGGGCCGCTGATGCGCAAGCTCGGCTTCCCGACGCTCTTCTGCCACGACCTCGAGATCGACGCACAGGGCCGGATCCGGAACTACCGGCTGCGGATGCCGGACCAGAAGCGCGAAGCAGTGCGAGTTCTAAGGCAGATCCGCTTCCCGGTCATCGCCGTAGGCGATTCCTACAACGACACCAGCATGTTGGCCGAGGCGGACGCCGGAATCCTGTTTCGCGCGCCCGCGAAGGTGATCGAAGAGTTCCCGGCGTTCCCGGTCACCGAGAGCTATCCAGAACTGCTCGAGGCGATCGAGGGCCACGCCCGAAAGCTTCCCGGCCCCGAGGAGACTGAGCGATGAGCGACCCCCGCAAGAGACACAGTGCCGCGATCACGGAGGGGCCGGAGCGGGCCGGGGCGCGAGCGATGCTGAAGGCGATCGGGCTCCGGGACGCGGACATCGAAAAGCCGCTCGTCGGGATCGCGAATACCTGGATCGAGACGACGCCCTGCAACTACCACCTGCGAGACCTGGCCGCGTACGTGAAGGAGGGGGTGCGCGAGGCCGGCGGGACTCCGCTGGAACTCAATACGATCTCGGTGACGGACGGGATTGCGATGGGGACCGACGCGATGCGCTGCTCACTCGTGAGCCGGGAGATCATCGCGGACTCGATCGAACTCGCGGTGCGAGGGCACGGGCTCGACGGCGTGGTGATCCTCGTCGGCTGCGACAAGACGATTCCGGCAGGCGCGATGCTTCTGGCGCGGCTCGACCGGCCGGGGCTCGTCCTCTACGGCGGGTCGATCGAGGCGGGTAGGCTCCACGGAGTCGATATCTCGATCCAGGACGTGTACGAGCAGATGGGCGCTTACGCGGCCGGACGGATCACGCTCGACGTCCTGCAGGAGTACGAAGACCACGCATGTCCGGGTCCCGGGGCCTGCGGGGGCCAGTTCACGGCCAACACGATGGCGACCTCGCTCGAGATGCTGGGAATTTCACCGATGGGCTCGGCCGGTGTCGCCGCGGTCGATCCGGCCAAGAAGGACACGGCGCGCGAGGCCGGCCGACTGGTCATGCAGTTGCTGGAGCGCGGGCCACGGCCGTTGGAAGTCATCACACGCGCGTCGATCGAGAACGCGATTGCCAACGTGGCGGCGACCGGGGGTTCCACCAACGCTGTGTTGCACATGTTGGCGATCGCGCACGAGGCCGGGATCGCCCTCGACCTGGACCAGATCGAGAAGATCAGCGAGCGCACACCCGTACTGGCCGATCTGAAACCGTCGGGCCGCTTCATGGCCGTCGATATGGCGCGCGCGGGCGGGACGCGCCTGCTGGCCCGGAACATGTGCGAGGCGGGACTCGTGGACCCCGAAGCCCTCACGGTCACGGGTCGCACGCTCGGGGAAGAGGCGGCGACGGCGGAGGAGACGCCCGGACAGGAGGTCCTGCGTCCAGCGAGCCGGGCGTTCAAGCCGACCGGGGGTCTGCGGATCCTGTACGGCAACGTGGCCCCCGAAGGGTCGGTGGTCAAGGCCGCGGGTACGGAGCGCAGTTCGCAGACCGGACCCGCACGCGTGTTCGAGAGTGAAGCCGACTGCCTGGTGGCGGTCGGCCAGAACCAGATTCAGCCCGGAGACGTGGTCGTAATCCGCAACGAAGGGCCGCGCGGCGCACCCGGGATGCCCGAGATGTTGCAGGTCACGGCGGCCCTGGTGGGGCAGGGCCTCGGAGAAGAGGTCGCGCTTTTGACCGATGGACGTTTCAGCGGTGCCACGCACGGCCTCATGGCCGGCCACGTCGCGCCGGAATCCGTGCGCGGTGGGCCGATCGCGGCGATTCAGGAAGGCGACCAGATCACGATCGATCTCGAGGCTCGCCGGATCGACGTCCAACTTTCGGACGGCGAGATTGCACGCCGTCTCGCAGCGTGGAAGCGGCCTGAACCGCACTATAAGCGCGGCGTCCTCGCACGCTATGCCTCGCTGGTCTCGTCTGCCTCGCGCGGCGCCGTACTCGAGTCGATCGAGGACGATTAGGCGAACTCGCTTGTTCGGGCCCGGGGGCGCGTTTATACTGCGCGCCGCCCGGGGGAGGGGGCATGGCCGCGGACAAACTGGTCAAGCTAGAAGGGGATCCGATCGTCCGTCGCGCCGATGGCTCGCTCGAGGTGCCGGACCGCCCGATCATCGACTTCATCGAGGGGGACGGCACCGGACCTGACATCTGGGCTGCGTCGGTGCGCGTCTTCGACGCAGCGGTCGAGAAGAGCTTCGGCGGTCGGAAACGGATCGCCTGGAACGAAGTTCTCGCCGGGCAGAAGGCCTTCGACCGGACCGGGGAGTGGCTTCCGGACGAGACGATCGAGGCCTTTCGCTCGCACCTGGTCGGGATCAAAGGTCCCCTGACGACGCCGGTCGGGGGCGGGATCCGGAGCCTGAACGTGGCGATCCGGCAGATTCTCGATCTCTACGTCTGCCTGCGTCCGGTGCGTTGGTATGCTGGCGTTCCGAGCCCGGTCAAGCGCCCCCAGGATGTCGACATCGTGATCTTCCGCGAGAACTCGGAGGACATCTATGCCGGGATCGAGTGGATGCAGGGAACGCCCGAGGTCGAGAAGGTAATCCGCTTCCTGCGAGACGAGATGGGCGTTCGCAAGATCCGCTTCCCCGAGACGAGTGGGATCGGAATCAAGCCGGTCTCACGCGAGGGGACGGAGCGTCTGGTGCGCGCTGCGATCGAGTACGCGATCGCGCATCGCCGAGAGAGCGTGACCCTGGTCCACAAGGGCAACATCATGAAGTTCACCGAGGGCGCGTTTCGGGACTGGGGCTACGAACTGGTGCGACGCGAGTTCAGCGGCAAGGCGATCGGCTGGGACGACTGCGACGGAAAGCCGCCCGCCGGGCAGGTGCTGGTCAAGGACGCGATCGCCGACATTGCTCTACAGCAGGTCCTGACCCGGCCCAAGGAATTCGACGTCATCGCGACACTCAACCTGAATGGTGACTACCTGTCGGACTCGCTGGCCGCGCAGGTGGGCGGAATCGGGATCGCGCCCGGGGCCAACATCAACTACGAGACCGGGCACGGCGTCTTTGAGGCCACGCACGGTACCGCGCCCAAGTACGCGGGTCTCGACAAGGTCAACCCGAGTTCCGTGATCCTCTCGGGCGTGATGATGCTGGATCATTTGGGCTGGGACGACGCTGCGCGTATGATCGAGCGGGGTATCGAGCGAACCGTCGCAGAGAAGCGTGTAACCTACGACTTTGAACGTCTGATGGACGGCGCCACCAAACTCTCGTGTTCGGAGTTTGGCTCCGCAGTCATCGACAACATGGATTGAGCTACAGATGGCACGACCCAAGATTTCTCTGATTGGTGCGGGACAGATCGGCGGGGTGCAGGCCCAGTTGGTCGCGCAGCGCAAGCTTGCCGACGTGGTGCTCTTCGACGTGGTCGAGGGGGTTCCACAGGGTAAGGCGCTCGATATCAACCACGCGTTGGCCGGCTTCCAGAGCGAGTCACTGGTGACCGGTACGAATGACTACCGGGACATTGCGGATTCCGATGTCGTGATCGTGACCGCGGGCGTGCCGCGCAAGCCGGGGATGAGCCGCGACGATCTTCTGGAGACGAACCTGGGCATCATTCGGCAGGTGGCGGAGGGCGTGAAGGCCAACTGTCCCGAAGCCGTCGTGATTGTGCTCTCGAACCCGCTCGACGTGATGGTTCTGGCAATGAAGAAGCTGACCGGATTCCCGAAGCAGCGGGTCTTCGGCCAGGCCGGCGTGCTCGACTCTGCGCGATTCAGATTTTTCGTCGCCGAGGCTCTGGGTGTCTCGGTTCGCGACGTGGTGGCCATGGTGCTCGGGGGACACGGGGACACGATGGTGCCGCTTCCGCGTTACTGCTCGGTCAACGGAATTCCGCTGCGCTCGCTGCTTTCCGATGATGAGATCGCCGCGATCGTGAAGCGGGTCCAGGGAGCCGGCGGCGAGGTCGTCGGTCTGCTGAAGACGGGTTCCGCGTTCGTGTCCCCGGCCGAGGCGTCGATCGAGATGGCCGATGCGGTGCTACTCGACCGCAAGCGCGTTCTGCCTTGCGCGGCCTACCTCGAGGGGGAGTACGGAGCCTCGGGGATCTACATGGGCGTGCCGGCTCTGCTCGGTGCGGGCGGGGTAGAGCGGATTTTTGAACTGGAACTCGAGAAGGACGAGCAAGCGCAGATGCAGGCGAGCATCGAGCACGTAGAGAAGCTCGTCTCCGGGATCGAACTCTAGCCCGCGCGCGGGTCGCTCGCGTCCGGAGGAAGTCCGTGAACGTCCACGAGTATCAGGCGAAGGCGCTGCTGCGCGAGTACGGGGTCGAGGTTCCGGTTGGGAAGCTCGCGATGAGCGCGGAAGAAGCCGAGGCCGCGGCCAGCGAAATTGGCGGCACCGTCGCCGTCAAGGCTCAGATTCACGCCGGGGGCCGCGGGAAGGGCGGCGGCATCAAGGTCGTGAAGACTCCGGCCGACGCGCGCTCCGCGGCGGCCGCGATGCTCGGCAGTCGGCTCGTGACCCCGCAGACGGATGTCGAGGGGAAGCTCGTGCGGCGGGTCTACGTCGAGGCCGGGACGCAGATCGACCGCGAACTGTATTTCGCGATTCTGGTCGATCGCTCGACCCAGAATGTCGTCGTGCTCGCCTCTACCGAGGGAGGCGTCGAAATCGAGGCGGTCGCGGCCGAGACGCCCGAGAAGATCCTTACGGTGCAGGTCGATCCGCTGGTGGGCCTCTCCGATTACCAGGTCCGGAATCTCGGGCTCGATCTCGGGCTCGAAGGCAAACAGGCGGCATCCCTGGTCAAGCTCGGGCAGGCCCTCTACCGGCTCTTCGTCGAGAAGGACTGTTCGCAGGTCGAGGTCAATCCGCTCGTAGTGTCGGGAGATTCGGTGATCGCGCTCGACTGCAAGCTCAATTTCGACGACAACGCGCTCTTCCGTCACCCCGACATTCGCGAACTGCGCGATCTCGACGAGGAGGACGCGCGAGAGGCCGAGGCCTCCGACTACGACCTCTCGTGGGTCTCGCTCGAGGGAAACATCGGCTGCATGGTGAACGGCGCCGGGCTGGCGATGGCCACGATGGACATCATCAAGCTCTACGGAGGATCCCCGGCGAACTTTCTCGATGTCGGTGGGGGGGTGACGCCCGAGGGTGCGACGCGCGCCTTCCGCCTGATCCTGGCCGACCCGAACGTGAAGGCGATCCTGGTCAACATCTTCGGGGGCATCGTCCGCTGCGACGTGATTGCCGAAGGTGTGATCGAGGCCGCCCGGAGCATCGGGCTGAAGGTACCGCTCGTGGTCCGTCTCGATGGAACGAACGCCGAGCAGGGACGCAAGATGCTCGAGGAGTCGGGGCTCGACATCGTGTCGGCCAAGGGCATGGCGGACGCCGCCGAGGCAGTCTGCAAGGTGGCGCGGGGATGAGCATCTTCGTCGCGCAGGACACCCGTCTGCTGATCCAGGGGATGGGCCGGATGGGCCAGTTTCACTGTGGCCTGTCCCAGGAGTTCGGAACCGAGGTGGTGGCCGGGATCGCACCGGGCAAGGCCGGGCTGACGCTCCAGGGAGTGCCGATTTTCGAGTCGGTGCGGGACGCGGTACGGGAGACCGGCGCGAATACATCCGTCGTTTTTGTTCCGGGTCCGTTCGCAGCCGATGCGGTGCTCGAGGCCGTGGCGGCCGGCATAGGACTCGTCGTCGCCGTGACCGAGTTCATTCCGGTGCGGGACATGCTGCGCGTGTGTCACGCCATATCCGGTTCCGGAAGCCGACTGATCGGCCCGAACTGTCCCGGACTGCTCTCTCCGGGTGAGAAGATCCGGATCGGCATCTCTCCCTCCTCGATCTTCCGGGCGGGCGAGGTCGGGGTCGTTTCCCGCTCCGGCACACTGACCTACGAGTCCGTGAATCAGTTGAGCAAGCTCGGAATCGGGCAGTCCACGTGCATCGGGATCGGGGGCGATCCGATCCCGGGCACGAACTTCATCGACGTGCTGGATGCCTTCGAGAAGGACCCCGCCACGCGTGCGGTGGTGATGATCGGCGAGATCGGGGGAAGCGCAGAGGAAGAGGCCGCGGAGTTCGTTTCGAGCGAGATGAGCAAACCGGTGGCCGCCTTCATCGCCGGGCGAACGGCGCCTCCGGGCAAGCGGATGGGCCACGCGGGCGCCATCATTTCGGGCGGAAGCGGAGCCGCGATCGACAAGCTGCAGGCGCTCGAGAAGGCCGGCATCGCGGTCGCCGAGTCCCCGGCCGAGATTGGCAAGACCCTCAGACAAGCGGCCGGCCTCTGAGCGCTGCGCAATGAGCGTACTGGTGGTGGGCTCCGTGGCACTCGACGACGTGGAGACACCGGCGGGCCGGGCGGATGGGGTCCTGGGCGGAGCGGCCAGCTATTTTTCGGTCGCCGCTAGCTTCTTCGAGAAGGTCCGCGCAGTCGGTGTGGTCGGCGACGACTTCCCGGCCGAGCACCTCGAGTTCCTGGCTTCGCGCGGGATCGACGTCTCGGGTATCGCGGCCGAGAGGGGCAAGACCTTCCGCTGGGGCGGCGTCTACTCGGAATCGCTGAACGAGCGCGAGACGCGATTTACGGATCTCGGGGTCTTCGAAGCGTTCGCGCCGAAACTCGCTCCCGAGCACCGCTGCTCGGAATTCGTCTTCCTCGCGAACATCCACCCGACACTGCAGTTGCAGATCCTGGAGCAGGTAGAGTCTCCGCGCTTCGTCGCGATGGACACGATGAACTTCTGGATCGAGGGGACCCCGGCGGAACTCGAGCGCGTTCTTGCTCGTGTGGACGCACTCCTGATCAACGATGAGGAAGCGCGCCAGTTGAGCGGTGAGCACAATTTGGCTCGGGCCGCGGTTGCGCTCCGCGCCCGCGGGCCCGCGAGCGTGATCATCAAGCGCGGCGAATCCGGCTGCCTCCTCTTTGGTCCCGATCAGGTTTTCTCGGCGCCCGCATACCCGCTCGAAGTCGTCCGGGATCCGACCGGGGCGGGCGATTGTTTCGCGGGCGGCTTTCTGGGTGCGCTCGCGCGCGAGGGGGACCTGGGTCCCGAGGCCTTCCGGCGTGCCGTGATCTACGGCTCAGTCGTCGCCTCATTCTGCTGCGAACGCTTCAGCCTCGACGGGTTGCGCGATCTGAGCATCCAGGCGATCGAGTCCCGCTTCGACGCCTTCCGAAGCCTGACGCGCTTCTAGTCCGAGGCCGCGCTGCACGGGCACCCCAGGGCCGTGCAGCGTGGCCCGCAACCCCGCGTCCGGGTTCAAGTTGGGGGTCGATCTGTCCGATACGGGTCGTGGGGATCGGAGACCGGTGAGCGCCGCTGGCGACGGATTCTCCAGGGAGAAGCGCTTGTCTTCAGGAGTCCGCGGCCCGGTGCCCGTGCGAGCCGACTCGACCCTCGGGCCCGGTCGTCCAGGCTGGGGAGCGGGCGCGATCAACCGGATGCTGCGGCGCGTTTCGGGTGAAGAGATCGGGATGGAGCGACGGGAGGCGCGACCGGAAGTGCCGCCGGAAGCTTTGAATCAGGGAGGCCACATGCAAGCCAAGCTTTGGAGTCTGGTAGCGCTCGCGTTGCTCGTCGCTGCCTGTGCGATTTCGCCGAATCTCGCCACGATCCAGAAGGCGAAAGCCCGCAGGGATCTGGCGGCTCTGTATTTGCGTCGAGCGGAACCGGAAATCGCGATCCTCGAGTACCGCAAGGCACTCGAGCTTTACGAGCGCGACGCAGAGACGCATTTCGGTCTGGGAGAGGCGTACCGGCGCAAGCAGGAGTTTGCGCTGGCCGAGGAACACTTCCTGCGCTCGCTCAGCCTGCAGCCCGGTCTGCTTCCGGCACGCCTGAACCTGGGAGCGCTCTACATCCAGCAGGAGCGCTGGGCGGATGCGATCAGCGCGACGCAGTTGCTGCTCGAGGATCCCACCTTCATGTTCCCCGGCCAGGCCTACCAGAATCTCGGATGGGCTCATTACATGGCCGGAGATCTCGCCGCCGCCGATGCATCGCTCAAGCAGGCGATCTCGATCGAGCCGAACAACGTCATCGCGCACCTGAACCTCGGGATCGTGTCAAACGAGCGGGGCGAACTCGTCGCCTCGATCTCGGAATTCGAGTCCGTGCTCCGAATCCTGAGCAAGCGGGCGCCCGGGGCCTTCAGGCACACGAAGACAGAGGCGCGCTTCCGCCTGGCCGAAATGCACGCCCGGCTCGGCCAGCGCACGCGAGCGATCGAGCACCTGCGTGTCGCGGTCGAAACGGGTGGAGAGAGCGAGTGGGGGCGTCGCTCGAGGGACTTCCTGAGCGTGCTGCAGTAGCGCTGCTCGCTTG
The DNA here is from genome assembly GCA_013215565.1 of Myxococcales bacterium. Lineage (GTDB taxonomy): Bacteria > Myxococcota_A > UBA9160 > SZUA-336 > SZUA-336 > JABSQV01. Next base: position 23,311 of record JABSQV010000037.1, on the reverse strand, counting down.
ACGGTCGGTATGGCTGGGCGATTCTGGGTGCCGTCATGGATGATCGGCGCAGTACCTTGCTTCAGGCCAGCCTGCTCCGTCTCGTGCGCCGGGGCGCCTGGGAGGGCGCGCGGAGGCTGATCGAGAAGAGTCACCCCGCTGACGTGGCGCGAGTTCTGGATCGGCTGACCGAGGCTGACCGCAAGCAGGCCTTCGACCTGATCCGGGGCGCAGACGCCCGCTCCGAGGTGGTGGCCCATCTCGAGTTCGGGGCCCGGGCGGAGTTGCTCGGGGAGCTCGATCCCGCCGGCGCGGCCCGGATCGTGCGCGCGATGCCGGTCGACGATGCAGCAGAGACGCTGCGCGAACTCACCTCCGAACAGTCCGACGAGATTCTCGCGGAGTTGGGGGAGAGTGGCGGAGAGATCGAGAGCCTGCTCGGCTATCCGGAGTCGACCGCGGGCGCGATCATGTCGCCCGAATTCCTGGCCCTCTCCGATACGAGCACGGTCGAGGAGGCGATCGAGACGCTGCGGAAGAAGCGCGACGTCGATCCGAGCTTCTACGTGTACGTGGTTGACGACCGCGACCACCTGGTGGGCGTGCTCTCCCTGCGTCAGCTGATCGTTCAGAGTTCTCAGACGCTGCTCCGGGACTGCATGATGCAGGAGCCGATCCGGGTCTCCGATGCCGCCGATCAGGAAGAGGTCGCCAAGATGGTGGCGCGCTACGATCTGCTCGCCCTTCCGATCGTCGATGCGGGCAACAAGCTGCTCGGCGTCGTCACCGTCGACGACGTGATCGATGTGATGCAGGAGGAGGCGACCGAGGACATCCTGAAGATGGCCGGGACCACGGTGGAGGAGACGGCGTTCCCGGGGGTTCTGCGCGGGTCCTGGATCCGCTTTCCCTGGCTGGCGGCAAGTTTTGTCGGGGGTATCGGGGGGCTCGCGCTCTTGAGTTGGTTCCAGGGACTGCTCGAGCAGACCGTCGCGCTGATCTTCTTTCTGCCGCTGATTCTGGCGATGGGCGGGAACGTCGGGAACCAGTGCGCGATGGTGGTCGTGCGCGGGCTCGCGACGGGCCGGATCGATCGCGACGAGGTGCTGCGCGTCATCTCCCACGAACTGGGCACGGGCCTGCTCCTGGCCTCGGTCTTCGGGGTGACCCTGGCGGTGTTTGCCGCCGTGGCTGAGTTTGGCACCGCGCTGTTTCCGCTGGCGGTCGGTCTCGGAATCGGGGGCGCGATGCTGATCGCTTCGCTGGTGGGCACCTCCCTGCCGTTTCTCTTCCGCCGGATCGGGGTGGATCCTGCCGTCGCCGCCGGCCCCTTCGTGACCACGGCCGTCGACGTGCTGGGCATCGGGGTGCTTTTCCTGGTCGTAGAGCTTCTGCTCTAGAATTCGAGGATGCCCGAATACCGGACGGCGGCTCTGGTTCTGCGCACCTTCGATCACGGCGAGTCGGACCGGCTCGTACACCTCTACACGGAGAAGCTCGGGCGGGTATCCGCGATCGCGAAGGGCGCGCGCCGCTCCCAGCGGCGCTTCCCGGGCACCCTCGAAATCTTTTCGAAGCTCGAGGTTCAGATCGTCGACCCGCCGCGCGCGCAGTTGATGCGCCTGGAGGGGGCCGTGCTCGTCGAGCCCGGCGAGCCCCTGGTGCAGCACCTGGGCCGCTTCGCGATCGCGAGCCAACTGCTCGAAATGCTCGACCGCCTGACCGGGGAGCGAGAGGCCAATCCCGAACTGTTCCACTTCTCGGCCGGTGTGCTGACGGTCCTATGCGCGGAGCGGCCGGACCGGCTGCTGGCGCTGCTGGTCCAGCTCAAGACGCTGGCTCGGCTCGGTTACCGCCCGCAGCTCGTCGCCTGTGCCGGCTGTGGGCAGCCGGTTTCGGGGCGCGATCGCGTGGCCTTCGACGTCGCGCACGGTGGCGCGACCTGTCCGGACTGTGCGAGCGGCGAAGCTCCGCGGGTTCCGGCATCGCTGCTCGCGCGGCTCGAGGTCGGAATCCGGACGCCCCTGCGGCAGCGGGGCGAACTCGGAATCCCCGATCGGGCGGTCCGGCAGGCGGAACGTCTGTTCTCGCGCTTCGTCCTCTTTCATGTCGGACTCGAACTGCGGACAGCCGATTTTCTTAGCCAGATCAGAGACTTGGAGTGTCTTGACGGCAAGCGCGCCCGCGGGGATACTGCGCCCGCTTCGGGGGCTGCTCCCGCGGGAGCCGCAGCGGGCTCTGCCGGGCGCGCGTAGACGCTCCCGCACCGGAATCAGGAGGACGCGAGGGGTGGCCACGCGATCAGGTGCCGGCGGCGCCAAGCCGAAGTCCCGCAAGCGATCACCGCGACGGAGCGCAGTCGCCGGGAAGCGGCCGGGTCCGCGCACCAAGCAAGTCTTTTCCTTCGGGGCGGGCCGGGCTGAGGGGCGAGCTTCGATGCGGCCGCTGCTCGGAGGCAAGGGGGCGAATCTCGCCGAGATGAACCGGCTCGGTGTGCCTGTCCCGGCCGGCTTCACGATCTCGACCGAAGTCTGCGGCGAATTCAGCCGGCGCGGCGGCCGGCTGCCTCCGGAGCTTCGGGAACAGGTCATCAAGCAGCTCAGCAAAATCGAGCGAAGCATGGGGGGACGCTTCGGAGACGCCGAAGCGCCGCTGCTGCTCTCGGTGCGATCCGGCGCCCGCGTCAGCATGCCCGGCATGATGGATACGGTGCTGAACCTCGGCCTCAACACTTCGACCGTCGAGGGCCTCGCAGCCCAGACCGGGGACCCGCGTTTCGCCTACGACTCCTACCGGCGCTTCATCCAGATGTACGGAGACGTGGTGTTGGGGATCCCCAAAGAATTCTTCGAAGAGCGGATCAGGGCCAGGAAGGCCGCTTGCGGGGTCGACCAGGATACGGAACTCGACGTCGAGGCACTGCGTGGCCTGGTGGAGGAGTTCGGCGGGATCGTGAAGGAACAGACCGGCGAGGAGTTTCCCGAGCGCCCGCTCGATCAACTCTGGAAGGCGATTGGGGCGGTGTTCGAGTCCTGGCGGACGCCGCGGGCCGTGACCTACCGGCGGCTCGAAGGCATTCCGGACGAGTGGGGAACCGCCGTCAACGTGCAGGCGATGGTGTTCGGAAATTTGGGCTCCGATTCCGCGACCGGAGTCGCATTTACGCGCAATCCCTCGACGGGCGAGCGCCTCTTCTTCGGGGAGTTCCTTCCCGAGGCGCAGGGCGAAGACGTGGTGGCCGGGATTCGCACGCCGCAGCCGGTTCGACGCAGCGACCGCAAGCCCGGAGCGCCGCCCTCGCTCCAGGAGTTCATGCCGGGCGCGTACCGCAGGCTCGTGGATACGGCCAAGCGCCTCGAGAACCACTACCGCGACATGCAGGATCTCGAGTTCACGATCCAGCGCGGGACGCTCTGGATGCTGCAGACGCGCAACGGCAAGCGAACGGGCCGGGCCGCGGTCAAGATCGCGGTCGACATGGTTCGCGAGGGGCTGATCGAGCGCGAGGAAGCCGTGAGCCGCGTGGAACCCGAGCAGCTCGATCAGTGCCTGCACCCCAGGCTCGATCCCGACGCCCTGCCGCCCTCGATCGGGAGCGGGTTGGCTGCGTCGCCCGGTGGCGCGAGCGGAGCGATCGTGTTCACCGCAGACGCGGCCGTGGAGGCAAAGGCGCGCGGGGAAGACGTCCTGCTCCTGCGCAGAGAGACCTCGCCCGATGACGTGCACGGGATGGACGCCGCGAACGGCATCCTGACCGCGCTCGGGGGCATGACCTCGCACGCCGCCGTCGTCGCTCGCGGAATGGGCAGGACCTGCATCACGGGCTGTTCGGAACTCGACATCGATCTGGAGCGCGGGATTGCGCGACTCGGGGAGTTCGAGTTCACCGAGGGCGACTTGCTGAGTCTCGACGGTACGCAGGGACTCGTGTTCAAGGGGAAGGTGCCCCTGATCGCGCCCGAGCTGGGACGCGAATTCGGAACGCTGCTCAGGTGGGCGGACGCTCTGCGACGGCTCGAGGTCCGCACCAACGCAGACACGCCCGCCGATGCCGAGGCCGCCCGGCGCTTCGGCGCGCGCGGCATCGGGCTCTGCCGCACCGAGCACATGTTTTTCCAGCCCGATCGGCTGCTGGCCGTGCGGCGCATGATCATGGCCGAGAGCACCGACGAGCGTGAGGCCGCGCTCGCTCGATTGCTGCCGATGCAGCGCGACGACTTCTTTGGGATCTTTCGTGCGATGCGCGGTCTGCCGGTCACGGTTCGACTGCTCGATCCGCCGCTCCACGAATTCCTACCGCACACGGATGCCGAGGTGCGACACCTGGCCACGGACCTCGGGATCCCGGATACGGAACTTCAGCGCAAGGTCGACGCGCTCCGAGAAACCAATCCGATGCTCGGACACCGGGGCTGTCGGCTCGCGATCACCTATCCCGAGATCTACGCGATGCAGGTGCGCGCCATTTTCGAGGCGGCCTGCGCGTGCGCCCGCGAGAAGATCCGGGTGCGTCCCGAGGTGATGCTTCCCCTGGTTGCCGGTGCAGAGGAGTTCAAGCGTCTTCGGGCCCTGGTAGAGGAGACCGCAACTGCGGTGATGAAGGCCCAGGGCCGGCGGATTCGCTATCAGGTCGGGACCATGATCGAGGTCCCGCGAGCGGCTCTGACCGCGGGCCCGATTGCGCAGCTTGCAGACTTTTTCTCGTTTGGCACCAATGACCTCACCCAGATGACGCTCGCGCTCTCGCGCGACGATTCGGGGCGGTTCCTGGGGACCTACACCGAGGAGGGGATCTTGCCGGACGATCCGTTCGTCACGCTCGACCTGGACGGTGTCGGCGCGCTAATGCGGATGGGCGTCGAGGCCGGGCGCAAGGCGCGGCCCGATCTCCATGTGGGCATCTGTGGCGAACACGGCGGCGATCCCCGAACCATCCGGTTCTGCGAGGAGCTCGGCTTTGACTACGTGAGTTGTTCGCCCTTCCGGGTCCCAGCCGCGCGCCTTGCGGCAGCCCAGGCCGCGATTCACCAGAAGCAGACGGGGAGGCGGAAACGCAGGCGATGATGCGTCTCGGACTCCGACTCCTCCCGTTGGCGATCTGCAGTTGCCTGTGGGGCGGGGGCGGGGTGGGCTCGGGGCTGGCTCCGGCCCAGGACACGGAAATCGTCGCGTTCGCCGAGCACGTGGATGGCTTCTACCTCTCACTCGAGGGTCGGGCGGTGGACACGCTCGCGACCTACGAGGACGAACGGCTGCGCGGCTATTTTGCCGGGCCCCGGGAGTTCAGCGACTACTATGCCTCGCTTGCCGCCCAGTTGCGGGGCGCCGATTTCAGGCACGCGAGACCGAATGCGACGCGGGTTCGCGAGTTCTGGTTCGACGGGCCGGATCTGGCACAGGTCGAGGTCCTGATCGAGGGCAGCCACCGTCGGGCGCTCCGATTCTGGGGAATCCGGGTCGTGAGAGTGGATACCTGGCGCTACGATGGGAACAGCTGGGTCCTGTCTCCAGACCAACTCTGATCCCGTCGCCGGGCCCGCCGACAGCCCCCTTCCGCCCCGAGGGGCCCCTCAGCTGCCGAAAAGCCGCTTGTGGCCCAAATCAGCCTGAGCGACTGAAGCATCCTTCTCAGAATAGGCATCAGACTTCCCCCGGTGTGTACGGTTCTGAGTCGCACCTGTGACGCGAGACTCACGATGCGACGCTACACGCGGTGTCGGACCCTATTCGCCGATCTGACGGATCTGGCATGAGCCTTGCTGACCAGTGATGCCACAGGCCGGATGTTCGCAGACATGGGTTGCGCTCCGGCCCTCGGGGGTGGCGGCTGTGAAGGAAGTGGATCGAGCACTTGTCGAGGCGATTCGACGTCAGGATGTGGGGGCGTTTGACGAACTCTACGCCACCTATTTCTCGCGCATCCTGAGCTTTGCGATCCGGCGGCTGAGCGATGTGGCCGAGGCCGAGGACGCCACCCAGGAAGTGTTCACGGCGGTCTTTACCTGTATCGACCGATTCCAGGGCCGTTCGGACCTGGTCGTCTGGATCTACGGCATCACGCGGAATCTCGTGAACAACCGGCTTCGCCGCCGGGCGTCGATGCGCATGATTTCGCTCGAAGAGGTTCCGGCCGACCGGACGCCGGTCGATCTGACGTTGCAGGGCTCGACCGAGGCGCGACAGGCCCTCGGCCACCTCGAGACCGCGATCGCGGAGCTTCCGCGCGAGCAACGCCGGATCCTCGAGATGCGACACACCAGGCAGCTTGCGATCAAGAAGATCGCGGAATTGCTCGACCGCTCGGAGGACGCCGTGAAGTCGAGCCTCTACCGGGCGCGCCGGACACTCGCGGCAAAGCTGCCGGAAGACTCGCTCACCGTCGGCCACTGAGCGCGCGCTCAGGCGACGTCGAGAGGCGGTCCGGAGCCCGTCGACTGCCGCGTCACCTGTAGCCGCGATCCGGCCACTCACTCATCGAGATGGCCTCTGACTCACGTATCGCAAAGCCGCCGGCAGCTCCTCAGGACAGCTCGGACCGGTTTTGCTTCGAGGATGCCGCCTTCTGGGAGGGCGTGGAGCGTGAGACCGATAACCCGGACACCCGCGAACTCGCGGAATTCCTGGCTCCGCCCAGGTTGCGTCCACGTTCCCGCTCGGCGGCCGAAACCGGGCTGCTCGACCTGCTCGAGCGGCTCGACCTGCTGAAGGCTCGCTCTCGCTCCTAGCCGGGCCCGCGCGGGACGCGCGTCGAGATCGAACCCGCTAGGGTCTGGGGATGGGCTTCATTCAGAAGCGGCTGCGGCCGCGCCTGCTCGGTGTCTACGCGCTCGCACTGCTGCTCGTCTGGATCGCTGAGCCTACGCCGCGCTCGCTTGCGGCGGGCGGTTCGCTGGCGCTGGCGGGTGAGCTGCTGCGGCTCTGGGCGACCGGCCACCTGCACAAGAACGCTGACCTGACTGTGACCGGGCCCTACGCCTATCTGCGTCACCCCCTGTACCTGGGCACGCTCTCGATCGGGACCGGCCTTGCGCTGATGGCATCGACGGCCTGGGCCTTCGCAGTCTGGTTCATCTGCCTGTTCGGCTACTTCGGGTACTACATGCCGTACAAGAACCGGATCGAGGGTGCGCGCTTGGAGGAACTCTTCGGGGATCGCTACCGGCGCTTCTCTCTCGCGGTGCCGCGCCTGGTTCCGAGGCTGCACGCTTACCGTCCGCTCGAGCCGAGTCGGGGAACGGAGGAAGGCTGGAACTGGAAGCGCTTCGTGTCCAACCACGAACTGGGAACGGCCGCGGTCGTGGGGGTCGGAGCCGCTGCGATGGTGTGCCGCTGGGCGTTCATCTGACGCGACGGGACCTCTGGCGGCCGGGCGTCCGGGTTCTCAATCGGGGCGGCGTCGCGAACGCGGACGTGCTGCTGATTCAACGGCCCGGGATGCCCGGGGCCGTGGTCAAGGACTACGGGGAGCGCTCGGCCGCCGTCCGGGCGCTGCTCGCGCCGCTTCTGGTGCGTCGCGAGCTGGCTCTGCTGCGGCGGCTCGAGGGCCTGCCGGGCGTACCCCGTCCCCTGGGGAGGCTCGATCGCCTGGCGCTCGTGATGGAGCATGTCGACGGCCATCCCCTCGACCGCAGCACCGATGCGCATGCTCTGCAGGATGCCTTCTTCGACGCACTCCAGGGGATCCTGGATGGGTTGGCTGTACGCGGTCTCTGCTACCTGGACCTCAGGAGTTCGTCGAACGTGGTCCGGACGCCGACCGATGCCCCGGCCCTAGTCGACCTGGCGTCGGCGACCGTCGTCTGGGTCCCAATCTGGCTGCGGCGTTGGCTCGAGCGGCGCTCGCTTGCGAAGCTGCGCTCGCGTTTCCTGGCGGCCCGGTACCCGCGCGGCGGCGGGCAGAAGCCGACGCCCGCGGCACGCTTGCAGGCCTCGGGTCACGATGTACGAGCCGGCCGGCTGCGGCTCCGGTATCGCGACGCGGGACGGGTCGAGGATCCGAACCCGATGGTGCTGGTTCACGATGTCGGATTGTCCTCCGCGACCTTCCTTCCGCTTCTGGAAGCCGCGGCCTCGTCGGAGCGGCGCGTCGTCGCGCTCGACCTGGCGGGTTGCGGCGGCTCGGCGCGTCCGAACTCCGGCTACGGCCTGCGGCGGCAGGCGCGCGACCTGGTGTGCTTCCTCCGCGCGCTGCGGCTCGGGCCGGTGGATCTGGTGGGGTGGGGCTTCGGCGGTCTGATCGCGCGCGCGGCCCGCGCTCGGGACGCCCGTGGAATTCGGTCCGTCGCGGTGATCGATCCTCCGGATGCGGAACTGCGGGAGCCTTTCTGGCGTCGCTGGCAGGCGGCGCGGCAGGGCCCGGAGCGGGTCCGCGCCCTGCTCTCGGCCGAGATCGAACGCAGCACCGATCCGGTGGTGGCGGACGTCCTCACGGCGGCGCTCGCCGGGACCGCGGGGCGGGTGCTCGTGGCGCCCTATCGCTCGCTCCGGGTGCGCGGGGACCCGCCGCAGTTGGCGGAGCGCGCGCTCGGTGCCGAGCCCGACCTCAGGCTCCGCAGCTCGGGCGAGCTGCCGATCGAGTCGCCCGAGCGGCTCTGGGCAGAGCTGATGAACCTGGGCGTCCGCTAGTTGACCGAGTCCGGTTCCTGCGGGCTCCAGCCCCCCATTCCGTGAATTTCGCGGTTGGGGGCGGTTCGGCCGACGTCGAAGTGCGACACCAGGTCGTAGAGGTCGGTTTCCGTACAGCTGCTCACGGCCTCGGCCCGGCGGCCGCTGCGGGGCGGCCGGCCGTGGCCGGCGCGTTTAACTTCGACCCGCACCGAGTCGGATACGGGGGGGCTCGGGAACGAGAGCGCGACACTCTCGCCGGGTCCCAGCTCGCCATCATACAGCCAGCTGCTCCGCCAGCTGGCCGGGACCGCGCCCAGCCGGCTCTCGGAGTGAAGCCGCAGCTGGACCCAGCTGAGTGCCTGCTCGCCGGTGTTTCGGACGACGGCGCAGATGACGGCGCGATCCGGAATCCCCTCGAAGTGGGTCGAGTAGAGACCCCGGTAGCTGTCGACCGAGACGGAGCTGGCAGCGCAGCCGGTGCCGGCCACGCAGAGAGCGAGGAGGAGCTGACGCATGGGGGGGTGACCTGCCTATCGGCCGAGGTCGCCCGCGGGCTTAGCGGCCGCGCAGCGCGTGCTCGACGAGCGAGAGCCGGTCGTTTCCGAAGTACATGTCGTCCCCGTCCACGAAGACGGTCGGGGACCCGAAGCCTCCGCGCCGGATCAGCAGATCGGTGCTTTCCCGCAGGCGGGCTTTGGTCTCGGGACTCGCGATCTGGCGGAAGAAGGCCTCTGCGGGGAGACCGACACGCTCCAGAATCCGGCCCAGCACTGCCTCCTGCGAGATGTCCTCGAGGTCGCGCCAGTAGGACTCGAAGACAGCGCGGGAATAGGCCGAGATGCAGCCGGCATCCAGCGCCACGAACGCGCCGCGCATGGCCTTCACGCTGTTTACGGGGAAGACTGGGGGCTCGCCGATCCGCAGGCCGGCCGCGCGGGCCCAGTCCTGAAGGTCCTTCCGGTAGTAGCGGGCCTTGGCCGCGACCGGCTTCGCGCGTTGTTCGTAGACGCTCCGGTTGACCTCGTTGAAGACCCCGCCCACCAGGATCGGCCGCCAGGCCAGCTGGGCTCCGGCCGCCTCGCAGATCTCCTCGATCCGGTGGAAGGCGAGGTAGGTCCAGGGGCTCGAGCAGTCGTAGAAGAACTCGACGGTCGCCATCCGCAGATCTTACCCGTCCGTCGCCCGGGAGTCGGGGGCCGGAGTTTTGCTCCGCGCGCGCTTGACGCCGCGCCGGCAACGCGCGGCTTTCAGGATTTCCCGGAATCAGATATATCCGTGTCCGCGTCGGAATCTCTTGGAAGGCCTGCAGCGTCTCGGAGCGGAAGGAAAACTGGTGGAGATCGTCCGTCACGACGTGGTGCTGGTAGGGGGCGGCGGGGCGGGCCTGCGCGCTGCGATCGAGATCGCCCGCTCCGCGCCCGAACTGACGGTGGCCTGTGTGTCCAAGGTCTATCCAATGCGCAGCCACACGGTCTCGGCGGAGGGGGGCGCCGCGGGTGCGATCGGGCCCGACGACAGCCTGGATCAGCACGCGTTCGACACCCTCAAGGGGTCGGACTTTCTCGCCGACCAGGATGTGGTCGAGGCCTTCGTCGAGGAGGCGCCGCGAGAGCTCACCCAGCTCGAACACTGGGGCTGTCCGTGGAGCCGCGAGCCGGACGGGCGCGTGGCCGTTCGCTGGTTCGGGGGCATGAGCGTCAAGCGCACCTGGTTCGCGGCGGACAAGACCGGCTTCCACATGCTGCACGCGCTCTTCCAGACATCGCTCCAGTACCCGAAGATCGTGCGTCTCGACGAGTCGTTCGTCACCCGGCTGCTGGTCGAAAATGGGCGTTGCACGGGCGTCGTTGCGCTCGACATTCGCAGCGGAGAGCTGCGCGCCATCCTGGGGCGAGCCGTGATTCTCTGCACCGGAGGCGCCGGACGGATCTTCCCCTTCACGACCAACGCCGCGATCAAGACGGGGGACGGCATGGCCCTCGCGTACCGCGCCGGCGTACCGCTCAAGGACATGGAGTTCGTGCAGTACCACCCGACGGGACTTCCCGGAACCGGGATCCTGATCACCGAAGCCTCGCGGGGGGAGGGCGGGCACCTCTACAACAAGGACGGGGAGCGTTTTCTGGTGACCCGCGACTACGGCGTCGGGAACAGGGCCGAACTCGGGCCGCGCGACATGCTCTGTCGCGCGATCATCAAGGAGATGGATGCCGGGCGCACCTTCAAGGGGCCTTATGGAGACTACGTTCACCTCGACCTGCGTCATCTCGGCGAAAAGGCGATTGACGCCAAACTTCCGTTTGTCCGGGAACTCACCCGGAACTACGTGGGGATCGACCCGGTATACGAGCCGATCCCGGTCCGGCCGGTCGTGCACTACATGATGGGGGGCGTCGGCACCGACATCGATGCGGCGACCGAACTTCCCGGGCTCTTTGCCGCGGGAGAGGTAGCTTCGGTTTCGATGAACGGCGCGAACCGGCTCGGTAGCAACTCGCTCACGGAATGCCTGGTCTTCGGGGCGCGAGCCGGACGCTCGGCACTCAAGTTTGCGCGGGATTCGGCGGCGCCCAACGAGACGCGCGCCCTCGAACTGGCAGAGGCGGAGGGCGGCAGGATCGAGGCTCTGCGCGGAAAGCACGGCGGCGAGAAGCTCTCGCAGATCCGGCGCGAAATGAACGCGGCCATGGAGCGCGGCTTTGGGATTTTCCGCGAAGAGAACGAGATGGCCCATGCCGCTCGCACGATCGCGGACCTCAAGGGTCGTTACGCAGACCTCGGGCTCGAAGACCCGAGCCGGGTGTTCAATACCGAGCTCATCGCGGCGCTCGAACTCGGAAATCTCCTGGATTGCGCCGAAGTCGTTGCGGTGGCGGCGCTCGAGCGCAAGGAGTCGCGGGGCGCGCATACCCGAACCGACTTCACCACTCGCAACGATGCAGAATACCTGAGTCACTCGCTGGTTCGCTTCGCGCCGGATGGGCCGCGTGTGGAATCTCAGCCCGTCACGATCACGCGTTGGGAGCCCGAGGAGCGGAAGTACTGATGTCGGAGCCGCGAATCGTGAAATTCGAAATCCTGCGCTTCCGCCCCGAGCAGGACGAGGAGCCGGTCTGGGTGAGCTACGAGGTTCCGTGCCCCGAGGACTTCGTCGTTCTCGACGCGCTGAACTACATCAAGGACGAGATCGATCCGAGCCTTTCCTATCGCTGGTCCTGCCGTATGGGCGTGTGCGGAAGCTGCGGCATGATGGTCAACGGCACGCCGATTCTCACCTGCAACGCCTTCGTGAGGGACTATCCCGACCCGATTCGCGTGAGCCCGATGGCGAACTTTCCGATCGTCCGTGATCTGGTTGTCGAGCTCGATAGCTTCATGGAAAAGCTCACTCGCGTGAAGCCCTGGATCATCCGGAAGGTCGAGAAGGACCCGTCGCTCGGTGAGTACCTGCAGACCCCGGAAGACCTGGAACTATTCAAGCAGTACAGCATGTGCATCAACTGCACGCTCTGTTACGCGGCGTGTCCGGTCCTGGCGCACGACGAGGACTTCGCCGGGCCCGCCGCGATCGCGCTCGCGTATCGCTACAACCTGGATTCGCGCGATGCGGGCGAAGCGGAGCGCTTCGACGTCGTCAATTCCGGAGAAGGCGGCATCTGGGCCTGCTCTTACGCCAACGAGTGTTCCGAGGTCTGCCCGAAGCACGTCGATCCGGCGCAGGCGATTCAGCGCATGAAGCTCACGTCGGCCGTCCAGTGGCTGGGCGTCTGGCCGAAGCGGGGTGCCGAATGAGCGCGCCGACCCGCACGGCGCCGGCTCGACTTCCGGATGGCTGGTGGCTCGCGCACCCCCGTTACCGGAGCTACGTGCTGTTTGCCGGGAGCGGGATCGTGCTGATGCTCGACAGCCTGGTCCTGATTTTGGGTCTGCGCGCACTCGCGGCCGGCGTCGCGGCCTGGCAGGCCTACCTGGCCGCCTGGGGTTCTCTCCCGGGTATCGTCGCAGCCTGGGGGCTCCTGTTCGGAACGCTCTTCTTCTCCTTCCGCTGGCTCCGGGTGGGAGCCAAGATTCCGCCCGCACCGCTGAAGCTGCTGCTGCGGCTTCCGACCGCGTTTTTTCTGGTCGGCCAGTTTGCGACGCTCGGGCTGCTGACGATCGTGGTGCTGCTGATTGTGTTTGGCGTCATCCTTTGAGGCTGATCTACCGATTCGAGGCCATGTTCTGGCTGCTCTTCGGCGCCGGCGGGTTTGCGGCGGCCCTGATCCTGCCGGCGCTGCTCTTCGGCCTCACGATCGCGGGTCCGATGGGCTGGCTTTCGGATTACGCGGTCTCGTATCACCGGATGCGGGGGTTGGTCGCGAATCCGATCGGGGGGCCGATCGTGGCGGCCGTGGCCTCACTGGTCCTGTGGAACGGGGCGCATCACGTGCGGCACTTTCTGCTCGACCTCGGTTTTGCGCGCTACCACGCGCCGCTCGCTTTCGGTCTCTACGGCCTGGCCCTGCTGGGGACCGGGGCGAGTTTCGCGGCACTCGCGGCGCTGCTCTAACGGGTGCCGCAGGTCGATAGGTGTGTTTGACCGCCGGGCCCTCGCCCGGTACCTTAATGACAATGAAATCCGTTATCAATAAAAGGCTGGCTGCCCTGGAGCCGGGAGAGGGGGGCCGCATCGTGTCTGTGGCGGGCGCTCCCGGCAGCGAGGGGCGGCTCGCCGACCTGGGCTTCGTCTCCGGCACGGATCTGCGGGTGATTCGCGTGGCGCCGCTCGGCGACCCCGTCGAAATCGAGATTCGGGGTACGCGGCTCTGTCTGCGCCGCCGGGACCTCGAGCAGATTCGGGTCGAAGTGCCCGCTTGACCCAGGCGCTGGTCGATCTCGAGGGGCCTCGTCCGCCGCTGCGGCTGGCGCTGCTCGGTTCCCCGAACTCGGGGAAGACGACACTCTTCAACGGGCTGACCGGCTCGCGGGCCAAGGTCGGCAACTACCCGGGGGTCACGGTCGAACGCCGCGAGAGCAAGTTGCTTCTCGGACGCCGCCGCGCGCGCCTGCTGGATCTACCCGGGACCTACAGTCTTTCCGCAGCCAGCCCGGACGAGGAGATCGCGACCCGCGTGGTCACCGGTAACCTGCCGGGCGAGGAACCGCCCGACGCGCTGGTCGCGGTCGTCGACGGAACCACGCTCCGCCGCGGCCTGGGACTGGTCGCGCAGGTGCTGGCGCTCGGCCGGCCCACGCTGCTCGTAGTGACGATGATCGACGAGATCCGGGCCCGGGGGGGGAAGCTCGATCTGGCGGCGCTCTCGCGCCGGCTGGGAATCCCCGTCGCCGGCGTCGTGGGCCACCGGGGCGTCGGTCTCGACCGACTGCGGCGGCTGCTGGAGGATCCCGAGCGCTGGCCGCAACCCGCGGAGCCGCCCCCGGCCGACGATCCGGCGGAGCGCTTTGCCTGGGTCGACGCGCTGTTTCGACAGGTGGTCGGGGCAGAGACGCCCGAAGATTCCCGGACGCAGCGCATTGACCGGGTTCTGCTGCACCCGGTCGCCGGGAGTCTGGTGTTTGCGGCGGTCATGGTGTTTCTGTTCCAGAGCATTTTCACCTGGGCCGTGCCGGCGATGGATGCCCTCGATCAGGGATTCAGCGAACTGGGGCGCCTCTCGCGGCTGGTGCTTCCGGCGGGCCTGCTGACGGACCTGTGGGCCGACGGAATCCTGGCCGGCGTCGGTTCGGTTCTGGTGTTCCTGCCCCAGATCGTGTTGCTCTTCACGCTGATTCACTTCCTCGAGGGCGTCGGCTACCTGGGCCGCGCCGCCTTCCTGGTCGACCGGATCCTGGGCTGGGTCGGGCTCCAGGGGCGCTGCTTCGTTTCGCTGCTATCCGCCTATGCCTGCGCCATCCCCGCAATCATGTCGACCCGCGCGATCCGTTCTCCGCGTGAGCGCCTCGCGACCATCCTGGTCTCGCCCTTCATGACCTGCTCGGCCCGTCTCCCGGTCTACACCCTGCTGATCGCAGCCTTCGTACCCGCCACCACGGTCTGGGGACCGCTGGGTCTACAGGGACTGGTCATGCTCGGGCTCTATCTGCTGGGAGCGCTGACGGCCCTGGGCTCTGCGGCTCTTCTGAGTTCGACCCTGCTGCGTGGATCGCCCTCGTCGTTCATGATGGAACTCCCCCCGTATCGCTTCCCGTCGGTCCGGGTGCTCGCCATGCTGGTGTGGCGCAGCGCAGCCGCGTTCCTGAAGCGCGCCGGAACCATCATCCTGCTCGCCTCAATGGTGATCTGGGGGCTTCTGAGCTTCCCGCGCGCGACACCCGATCCGGCACTCGATCCGGCCGGGCAGGCCCGGGTTCAACTTGAAGGAAGCGTAGCGGGTCACCTGGGCCGTGCCCTCGAGCCCGCCATCGCGCCGCTCGGGTACGACTGGAAGATCGGAGTCGGGCTGATCGCGAGTCTGGCCGCGCGTGAGATCTTCGTGTCTACGCTCGCCCAGATCTACGCGGTTTCGGACCCGGAGGACTACGACGGCCTGCGCAACGCGCTCCACCGGGAGCGGGATGCCGCGACGGGCCGGCCCGTGTACTCGCTCGCGACGGCGCTTTCGCTGCTGGTGTTCTTCGTGTTCGCGCTCCAGTGCACCTCCACGATCGCGATCATGGGTCGCGAAACCGGGAGCTGGCGCTGGCCGGCGCTGGCCTTCGCCTACATGCTCGCGCTCGCCTGGGGAGCGAGCTTCGTGACCTATCGCGTGGCCCAGGCCTTCGGGCTCTAGTCCGCGGCCGCTTCGGGCTTGATCGGCGGGTGTCGCTTGATCTGGAGCGGCGCGTCCAATCCAATTCGCAGTTGGTCCCCCTGCTCGTCATGGATCAGCTTCGTGATCGGACCCAGGATCCGCCCCAGGATCCGGACGTCGTCGAGTGCGTCGTGTCGGCGCAGTCCCTTCACGTCCACCTCGAAGCGCTGGATCAGCGCATTTGTGCTCCAGCGCAGCGCCGGCCTGCCGAGCAGGGCGGTCGCGAGCACGACCGAATCCAGGATCGGCGGTAACTCGGAGGGCATGCCGTTACGCGCAAACTCGGCTTCGAGCAGGGGCACGTCGTATTCGAACACACTCTGGCCCATCCACAGGTCGCAGCCCGAACCTGCCTTGAGGCAGTCGGACCAGACTTCCGGCAGGCGCCGGGCGCCGGCCAGCGTCTCGATGCTGATTCCGGTGAGGTCTTGCACCTCCTTCGAGATTTCGACGCCTTCTCCGGGAAAGACGAGTTCCTTGAATGCAGTCTCATCGATGAGCTTCCCGGCTTCGAGCCGGATGCCGGCCACCTGAGTGATGCGTTCGCGGGAGGTGTCCAGCCCCGTGGCTTCGAGATCGAAGAGCCAGATGCGGAGATCCGAGAAGCGCTCCAGATGCAGCCCCGAGACCTGGTAGACCTCGTCGGACACCGGGTCGATTCGGAGGATCGGATGCTTCACGACCGGCACCGCGCCAGGAACTCGTCGACCAGGGGGCGAGGTCCGGCAGCCATCGGGGCGAATATCTTGGGGTCGCGGGCGTTGTAGCGTCGTTCCCCGGCATCGCGTGTTGCAAAGACGCCGCCGGCCTCTCGGACCAGCAGGTCGCCCGCGCAGACGTCCCACTCGCTCTTCGGCACGGCCGAGATCCAGAGGTCGGATTCGCCGGCCGCGATCCGGGCCAGCTTCAGAGCGACGGATCCCATCGGCCTGAATTCCCGGACCCATCCCCGGTACGGGTCGAGTTGACCGCGCGAGGATTCCGTCCGGCTGGCGAGGGCCTCGGAGTCCTCGAGCTTCCTGCGGTCCGAAACCCGGAGCGGTTCGTCGTTCCGGTAGGCCCCGCGACCGCGCTCTGCCAGGAAGCACTCGGCACTCAGCGGTTGGTAGACGACGCCGACGATGGGAACGCCCGTATGCGTGAGCGCGATCGAGACCGTGAACTCGGGAATGCCCGCCACGAACTCCTTGGTGCCGTCGAGGGGATCGCACACCCAGACGCGCTCGTGAGCCAGGCGCTCGGGGTTGTCGGTGGCCTCCTCGGACAGGATGGCGTCTTCGGGAAGCGCCTTGGAGATGATCTCGATGATGGCCCGGTTGGCTTCGAGGTCTGCAGCCGTAACCGGGTGATCTTCGGACTTTTCCCAGCTTTCGGGAGCGTGCTGAAAGTACCCGGCAACGATTTCGCCCGCGGCGCGGGCGGCTTCACGGGCCACCTCCACTTCGCGTCCGGGCTCGAGAACCTCGTGTGCCAACTAGGCCTCCGGCGGATCTTCTTCGCCAGGCTCCGAGGGCTCTGGACCGCGACCGGAGAGCGGCCGCGCACGCCGGCGTCGGCGCTTGAGCTTGGGCTGGCAGATGTCGCAGCGCGCACACGCAGTTCGCTCTCCGTCTTCGAAGTACTCGCGAATGATGGCGACCCGGCAGGTGTCGAGCTGCGTCGCGTAGTGAATCATTCCATCGAGGCGGCGCCGATCCTGAGTGCGCCGTTCTTCGTTCCCCTTCGAGAGCAGTTTGACGATGTCTCCATCGAACTTTCCGATGAGCCGGAAGGCGCCGTCCTCTTCCTGTACCAGGTCGGCGTCGCGCAGGCCCTCGAGCACGGCCTTGGTCCGCGTGACGCCGACCTCGGTCGACATGGCCAGAACCCCGGGCTCCACCGCTCGACCGTCCGACGTCCATGCCTCGAGCCCTGCGACCACCTTTCGAATCTGCGAGCGCGAAGCGGGGCCCTCGGACAGGAAGTGGCGCTGCACGTTCAGGTCCTCAGCCAGGTACATCAGGATGCAGCGGGCGGCGAGGCCATCGCGGCCGGCGCGGCCCGCCTCCTGAACGTAGGACTCGAGCGAGCCCGGGACCTGGTAGTGGATGACATAGCGGATGTCGGGCTTGTCGACGCCGAGGCCGAAGGCGCTCGTCGCGATCATGACGATGCGCCGTCCCGAGGACATGAAGCGCTTGTGGGCGTGGTCGCGCTCCGACTTGGTGAGCCGGCCATGGTAGATCTCGGCGGGGATCCGGCCGAGCTTGCAGAGGGCGCCGAGTTCCTCCACGTCCTTGACGGTGGAGCAGTAGACGATGCCCGGACGCCGCAGCCGTCGTAGGAACTGAATCAGCTTGCGTCGCTTGTCGTCTTCCGATTCGCAGGGCAGGACCTCGAAGCGGAGGTTGGGCCGAGCGACCGGACGGACCACGATGCTCGGTTCGCGGAGCCCGAGGCGCTTTGTAATCTCTTCGCGCACCAGCGGTGGTGCTGTCGCCGTGAGTGCGAGTACCGTCGGCCTTCCCAGGTCCTCCGCCAGCGCGCCCAGCGCGAGATAGGAGGGCCGGAAGTCGTGGCCCCACTCCGAGACGCAGTGCGCCTCGTCCACGACAAGCAGCGAGACCTGGGTCCCCTCGATCCTCTTCTTGAAAGCGGGGGCGGTCGCACCCTCGGGGGTGATCAGGACGACCTTCTGCTCCCCGTCTTCGAGTAGGTCCAGCGTTTCCTCTCGCTCGGTCTGCGTGAGGGAACTGTCGAGCCGGACCGTATCGATCCCCTGCGCCCGGAGCTTCTCGAACTGGTCCCGAATCAGTGCGATCAAGGGAGAGACGACGACCGTGAGCCCCGGCAACAGCAGGCTCGGCAGCTGGTACGTGAGGGACTTGCCCCCACCGGTCGGCATCACGGCCAGCGTGTCGCGCCCCTCGAGCACCCCCCGGATTACGGCCTCCTGTCCGGGTCGGAACCGCTTGAGGTCGAATTCACGGCGCAGCAGGGTCAGCATCTGCTGCCGCTGCTCGTCCGGGACGCCGCTCCGTCGCCTACGCCGCCGCGGCCTTCGTCTCCGGGGCGCGGCCGGATCGGAGGTTCGAGCTGCCGGGGTCGCTTCGGACGCGTCGCCGCTGTCGGCCGGACTCGCCGCTTCCGCCCCGGGCGCCGGATTTTCCGCGAGCCCGTGCCCTTCCGCAAGTTGCTGCGGCTGCTGCCGACCTGGCTCGCGGCCTCGCCGCGAGCGGCGCCGCCGACGGGGTCTGCGGCGGGGTGTCGGCGGGGTGTCCTTGTGATCAGAGTCCAGGACGAACCTCCGGCCAAGGGAGCCCTGGCAGTATAGGCCACTCACCGGTGGCTCCCAGGTGAGTGGGGATCGAATCCGACCGGCGGCTGCCAAAATCCGGCCGGCGGTTGCAGTATCAGCCAGCGTACAGCAAAATGCCACACCAGATGGAAGCACGCGAACCCCGACGCCGAATGACGTTTCGGCTTCCGGCAGATCTTTCAGGGGCGCTCCGTCGTCTCCCGAACCAGACGCGGTTCGTAGAAGGAGCCCTGCGAGAAGCCCTCGAGCGGACCTGTCCGCTCTGCCGGGGGACGGGAGAGGCGCCCCCGGTGCATCTCGCGGTTTCGGACCTGAAGCGCCAGGTTCGGCTCGACCGGGCGGCGGCCGCGCAGCTCAGGTCCCTGGTGCATCTCGGACGCGAACTGCTCGCCACCCAGCTTCAACTCGACGCGACGCCCGATGGCGCCGGACTAGGGTTCAAGCTGGCGCGCCAGGACCATGTCTTGCTCTCGGGCAGGATCGCGAACGACCGCGCCGCGGTGCGGCTCACACACTGACACCCGGCAGAGGTTTTCAGGAGGACACGGCGCCAGATGGCTACGATGATCACGGAAGAGTGCATCAACTGCGGGGTCTGCGAGCCCGAGTGCCCGAACGAGGCCATCAGTGAGGGGGAAGAGACCTTCCAGATCGATCCGCAGCTCTGCACGGAGTGCGTGGGGTTTCACGGCAAGGAACAGTGTGCCGAGGTCTGCCCGGTCGACTGCTGTGTCCCCGACCCCAATAACCCGGAAGACGAAGCGAGCCTGTTCGAGCGGGCCAAGTCCATCCATCCCGGCGAAGTCGAAGTCGTCGAACTCGGACCCGACACCTCCCGTTTTCGCGCGTCGGCCTGAACGCTTCGGCCGGGGCCCGACGCCGCACGCCTGAGCGCTGGCTCACAGAAGGCGGTCGAGGTCGAGTTCGCGAGTGCGAGCGTAGAGGCGTTCGACCCACAGATCGATCAGATCCACGCCCCGCGTTTCTCCGAGTTCCATAAGGTCGGAACTCGCGATGGTCTGGAAGACGCTGAGCAGCCCCCTGGCGTAGTCGTCCGCGAAGCGCTCGTACGGGTAGTTCTTCACGCCGTGACCGATGAGGCTTTCGTAATAGCTGTGGAGTAGCGCTGCCTCGGCCTTCGCGTCCGCGTCAGACGCCAGACTGCCGCCGATCAGGTAGGCGACGTCGTAGGCCCCCGCGCCGCGCCCCGCCAGTTGCCAGTCGATCACGACCACCGGGTCATTGGGCTTCGCGTCATCGAAGAACAGATTGTCGAAGCGCAGATCTCCGTGGAGCAGGGTGTGCGGCGCGCTCGAGTGGAGTCTTCGCGTGAGCGCCGCTCCGTGTTCGCCGATCCAGTCCGTCACGCGTGACAGGCCCTGCCGCATCAGCGAGTCGAAGCGCCGTTCGAAGTGCGGGCGGGAATCCTGGTAGAGCAGCTGACGCGTACGGGCCTGGAGTTCCGGACGAAACAGCCAGAAGGGATCCTCGAGCGAGGGATGCTCCCAGAACGCGGCGTGGGTTCGCGCGATCGCGCTCAGGGTGTGCTCGCAGTCCTCGGGATCAACCGACCCCACCTGGTCCCCCGGGCGCACTGCGCAGAGATCCTCGAGCAGGAGCAGGTAGCGGCGCTGCTTGCGCGCCGCGACCCAGCGTGCGAAGGCCATCGAACTCCGGATCAGTGGCGCCGGGAGGCGATCGACGAAGCTGACGATTCGTTCCTGACGCTCTGAGACGGGATCGCGGTCTAGCGCGCTGTAGTACACGCGGGGCAAGCGAAGCGGCACGCGGGCCGCGAACTCCTCGTAGAAGTGGATCTCGCGCTCGTAGGCGCCCAGCAGCTCTGCCATTGCGCGATTTTTGGGAACCGCGGTGGGGAGCTTGGCGATGAGTGTGGGCGGTACCTGCGTTTGCTCTTTCTCGAACTCCAGAAAGAGGCGTGCCACCACCCCCAGGAATCCCTCGCCGGCGCCCAGTAACTCGTGCCGGACTTCGCAGATCCGCGCGTCCGAGAGCAGCCCTCGCTCTCGGAGTGCATCAGTCAGCCACTCCGGCGTCAGCTCCTCGACCCGTTCTGGAATAAATCGACCTGACATGGGCCCCGCCGGTCACTCTACCAGCGGTAGGAGCTCCGAGAGCGTCGCGATCTGGTGATCGGCCGCGACCGCCGTCTTACCGCTCTGCAGTGGCGGCGTGGTCCCGGCCTCGGACAGCAGGACCGTGGTCATACCGGCGGCCCGCGCCCCCGCAATGTCGTGCTCGGGAGAGTCGCCCACGAAGACGACCCGGTCGGCCCGGCACCGGGCCTTCGCGACGGCGAGTGCGAAGAACGCAGGGTCGGGTTTGCAGGAGCGCGCTTCTTCCGAGCTGGTCCAGGCGTCCAGCACCTGATCGAGCTTCCACCTTTCGACCAGCGGCACCAGGTAGTCGTCGTCGATGTTCGAAACGATCGATAGGTAGAGTCCGCGGGCCCGCAGCTTCCAGAGCGTCTCGAGACAGTCACGCCGGGGGGTCATGGTCTCGAGCAGCATCGTGCGCTGCGCGTCTTCGAACCAGTCCAAAAAGGGTTCCGTCGGCACCCGGTCGAGTTCGCGAGCGAAGTCCCGAAAGGTGTCCCGGAAGAGGTCTCGATGCAGATAGAAGGGATGGTCCGAGTAGCGCAGCGCGCAGGTACGGCTCGCTCTGCGGTAGGCCGCGCCGGCGGTACGCGGCTCCACGTCCCGACCGAGGCGCGCGGCGGCTTCCACCAACAGCGCTACGGTATGGCGACCGGCGTCGCGGTAGCTGAACAGTGTACCGCCCAGGTCGAAGAATACTGCCCGAATCTTTCCCTGCACGTCGTCCAGACTAGCCGCTTCTCTCGCGCGCTTCATCTGCGCGCGCGCGGCCGGACCCCGAGGGTCGCAGAGGGGTGCGGGGGAGAGTCTTCAAGGATTGCTAACGCGTCGTCGCGTGCCCGGTGGTACTGCCGCCGCCGCTCGATTGAACCTGGAAGCTGCTTCCCTGAACGCCACGGCCGCGACACCTGAAGATCCCGAGCCTGCTAGCCGTCACCCGACAGATCTCGCCGTCTTCGGCGGAACTGACCGTGACGACGGCGTTCCGTTCCGCGCGACCGATCAGGGTGAGTCGGCCTCGACGCATTCGCAGGACTCGGATGCTCACGGTGTCGACGATCTCAGGCTCGGGTGCACCGGTCGATGGCGTACCCAGCTCGATCTGTTCATGGGCGCCGCCGCTAGAGTTCACATCGAAGACGCTCCCGCTCGGCCGAGCCCGGCAGCTCCAGCGGCCGTTTCGAGCTTGAGTCCGGACGTTACAGAGTTCGCCGTCGTGGAGCGAGCTGACCGTCACGGTCTCGCCTCCGCGAGCGCGCCCAATAAGCTTGAGACTCCCGCGCTGAAGGCTGGCGGTCGAGATCAGCAGAGCATCGGTCTCGCTGGTTACGGGATTCGGCAGCGAAACCTGGCCGCCCGATCCCAGGGGCAGCTCTGCGAGTTCTCCCGCGATGCGAAAACTCGCGGTTCCGGCCACGAACTCGCCGTTTCGTCTGATGTCGAAGAAATTGTTCCCGCGAGGACTACCGCTCGCCGTATCGGTGACGCGGAGGTCTCCGAGGTAGCCCGCCGGGGCGTTGGCCTGCCGCAGGAAGTGGCCGATGAGTGCTCGTGTACCGTCGAGCGGCGAGTTGAAGGCGTCGCCGGCCCTGGGACCACACGTAGCCTCGATCAGACCCTCGGCGTTCAGCGTGCGTCGACAGTCGTCCGTGAGAAGGACCCTGCGCCCGCGGGTCCCGGTCACCTCGAAACTGTGCTCGCCCCAGGGGTGGATCACTCTGTAGTTCCCGGGCTGGTTTACTCTGATCAGGAACTGGATGGTGCTGAATACCATCTGGTCGCCGTCGACAACCGCGCCGAAGCTACTGTCCCATGCGCCCTGGACGGTGGCTTCGAACCTCGCGTAGGTCACGGGCCCACCAGAGGCCCGTCCGCTGGCAAAGAAGTAGAAGGGCTCGAGGTGGAAGTTCCCGCTCTCCACGTCGAGCGGGACAGTCAGACCCGCGACCTGGCCGCTCGCGAATGCGGGCGTGTGCGGGTCGCCGAGCGCCGTCATCTGGAGCAGTCGAATGCCGTTCTGGTCCTCGTACCAGGCGGGGAACCCGAAGGAGTTCGGTGGGCCGAAGGATGCCAGTGCGCCCGAGAATCCCATCTCGTTGGCCGTAACTGTCCCGGGCCTCGCACAGCTGGAGCCGTCACCGTCACAGATGTTACAGGCGTCCAGAGCTGCGTTTCCGTTGGGCGTTCCCGCGCAATCGGCGCAGCTGGAGTCGTCACCGCCGCAGACACTGCACTGGTCGAGCTGGGCGGTTCCGTTCGGGGTACCGGCGCAGTCCGCGCAGCTAGTGGCGTCGCCACCGCAGACACCGCACTGGTCGAGCTGGGCGCTGCCGTTCGGGGTACCGGCGCAGTCCCCGCAGCTAGCATCGTCACCACCGCAAACACCGCACTGGTCGAGCTGGGCGCTGCCGTTCGGGGTACCGGCGCAGTCGGCGCAGCTGGAGTCGTCGCCACCGCAGACACCGCACTGGTCGAGCTGGGCGCTGCCGTTCGGGGCACCGGCGCAGTCGGCGCAGCTG
>JABSQV010000036.1 GCA_013215565.1 Myxococcales bacterium | reverse complement strand
TGGGTAAGCGACGGCCCCTGGTGGCACTGTTCGGACTCCGAGGGGCCGAGACGAAGTCGCCGGCAGCTGCTCCCGAGATCGAGATCGTCTTGCTCTGGCTGACGCCCGAGTTCGTGGGCGTCGAGGCGCCGTGGCTGGCCAAGCTGCCGGACAAGATCGGGGATCCGAAATTCGTGGCCCGCGGTCTCCGGCGGGCGCTCTACCGCAAGATCCCGAAGGTGGAACTGATCGACCGGGGCGACGACTTCATCGACGGGCGCCGCTCGCGCAAGCTCTCCATTTCGCGGCTCGTCGGGGCCGGAACCGGCCGCGCATACTGGGTTCGCGGTGGCGCCGTCGTGGTCCCCGTGCGGGAGGACGTCATGCTGGTCGCCCTGGCACGCTTTGACCAGAGGCTCAGCGCCGACGTGTACGCGGCGCTGCTCGACCACGTTGCGGGTTCGCTCGAGATCCCGGAGTGGGGCCGGCCCGGGCGAGAAACCCTCACGGCGGGTGCGGCCGAGTCGGTGGACGCCGCTGGAGCAGCCGGCTCCTGAGCGTGGCTCCGCCGGGCTGCCGGATACGGGGCCTCCGGCTGCCGGAGGCCCTCCCCCAGAATTCCAGAGGCTGGTACAGTCGTATTGGGCCGCGCGCGCGGGGCCGGGACAATGCGGGCAACACGACAGCTTCAGTACGCGATCTATGGCATCTTCGACCTCGCCTACAACGGCGGTGCGAGGCCTGTCCGCGTCCGCGAGATTGGCGAACGCCAGGACATTCCGGCGCGCTACCTGGAGCAGATTTTTCAGCGCTTGCGCCGGGCCGGCCTGGTCGCGTCCAAGCGCGGTCCGGGGGGAGGCTATACGCTGGCGCGGCCCGCGGGAGAAATCCTGCTCGCGGAGGTGATCGTGGCGGTCGAAGGATCCGTGCTCGCAGCCTCGGATGCCGCCGGAACCGGGTCGGCCTCGCCCGAATTCGTCTGGGACTGGTTGCGGCGATCACTGTCCGGCGCTCTCGAGGAAATCACCATCGCCTCGCTCTGTCGGGAGGCGGCGCGTCGCGGACTCCGCCGGGTCGATGCGGAGCCGCCCATGTACGAGATCTGATGACCTCCACCAACCCGATTCCGCCGGGTGATTGGCGGGAACGGGCGGCGGTGCTCGTCGATCCGGAAGGCGGTCGGGCGACACTTCCGGTCGAGTTGCTCAACGAGTTGTTCTCCCACGCGCGCGAGTGTTACCCCGATGAGTGTTGCGGCATCCTCACCGGGCCCGCGGGCGGAGAGGCCGTGGAGCAGACCCGCTGCACGAATGTTCAGGACCTGCGACACAGCGAGGGCGAGTCGGAACTCGATGCCGGGCACGGCTTCTGGATCGATGAACGCGAACTGCTACCGGCCCTGCAGCGGGCCCGGGCCAGGGGGCACGATCTTCTCACCGTGTATCACTCCCACATCGACACCGAGGTCTATCTGTCCCGCGAGGATCTGCGAGGTGCGCTCGGTGACGACGGGACCCCGCTTTGGCCCGGGGTCGGGCAGGTCGTGATCTCGGTCCAGCAGGGTGAAGTCCGCGGTGCCGGGCTGTTCGAATGGGACGAAGCGGTCGGTGGCTTCCGGGGCCGGGCGCTGTACCCCAGGGGCTAGGGTGTTGGACCGGGGTGCCCGAGCGGGACTCTGCACACTCTGGCTGCTGCTCGCCGGCTGCGGCGGGGGCCTGGACCGGCAGGAGGTCCCGTCGGACCCGATCGCGTACCTGCGCCAGGACGCCCGAGGGCTTTCGAGCGTGGAGCAGTTCGTAGATGGGCTGACGTTGCTGGGCCGGAAGCAGTCCAGATCGGGCTCGAGGATCCAGGTTCAGGTCGCGCTGCTGGTCGTTTCGACCGGCGCTTCGAGCCGGGTCCTGGACACGGAGTCGGGTGCCTATCCTCTGGATTGGAGCCACGACGGGCTGCGGCTTCTGATCGGAAAGCTCGACGAAGTTCGGTCGGGTCTGCGGCTCTACAGTTGGAACCGTCTGACCGGGTCGCTGAACCGAACGCATCCCGATTTTTCGGCGGGTGGGGCCGCCTTCGGCCAGGGTCCGATCCGGCTTGCGTACGTGATGCACGCGGGTCGTACCGGCTTCAACGTGCTCGTCGAGACCGAGGTTGACGGAGGGGTGCACCTGCCCGGAACCGATGGCGCCGTCGAACCGGACGTCGCCGCGGACGGCACCACGATTGTGTTTTCCCGGCCGCATCCGCGTCCGGGGCGCGAGCCGTTGATCTTCCTGTCTTCGCTCGCAGGCGGAGAGTCGCTCCAGATCGGGCGCGGATCCAACCCACGTTTCTCGCGCGACGGCAACTGGATCGTGTACGCGACCCGCCGCCGCGGCAACTCGGACATTTGGATGATGCGCGCCAACGGAAGTGGCAAGCGTGAGATCGCGGCATCGAGCTTCGACGAGGAGTTTCCGGCTGTCTCCCGGAACGGACGCTACGTGGTCTACGGCTCCCCGCGCAGCGACGACACCAGTCAACTCTACCTGACCCGCGTCCGCGACCTGCACGAGATCCAGCTCACGGTGAGCAATCAGAGCGGGCGTCCGGTCTGGTAGCGCCTCGCAGGCGCGCTGCAGCCAGGTCAGCCGAACGAGCGCAGCCGCGCCTGCTCCAACTGCGCGGTCAGGACGGCGCGCGTCTCGCCGTCCTCCGGGAAGCGCGCGTAGCCGAATTCGAGCTTCAGTCGCTCTCCGGAGCGTTCCTCCAACTGCCGCAGCAGCTCGCCGGTCCGGCGGGCGAGGCTTCCGATGAGTGAGGAGATCTCTTCGTCGGGGTCGGGAATCAGAAGCTCGAAGGTCTCGGGGTCGGTGCGCGCGACCACGTCGAAGTCGCGGACCGCATCCTCCAGCCCGCGCGTGATTTCTCGTGCGACCCGGTCCGCCTCAGGTTGCCCGCGGCGGCTCGGGAGCTCTCCGAGTCCGTTGATCCGGAGTCGGATTAGGCTTAGCGGATGTCCATCGTCTCGGCTCCGCACGAGTTCCCGGTCGAGACGCAGCCCGAACTGCGTCCGATCCGCCAGCCCGGTGGCGGGATCGCGCCGCTGCCGCGCGCCCGTGGTCGAGGCTTCCTCGATCCGCGATAGTTGCTGTCCTGCGTGGAGCACGAGTTGCCGGAGCACGGCGGCATCTTCCTCCGAGAACGTGGTTTCTCCGACCAGTTCGCCCGAGTGTTTTTCCAGGACCGAGAGTGTGCCCACCAGCGCACCCGCTACTGTGATCGGCTCCTGCATCAGGTTGGAAACGCCGGCATCGTAGGCGTCGGACCCGGGCTGCGGGTCCAGTTCGTTGGTGCGGTGCCCGCGGCCGGACTGAAGCGTCGCAGCCGAAAATGCCTGCTCGAGGCGGAACAAGGGTGGCTGGCTTTCCGCCTCGGCACAGCCGAAGTAGGCTCGGATCCCGAGCGCCTGGGAGCTCTCGTCGCGAAGCCGCAGCACGGCGTGGTCCGTCTCGAGAATCAGCGCCGCTCTCGCTGCGATCAGATGGTACAGCTCTGCGGCTTCCCGGCACGAACCCATTCGCACAGCGGTGTCCTTGATCGCAGCGGCCCGCTGGGCTTCGCGTTCCGTTCGTGCCTCCCGCCGGGCATCGGCCAGGTTGCGGCCGAGAAGTTCGACGCAGGCGTCGATCCGGTCATGCAGGAGGCGCGAGCCACCCGGCTCGTGCGCGCCTTCGAGTGAGAGGACGCCGAACAGTTCTCCGGAGGCTTCGACCGGAAGGGTCCAGTCGTGAACCTCTGCATGTCCGGCGAGGGTCCGCAGGTGAAGTGGCTGACGCTGCTGGCTCACCCATCCCACGCGGCCCTCCCCGGGAAGAAGCTCTACCGGAGCGTCGAGCGGGCCAGCGGTTGTCGAACTGGCTCTCAGGCGCATCCGCTCGGGATCGGTTTCGCGCAGGTAGAGGCTGCACACTCCGCCCTCGAGTTCGCGGGCCAGGAGGGAGCAGAATCGCTGCAGACGGTCGAGCAGGGGCGTGGATTCGGAAAGCACCGCATGTGCGGCGACGGCGACCTGTCTGCGCATCTGGGTTATCCGGGATGGGGGTGTAGGTCAGGAGCGAGGTCCGAAGCCCGGGCGTCGCGCATCAGCGCTGGCCCTTGCGCATCAGGAGCTTGCGCGCGGTCTGGCTCACGGGTGCCGGGACCTCGCGGCTCCGCATCAGGGTCTTCAGATCGCGTTCGGCCAGCGTCTGAACGAAGCGCATCGCCTCTGTGACGGGTGTGCGCGGATTCGTGACCAGCGCGTACCTGACAGCATAGTGGCGCGTCCACTCCCGGTTTCCCGCGATGGTGCGAATGACCTCGTCGGAAAGATGGCGAGCCTTAGCCCACCTGAGGACCTCTTTCTCGGTCAGCTTGGGGCTGTGCACGGCCGCCAGCGCCACCAGTCGATTTCGGTCGTGCACCAGCATGCGGCGGGCGTCTGTAGTGCCGAAGCGCGCGAGCCTGATCTTCTCGATCACACTCATCTCCCGGATCGACTGCAGCAGGCTCGTGCGTCGCGCGCCCCCTTGATCGGGCTCGGTTCCGGGGGACTCGGGTTCCTCTACCAGGTCTTTGGGTAGGCCCTCGGCCGTATCGATCCCGAGTCGGGTCTCGACTCCGCGGGTCTCCGCCAAGGCCTCGGCCGGCGCCTCGCCGGCGGGCGAATGCCCGAGACCCAGGAACTGTACGATCCGATCGATCGTTGCCTGGCTCGCGAGCGCGTTCTGCCCGAGTGCCTCGAGAATCTCGGGACAGCGCAGCAGGCGCGTCTGGTTCTCGCTGATGATGTCGATCAACTGCGGGAAGGGCAGGCGGGCCAGGAAGCAGATGGTCCCGTCGCCGGTGGCGGGGTTGAGCGCGATCTTCTCGAGCCTTACCGCGTCGTCCAGAAATC
Source organism: Myxococcales bacterium (assembly GCA_013215565.1). Lineage (GTDB taxonomy): Bacteria > Myxococcota_A > UBA9160 > SZUA-336 > SZUA-336 > JABSQV01. The sequence continues at coordinate 1,131 of JABSQV010000036.1, read as the reverse complement.
GCTCAGCGAGCATCGCCAGCAGCGCGCTGTGAACGTCGGCCTCGAGCGTGGAGTCGATCAGCTTCTCGGGAAGCGCCGCGAGGCTGGCGCCTGCCTTCTCGGCCACCTCCGCGTGAGGATCGAGGCTGAGCGCGAACAGCACCCCGGCGACCTGGTGGGGCGGCAGCGGCAACGCGCCGCCCGCGGCCATCAGTCGGGCCCGCTCCGAAGCCGAGGGATCCGCGTAGCGGCGCGCCGGGCCCAGACTCTCGAGCACGCTGTCCTGGTCGGAACCCTGATCGCCTGGCATGTGGCCCCCAGCCGGGGCACGCGATGGGTGTCCCGGACTACTCCTCTTTCTCTTTCGACGATTCGGCGATGATCCTTTCCCTCACCGAGGCCGGGACCTCGTCGTACTGCGCCAGGTGCATGGTGAAGGAGCCCTGCCCGGCGGTCATACTGGTAAGGTCGGAGGCATAGGTGAGCATCTCCGCCAGCGGGACCTGCGCCCGGATCGACTGGGTGTTGCCCTGGGAGTCGACGCCGGCAACCCTGCCGCGCCGGCTGTTCAGATTGCCCATGATGTCGCCCACGTTCTCGTCCGGGACCGAGACCTCGACGTCCATGATCGGCTCGAGCAGCGTGGGCCTTGCCTGGAGGACCGCCGCCTTGATCCCGAGGCTGCCCGCGGTCCTGAACGCCATTTCCGAACTGTCGACCGCGTGGTGTTTCCCGTCGATGCAGCGCACGACAACGTCGGTCAGCGGGTAGTCCGACAGGATTCCGCGCCCACACGCCTCGCGCACTCCCTTCTCGACCGCGGGAATGAACTGCCGCGGGATCGAACCGCCCACGATCTCGTCCCGGAACTCCACCTCGCTCCCGCGAGGTCCCGGCTCGATGCTCAGGTAGCAGACCCCGAACTGCCCTCGGCCTCCCGATTGTTTCTTGAGCTTTCCCTCGACGTTTTCGGCCCGGCCCAGGATGGTTTCGAGGTAGGGGACCTTTGGGGGCTTGAGCTCTACATCGACATTGAAGAGCCGCCGCAGCTTGTCGAGCGTCACCTCGATGTGCAACTGACCGAGACCGGTCAGCAGGAATTCGCCGGTGCGCTCGTCGCGCTCGAGGAGCAGACAAGGGTCCTCGGCCAGG
>JABSQV010000035.1 GCA_013215565.1 Myxococcales bacterium | reverse complement strand
TGCCCGGTCCGCGGCAGCTTCGCCCCGGAACGCGTCCAGGAGATTCTGGTGTTCGAGGGCATCGACGAGTTGCAGCGCGTCGCGTTCGTCGAGCGGGGCGACCGCGAAGGCCACGTCTCCCAGCACCTCGGCCAGGATGCCTCCGATCCCGAACATCACGCAGGGGCCGAACGCGGGATCGCGCACCAGACCCGCGATCAGTTCGCGCCGGCCGCTCAGCATCGGCTGCACGAGGAGTCCCGCGCTCCCGTCTTCGGGGCGCAACTGCCCGAGCAGCGCGCTCGCCTGAGCGCTCACGCTGGCGGCGTCGCCCAGGTCGAGCCGCACGCCGTCGCGCTCGGTCTTGTGCGCGATCCCGGCTCCGCAGAGCTTGAGGGCGATCGGAAAACCCAGTTCCCGGGCCGCAGCCACTGCCTCGGCTGGCGAATAGACCAGGCGTTCCGGGGGCATCTCGATGCCGGCGCGGGCCAGGAACCGCTTCGACTCGTATTCGGACAGGGGCGGCACTTCGAGCGCGGAGCATATCAAAGCGGGTAGTCTCGGGTTTCCGGGAGGGAGAGGATGGAGGGGGGCTCCGCAGACCGCGCCGGGATGACGCGTCGGAGGCGTGCACGCCGACTCCTGCTCTCGGTGATCGGCCTGCTGTATGTGATTTCGATTCCCTGGTACCGGGAGCCCGGGGCCTCTCCCGAGATCTGGTTCGGGTTTCCCGACTGGGTGGCGGTGGCGCTGGCGTGTTACGTCGGGGTCGCGGTCTGCAACGCGACCGCGTGGTGGCTGACCGAGGTGCGGGACGACGATCCGGACGGAGCGCCTCGATGAGCTTCGAGTGGCTGGGACTCGGTGCGCTCGGCCTGTACCTGGTCGGGCTCTTCGCCGTAGCCCGCATCGCGCGCCGCGCGCGGCGGGACGAGACTGCGGCCGATCACTTTCTGGCGGCGCGCGATCTCGGCGTCTTCGTATTGTTCCTGACCCTCTACGCGACTGCATATAGCGGGAACTCGCTGCTCGGCTACCCGGGCGAGGCCTACCGGCGCGGGTTCTCGTTCATCATGGCGACGGGCTTCATGATGTCGATCATCGTGTGCTTCCACGCGCTCGTACCGGTACTGCGGCCGGTGGCGTCCGCGAACGGTTTCGTGACGCCCGGCGACTGGATCCGACACCGTTTCGGCCGCGAGCCCGGGGGGCGAGCGCTGTTGCTGGGCGTGGCCGTGCTGATGACCATCGCGCTTGCGAACTTCCTGCTCGCGCAGCTCACGGCCATGGGTCACGTCTCGAGTCAGGTCACGGGCGGATTGGTGCCGTTCTGGCTCGGGGTCGTCGGACTCGCGGCGGTGATTCTCTATTACGAGACCCTGGGCGGCATGCGCGCGGTGGCCTGGACGGACGCAGCGCAGGCGATTCTGATGTTGCTCGGCCTGGCGGCTCTGCTCTGGTGGCTCCTGACGAGTGCCGGGGGCATGGAGGCGGTCACGCGCGAGATCGCTGCGGTCCGACCCGACGCAGTGCGGGTTCCGGATCGCACGGAACAGGCGAACTGGATCAGCACGATCGTCCTGCTCGGGCTCGCGAGCGTCGTCTACCCGCAGGCGATCCAGCGCATCTACGCCGCGCGCAGCGGCCGCGCACTGTCGCGTTCGCTCGCGCTGATGTCCTTCATGCCACTGGCGACCACGCTGGTCGTGACTCTGATCGGCCTGGCGGCGATCGGACATTTCGGAAATCTCGAAGGCGTCGAGGCAGACATGGTGATGCCGCGGCTTCTGGGTAGCTGGGCAGAGGCAGGCCCGGTCAGCACCATCTTCGCGGTCGTGGTCTTCATCGGGGCGCTGGCCGCGATCATGTCGACGGCAGACTCGGTGCTGTTGTCACTCGGGTCGATGCTTTCGGAGGATCTGCTGGACCGTCCGCGCAGCGCGGACTCCACGGCCGCGACCGGAAAGTGGCTCGCGGCCGTAGTGCTGCTCGGGATGGTCGCGTTGGCGCTCGGGCCACGGTTTACGCTCTGGCATCTGATCGAGCTCAAGATGGAGCTTTTGATCCAGTGTGTGCCGGCCTTTCTGCTCGCCGCGCGCTGGTCCGGGCTGCGGGCGCGGCCGGCCTTCTTCGGGTTGGTGGCCGGCACCGCGATCGCAATCGGTGGCGTGTGGCTCGGCTTCGAGCGCGTCGGGGGCATTCACATGGGTGTGCTGAGCCTGCTCGTGAACCTGTGCATCGCGGTTGCGGGCTCGCTCGCGGTCCGCCGGGGACTTGAATCGCAGCAGGCCTCCTCGTAGGTTCTGGGGATGGAATGCTGTGTCACCGAGGGCGTTCGGGTCGCGGTCGAGTCTTTCTATCTGTCGGGGCAGAGCACCCCGGAACTGGGACGCTACGCGTTCGCCTACCGAATCACGATCTCGAACGAGTCCGAGGCGACGGTTCAGCTGCTGCGCCGGAACTGGATCGTGACCGATGCCGACGCGCGGGTGACGGAGGTGAGCGGAGACGGGGTCGTGGGTGAGCAGCCGGTGCTGGAGCCCGGTGCGTCCCACACCTACACGAGCGGATCGGTGATTCAGACGGACACCGGGACCATGCAGGGCAGCTACGAGATGCGGGAGGAGGGCGGTCGCGTCTTCGAGGTCGAGATCCCCGTGTTTCTGCTCAGCGCGCCCCGCACGCTTCACTAGTGCCTGGAAGTACGCGAGATTCGGGCCCGGGGACCCGCGGTTCGACCGGGAGCGCGCCGTGACGCGGACCCTGGAATTCTGCTTCGACTACGGAAGTCCCTACAGCTACCTCGCGGATACCCAGCTCGACGGGGTCCGAGCCCGGACCGGTGCGGGGCTCGTATACCGGCCGATTCTGCTCGGCGGGGTGTTCAAGGCGACCGGAAACCGCTCGCCCGGCGAGGAACCGGTGGAGGCCAAGCGCCGCTACGGCGCCGTCGAGACGCGCCGCTGGGTCGAGTATTACGGGGTCCCCTTTTCGCACAACCCATTCTTCCCGATCAACACCCTCGCGATCATGCGCGCGTGCGTTGCGGCGCAGCAGCTCGGACAGTTCGAGCCCTTTCACCGCGCGATCTACCCCGCGTTCTGGGTCGAAGGGCTCGACCTGGGGGATCCCGGGGTCTTTGCAGGCGTCCTGGAGAAGGCCGGGCTCGATCCGGTCCGGATCCGCGAGTGGGCCGCGCGGCAGGAGATCAAGGACGAACTCCGAGCGGCGACGGAACGGGCGGTGGCGCGGGGCGTCTTCGGCGCCCCGTCCTTCTTCGTCGGCGACGAACTCTTCTTTGGCGCGGATCGGCTCCCGTTCGTCGAACGCGCGCTGCTTCGCGAGCCCGGCTGAGCGGCGGCGCGGCTAGAACGGGTCCCGCGCTTCGGGGTCCAGCGGCCGAACCGGATGACGCAGCGGCAGATGCGGCTCGTCCCGGATCCACTGAACGGCGCGGCGATTGCGAAGGTTGACCACGATCGGGGCGACCAGGTTCGCGAACAGTTCCCCGTCTTGCGATGTCAGCAGCGCGAAGAAAGCGATCGAGTTCCAATCATCGGTGGGCTTCCACTCGAGCACGCCAAGCAGCCACTCGGGCAGATCCACGTCGTACGACGGCAAAAATTGATCCGGTTCGAGGGTCAGGAACGCCACCTCGGGCTGCTCCACGCTGAGCAGCCACCGGAGCGGCGTCTCCCTGCCGTGGTCGACCCACGCGAAGCGCCGGCAGCCCGGGAAGCCCGGAATCGTACGCTCGAATTGGACGAGCTGATCTTCGGTGGCCTCGACGCTGCCGAACCTGGGACTGTCAATTCTCATTTGGTGACACCCTCGTTGCCGCGCTTCCAGATCGGCGTCGGATCGAGTTCGGTGGTCGAAGTGGCCGCCTCACGGTTTTCCTTCTGGATCAGCTCGTAGATCTCCTCGCGGTGAACCGGGATTTCACGCGGCGCGTCGATCGCAAACCGCACCTGGCGCCGCTGGACTCCGATCACGCGAATCGAGATATCTTCGCCGATCCGGATGCTCTCGCCGGGCTTGCGCGTCAGGACCAGCATGGCCCTACCGGCTGTGTCCGGCCCGCCTCGAGCTGGGTCTGCGTTTCGCGTGCAGGTCTCATGCTTCCTCCTGTGGCTTCGGAGCTGCTGCTCGGCTCAGCCGAACTCCTTCTCCCGAGCTGTGCCCGGGTGGTGGGTCTGCGGCAGCGAGTCGGGGTCTCGGATTTCGGTTTCATGCAGCCTGTTCCGGAGCCTGCGCAGGACGTCCGAGTTCCGCGATCTCATCGAGCAGACCCGCCGGAAGTGCCACACACTTCATGCATGCGATCTCGCGATGGCTCCGCGGCGAGGCTCGCTGGATCAGCTGCGGGCGGGGCGCCCGCGCTTTTCATCGATGCGGCTTCCGAGTTCGTCCCGAGCATATCGAGCCGGGCAGTGCAACGCGCGTGCCGTCCCTGTTCTGCTGTCGCAGCTGGCGGGAGGCGTCATGCGATGGCGCCCCGGTGTCGGGAACGGAAGGCCCACCGGCAGGCTTTCCGACTGAAAACTGTCGTGCTCGTCAGGATTCCGACGCTGGGCGGCCGGCTCTCCGGCCCGGCGAGGATGGGAGTGCGCGCGCGGAGCCGGGTGTAGAATGGGCGGCCGGAGACGCTGACGATGTCCGAACCTTTCCTTCATCTCGGCCGGGGCGGCTGACCTGGAAAAGCTCGATCCCGGGGAGCGACTCGCGCGGATCGGAGGCTTCCTCCGCGAGCAGTCGAGTGGAGGGAACGTCGAGCTGCGCGACCTTCAGCGGTTGGCGGGAGGATCGTCGCGTCAGGTCTGGAGTGTCGACGCGGAGATCGACGGAGTCATCCACCCGCTCGTGATCCGCTACGACCCGGCCCACGGGACCGACCGCGCGTCGCTCGCGTCGGCCGGCGGGTTTCTCGCCGAGTACCAGATTCTCCAGGCGATGCACCGGAACGGGGTCCCGGTGCCGAAGGTGTTCTGGGCCTGCGACACGCCCGACCTGCTCGGCGGGCCGTTCTACCTGATGCAGCGGATCGAGGGCGAGGCGATCCCGCGCCGGATTCTGCGCTCGAACGAACTCGCGGCCGCGCGAGAACGGCTCCCGGCGCAACTGGGACGTGCGCTCGCGGGCATTCACGCCGTAGATGCGGGCCGGGAAGGCCTCGACTTTCTGCCCGCACCCGCCCCGGACGCGTCCGCCCCCGAGACCCAGCTCGCCCAGATCCGGGCCGGCTTCGATCAGGCCCCGAACCCGAACCCGACGCTGGAGTTGGTCTACCGCTGGCTCGAGCAACAGCTGCCGCCCGAGCGCGGCCGCGTGATCGTGCACGGGGACTTCCGGCTCGGAAACGTGATGGTGGGACCGGAAGGCCTCCGCGCGGTGCTCGACTGGGAACTCTGTCACCTGGGGGATCCGTACGAGGATCTCGCCTGGATGTGCACCAAGACCTGGCGCTTTGGCAACGTGGAGCAACCGGTGGGCGGGATTGGACCCCGCGAGCCTTTCTACCTCGCCTACGAAGAGGCGTCGGGACGCACGCTCGACCGGCAGGCGCTGCGCTACTGGGAGGTGCTGTGTTCCGCCCGCGTGGCCGTCGTCTGGATCATGCAGGTGTCCGCCTACCTGCGCGGGATTCTCCCGACCGTGGAGCACGCCGCGATCGGTCGGCGTCTGCCCGAGACCGAACTGGACCTGCTCGAACTGCTCGAGCGGGCCTAGCGCGTGCGACCTGAGCGTCGCCGGAGCCGGTAACTCAGGAGGAGGACGCGGCCGCCTCGACCTCCTTCTTGATCCTGGCCCCCACCTGCTTGCGCATCTCGCTCCTCGAGGCCTCGAAGGTCTTGAACTGCTCTGCCGAGATCAGTCCCTTGAGCTGGGCTTCCTTCTCGGCCTCCAGCGCCCGCACCTGCCGGATCTTGCTGAAGCGCCCGTCGGAGCCCTTGAGGATCGGATCGAACTTCCTGGCGTATTCGAGATTGAGGGCCGCCACCTTGGCGAGCTGGGCTTCGGAGAGGCTCAGCTTCGACTTCATGAAGTCGGTCTGCGCGGCCGCGCGCTGCTCGGGCGTGGTTTTGGCGAGATCTCCGAACTGCGCGTGTGCGGCGTGTCCGAAGAGCAGCAGGCACAGGCTCGAAACGAGGATCCAGGCTCTCGAGCGCGTCATGGATTTTTCCTGTCTTGCGTCCGCGTCAGGCGGCGGAGCGAGTATAGGGCCGCCGCGCGATCCCGGGTCAAGCGCGCCGTCCGGGACTCCGGCGGACTCCGGCCGCCCGGGTCGCATAGAATCAGGCGGCAGCGAGTCGTCGGGCGCCGTGCCCGCGGGGTCGCTCGATCGCGGGAGGACGCGTGCCACGAACGATCCGAAAAGTGCTCCGACGAATGCGCGGGGCCAGCCTACTACTGCCGCTGCTTCTGCTTGCGCCGGGCTGTGTCGGCGTCTGGTGGAAAGCGGGCGCCGGCACCCAGGAACTCGATCGTGACAAGGCCGCGTGCCGTGCCGAGGCTCCCGCCGAGGACGGATTCGTCGCGTGCATGAGCGAACGCGGCTGGTGGCACTCGCCGGGCCCCGGCGAAGCGAAAGCTCCCGGGGACGCGGCGCTGAGCCCCCCACCGCCGGTGCCCGCGGATCCGGCGGGGGCCCCGGGGACCGCGGATCCGAGTGCCCGCGCGAGCGGGCGTGAACCCGTGGCCGCGCCCGTCTCCGAGCCGGCCGTCCGGCGGAAAGCCGGTCCGACCGCAGTCCCGTCCGCTGTGGCGCCGGCGACCGCAGCCTCGGCTCCGGCCGCCGCAGCCGCCAGGGGCGCGAGCGGTTCCTCGCAGGTCTTCTGGAAATTCGGTGCATCGGCGCGGGAACTCGACCGGGATCAAGCCGCGTGTCTCGAACACAGCGGGCTCCGGGTCGAGCGGGATTCCGGCCCGCGCTGGGGAGAGTCGGCCGGCTTCGACCGTTGCATGTGCGCGCGCGGCTGGCGCGGAGGCTCCTGCTAGTCGTCGAGCAGGCCCGCGTGGCAGACGAAGTCGCGCACCTGTTCGATCCCCTGCCGCAGGCGCAGGCTCGTAAACGCGACCGGGCGATCGCCCCGCATCCTGCGCGCGTCCCGCCGCATGACTTCGAGTGAAGCTCCTACGTGCTCTGCGAGATCCGTCTTGTTGATCACGAGCAGGTCGGAGCGCGTGATCCCGGGCCCACCCTTGCGAGGGATCTTGTCTCCCGCAGCGACGTCGATCACGTAGATCGTGAGGTCGGAGAGTTCCGGGCTGAAAGTTGCGGCGAGGTTGTCGCCGCCGCTCTCGATGATCACCAGGTCTAGCTTCGGGAACCGTTCGCAGAGTCTCGAGACTGCATCGAGATTGATCGATGCGTCCTCCCGGATCGCGGTGTGCGGGCAACCGCCGGTCTCGACCGCGGTGATTCGCTCTTCGGGAAGGGCGCCGCTCCGGATCAGGAAGTCGGCGTCCTCTCGGGTGTAGATGTCGTTGGTGACGACGGCGACCTCGAAGCGGTCCCGAAGTTCCTTGCAGAGTGCGTCCACGAGCGCGGTCTTTCCGGAACCGACGGGGCCGCCGATTCCGATCCGCAGGGGTTGTCCGGAGTCTGCCATCGAGGTCCCTTCAGGATAGATACAGACGCGTGTACTGCGTCTCGTGCAATGCCGACGCGATTGCGCGGGCCGGAGCGCTGGCCCCGATCTCCGCGTCCTCGAGCGAGAGCCCGCGAACCACCGCGCGCTCGATGATGGGCGTGCATGCGTAGAGGATGCGCTGGCCCGCGGTCTGTCCGAGTGGCAGGATCCGGACCGCAGCTGCCACCTGGTTCGCGGCAAAGCCGAAGAGCAGGCCGAGCGCAGCCGAGCCAAGCGGGATCTCCCAGCGGCTGGCCGCAAGTGCGAAGGGCGCGAGCATGCAGGCATCCGGGTGGTGGGCCCAGCGGCGCGCCTCCTCGATCCCGAGCGCCGCGAGCAGTTGCGCGAGGCTGCTGCCCTGCTGGCGATCGGCGTCGGCCAGTTCGGCCGATTCGCGCGTCGCCTGCAGGAAGGCCGCCCAGCGGTCGAGTTCCGGATCGTCGCGCAGCTCGCAGGCTCGGTACATACGCGCGAGCAGCGGCACCTCGGTGCGCCCCTGGACCTCCGCGAGTAGCGTCTCGATCCACTCGCGTGCGCCGGCTTCGTCCCGGACCCAGCCCAGTTCCGCTGCGGATTCGAGTCCGAGCGAATGCGCGAAGCCCCCGATCGGCAGCGCCGGATTCGAAAGCTGAAGCAGTCGGAGCAGCCCGGGCGTAGACAGCGCGGCGGCGTCAAGCATGCGCGTGGCCTTCGCCCCGTCCGTAGGCGCCGGGCTCGGGATCGAACGGCACCTGCTCGGCTCGAACCTCGAGGCCGAGCCCGCGCAGCATCTCGTCGAGCACGTGATCGTGTGCGTAGCGGATCCGGCCGTCCCGGATCTCAAGCGGCGTGTGGCGGTTCCCGAGGTGGTAGCAGGCGCGCGCGAGCGCGAGGGAATCCCGGCTTCGTACGGTCGAGACGGCTTCGTCTGCGGCGCACACCTCGATTACGCAGCCGTCGTCCGCGCGCAGGAGATCACCGTGCCGGAGCGTGACGCCGCGCTCGAGCCGCAGCGCGGCCTCGCGCCCGTCGTCGAGCCGAACCCGCAGGCGGCAGCGCTGCCGCTGTTCGAATGAGAGCGTCAGCGTCGTGGCCGCCCGCGCGGGCCGGTTGAGCCTTTCTTCAAGCTGGAGCATTCTGTTTTTCCCTGGCCGCGTCCGCTAGAACAGGAAGTATCGCTGTGCGAGCGGCAGCTGCGCCGCCGGCTCGCAGCTCAGGAGTTCTCCGTCCGCCCGGACCTCGTAGGTTTCGGGATCGACCTCGATCAGGGGCAGCGCGTCATTGTGGATCATGTCCTGCTTTCGGACCCGGCGGGTGTCGCGCACCGCCACGATCCGCCGCTGGAGCCCGAGTGCCTCAGGCACGCCGGCCTCGAGGGCCGCGCCCGAGACGAAGGTCACGTTGGTCGCGCTGCGCGCCAGCCCGAGGGAGCCGAACATCGGCCGGTAGTGCACGGGCTGGGGTGTCGGGATCGAAGCATTCGGGTCGCCCATCGGAGCCGCCGCGATCATGCCTCCCTTGATCACGAGTGCGGGCTTGGCGCCGAAGAACGCCGGCTTCCAGAGGACGATGTCGGCGAGCTTGCCCAGCTCGAGCGAGCCCAGCTCTCCGGCCATGCCGTGCGTGAGCGCCGGGTTGATCGTGTATTTGGCCACGTACCGGCGCGCGCGGAAGTTGTCGTGCTCGGCGGGATCTTCCGGGAGTGATCCGCGCTGCTGCTTCATCTTGTGCGCGGTCTGCCAGGTGCGCAGCACCACCTCGCCGACCCGTCCCATGGCCTGGGAATCGGACGCGATCATGCTGAAGGCGCCCAGATCGTGAAGGATGTCTTCTGCCGCGATGGTTTCGCGCCGGATCCGCGACTCCGCGAACGCGATGTCCTCGGGAATGTTGGGGTCGAGGTGGTGGCAGACCATCAGCATGTCGAGATGCTCGTCGACCGTGTTTACCGTGTAGGGGCGCGTCGGATTGGTCGAGGAGGGCAGCACGTTGGGCAGTCCGCAGGCCTTGATGATGTCGGGGGCGTGGCCGCCTCCCGCCCCCTCGGTGTGATAGGCGTGAATCGAGCGGTCCTTGAACGCGGCCAGCGTGTGCTCGACGAAGCCCGACTCGTTGAGCGTGTCGGTGTGGATCGCGACCGCCACGTCAAAGCGCTCCGCCACCGAAAGGCAGTTGTCGATCGCGGCCGGCGTAGTGCCCCAGTCCTCGTGGAGTTTGAGTCCGAGCGCACCGGCTCGAAGCTGTTCTTCGAGCGGCGCGGGCAGGCTCGCGTTGCCCTTGCCGAGGTAGCCGAGGTTCATCGGCAGCTCTTCCGAGGCCTGGAGCATCCGCTGGATGTTCCAGGGACCGGGGGTGCAGGTAGTCGCGTTGGTGCCGGCTGCCGGGCCCGTACCGCCTCCGAGCATCGTGGTGACTCCCGACATCAGGGCTTCTTCGACGAGTTGTGGACAGATGAAGTGGATGTGGGCATCGATCGCGCCCGCGGTCGCGATCAGGCCCTCGCCCGCGATCGCCTCGCTGCCGGCCCCGAGCGGAATCGTCACGTCGGGCTGGACCGCGGGATTCCCGGCCTTGCCGATCCCGACGATGCGCCCGTCCTTGATGCCGATGTCGGCCTTGACGATGCCCCAGTGGTCGAGGATCAGTGCGTTCGTGATCACGACGTCGACAACCTCGGCCGCGAGCTGCTGGCCCTGGCCCATCCCGTCGCGGATTACCTTGCCGCCGCCGAACTTCACCTCTTCGCCGTAGTGGGTGCGGTCTTCCTCGACCTGGATCCAGAGATCCGTATCGGCGAGCCGAATCCGATCTCCGACGGTCGGGCCGTACATTTCTGCGTAGGCTTCGCGTCCGATCCGCGTCACGATGCGTCTCCGAGCGGCCCCATGATGCGGCCGTTGAAGCCGAAGACCTCACGAGCTCCGGCGTAGGCGACGAGTTCGACCTCGCGCTCCTGGCCGGGCTCGAAGCGCACCGCCGAGCCCGCCGCGATGTTGAGCCGAAAGCCGCGCGCCGCCTCGCGATCGAAGGCCAGCGCGGCGTTCGTCTCGAAGAAGTGATAGTGGGAGCCGACCTGGATCGGGCGGTCTCCGGTATTGGCCACGACGAGCGTCCGCAGCGGCCGGCCGCGGTTGAGTTCGATCTCCGCCTCGGCCACCACGATCTCTCCCGGAATGAGTGGACGCTCGCTCATTGAATCGGATCGTGGACGGTGACGAGCTTCGTGCCATCGGGGAAGGTCGCCTCGACCTGGATATCGGGGATCATCTCGGGCACGCCCTCCATCACGTCCTGGCGGCCCAGCAGCGTGCGCCCGTAGTCCATCAGTTCCGCCACGCTGCGGCCGTCGCGCGCGCCTTCGAGCAGCGCCGCGGACACGAACGCGATCGCCTCCGGGTAGTTTAGCTTGAGACCGCGCGCCTTTCTCCGCTCCGCGAGCAGGCCCGCGGTGAAGATCAGGAGCTTGTCTTTCTCCCGAGGCAGAAGTTGCATGCTTCCTCCGTCCTTGGTTTACGTAGCCCAGACCCTTGGCGCCTGAGCCTCGGCGTCGAGGAGCGCCGGACGCAGAACCGACCAGGCCCGTTCGAAACAACGCCGCGCGCTGTTCGCCCGCGGACCCAGGTAGCGGCACACGAGCAGTTCCCGAAGGCTCGTGATGCTGAAGCGGTCATCGGACCGGAGCTCCGGCAGCGCGGCCCGTACGCTGGCGATGAGCGTGCTTGCCCGCGGCCCGTCCGGGCCGAGCGTGAGCGCGAATACGCCGACGACCGGCTGCCCGGCCAGGCCCCCGTTCGCGGCGAGCAGCGGGTCCCCCCCGCCGAGCGCCAACCGCTCGACGAGCAGCGGTACCCCATCGCGCCAGACTTCGAAGCGCTGGGTCACGGAGCCGCTCTTGAAGCGCTCGCCCGAAGCCGTGCGGCCGAGGCACAGGATCTCCCAGCCGGCGAAGCGCGCTCCCTGGGCGAGTTCGATGCGCGTCGAGAGTTCGGCCCGAGCGGCCTCGAACAGGATCGTCTCCTGCGGCAGCCACTCCAGGATCGTGTCGGCGCCTGCCCGAATCCGCTGCTTCTGCGAACTCGACTGATCGGGACTCCGGTAGAACTTGGTGGCGGCCGGCGTCGTGAACAGCGCGCGCGCGCCCTCGCGCAGGACCAGGTCGATTTCGAGCAGGTCGCCTCCGACCACGCCGCCGGGCGCGTGGATCAGGTAGACGTGGGCCCGGCCATCGGACTCGGGGTAGAAGGGGCGCTGCACGCAGAGCGGACCGCGGTGCCGGTTCAGCGTGAGGCGGGTGCGTCCCCGGTGACCGCGTTCCAGCACCAGGTCGAGCTTCGCGCACCAGCCGTGCGCGACTGCGGCCGCCTGCATGGCCCGGCATGCTATGCGAGAGCGCACTCCGGCCGCAAGCGAAGCGCCCCCGGGCCCGGTCGGGCGCGGCCGGGCGCGGCCGGACCCCGCCAGTGCGAACCGCGTTCCGGATCCGCCTGCGGTCGGATCGGCCCCGGCCCGGTTCCGGGACCCGAGCCGACGCCCCCCGGGCCCTGCATGCTTCTTGAGCAGGCGCTGCCCAGCCCGTGGTCGGGGTCGGGACCGGAGGCAGGGCCTGTTTCGTGCTCTAACGCGGACTCCGGCCCCTAGACGGCGATTCCGCGGGTCCCGCGGCCGAATTCGGGCGGCACCGTTCTTGCTCATTCACTGCGTCTGAAAGTCGGGGAGCGGGTGCCGTCCCCTGCGGGGTCCCGGTCGGGTGCCGGGACGGCAGGCGCGCAGCGCTCCGATGGGGAGACTTCAAATGTCAGGCAGGATTCGCCTCTCGCGCGGTCTCACGGCCGCGCTCGTCGTGCTCGCGCTCGGGCTGTTGCTCGCTCCGGGAGCCTCGCTCGCGGGTGCCAAGATCGAGATCACGAACGACAGCTACATCACGCTCGGAATGGGCCTTCGGACGGACTTTGCGTCGACCGAAGACGCCGCCCCAAGCGGCAGCGACTACTCGAACGACTTCACGCTCGATAGCTGGCGTCTCTACATCGGCGGCCAGATCATGCCCCACGTGATGTTCGAGTTTAATGCCGACTACGGCACAGACGACAACGACCTCCAGGTGCTGGACGGGGTACTCAAGTTCGAGTTCGACGACGTCGTGAACATCTGGGCGGGGCGTTTCCTGCCTCCGAGCGATCGGGCCAACCTTTCCGGCCCCTATTACCTGAACGCCTACCAGTTCCCGTTCGTCTCGCAGTACCCGAGCATCTTCGCGGGTCGCGACGACGGTGCCGCCTACTGGGGCCAGATCGGGGGCGGCATGTTCAAGTGGCAGGTCGGGGCCTTCGACGGCATCGAGGGTTGTGGCACGTGTGACGACAATCTCCTGTATGCCGGTCGGGTGGTGCTCAACCTCTGGGATCCAGAGCCCGGTTATTACAACGCCAGCACCTACTACGGCGAGAAGCAGATCCTCGCGATCGGCCTCGCGGCTCAGGCCCAGGACGATGCGTTCGCATTGGGGGGAGACTTCGACGCCTGGAACGTGGACGTCCTGGTGGAGAAGACGTTCGACTTTGGCGTGGTCTCGCTCCAGGGTGCGTACTACGACTACGACCGCGACGGTGAGGGAACCGTCTCGAACGAGGGCGACGCCTATTTCGTCCTGGCAAGCATCCTGTTTCCGCAGGAATTCGGCCCCGGCAAGTGGAAGGGAAAGTTCGAACCCTTCGTGCGCTACCAGGAGTTCGACCCGGACGGATGCACGGCCTGCGACGCTGCCTCGGACCATGAGCGCTGGGACTTCGGGGTCAACTACGTGCTGCGCGGGCACAATGCCCGGATTACAGCGAAGTACGGGCGGGACAGGGCCAGCCTAGTTGACACGAGTGCCAAGAACATTTTCCTGGTGGGCCTCCAGTTCCAGCTCTAGAGCCGCAGTACCTGAACTTCTAACCCCCAGGGCTCCATGAGCCCAGAAGAGGAAATACTGAGATGACGCTACGAACACTGATTGCTTCGCTCGCCGTCGTCGGCGTGCTCGGGTGGCTCGGAGCTCCGGCCGCGCAGGCTGCGGCAACCAAAGAGCCCATCAAGGTCGGCATTCTCCACTCGCTCTCGGGCACGATGGCGATCAGCGAGACCTCGCTGCGCGACGTGGTGCTGATGATGGTCGAGGAACAGAACAAGAAGGGCGGCGTGCTCGGCCGAAAGCTCGAGGCCGTGGTGGTCGACCCTGCCTCGAACTGGCCGCTGTTTGCCGAGAAGGCGCGCGAATTGATCGAGCGCGACAAGGTGGACGTGGTCTTCGGCTGCTGGACCTCGGTCTCGCGCAAGTCGGTGCTGCCGGTGTTCGAGGAACTGAACGGGCTGCTGCTCTACCCGGTGCAGTACGAGGGCGAAGAGAGTTCGTTCAATGTGTTCTACACGGGCGCGGCCCCGAACCAGCAGGCGATTCCGGCGGTCGAGTACCTGATGAGCGAAGAGGGCGGGGGCGCCAAGCGCTGGGTGCTGCTCGGGACGGACTACGTCTACCCGCGCACCACCAACAAGATTCTGCGCCACTTCCTGCTCTCCAAGGGCGTCGCGGAAAAAGACATCATGGAGACCTACACGCCCTTCGGTCACAGCGACTATCAGACGATCGTGGCCGACATCAAGAAGTTCGCGGCCTCGAAGCCGACCGCCGTGGTCTCGACGATCAACGGCGATTCCAACGTGCCCTTCTACAAGGAACTGGGCAACCAGGGCGTGAAGGCCGAGGACATTCCGGTCGTGGCCTTCTCCGTGGGTGAGGAAGAGCTCCGCGGGATCGATACGACACCGCTGGTCGGTCACCTGGCCGCCTGGAACTACTTCATGTCGATGGACAACTCCTTCAACAAGGAGTTCGTCAAGCAGTGGGAGGCCTACGTCAAGGAGCACAACCTGCCGGGTGGCAGCAAGCGGGTCACCAACGACCCGATGGAGGCTCACTACATCGGCTTCAAGATGTGGGTGCAGGCGGTCGAGCAGGCCGGGACCCCGGACGTCGACGCGGTGCGCCAGGCGCTCGCGGGCCAGGTCGTGGCGGGGCCGTCCGGCTACTCGATCAAAATGGACGAGAAGAACCACCACCTGCACAAGCCGGTCGTGATCGGCGAGGTCAACGAAGACGGTCAGTTCGACATCGTCTGGCAGACCGATGGCCCGATCCGGGCCCAAGCCTGGAGTCCGTACATTCCCGACAGCGCCGACCGGGTGGCGGACTGGACCTACCCGTGGGTCTGTGGAAACTGTAAGCAGGGCAGGTTTGGGGGCAAGCCCGAGGTTGCCGCGGCCGCCGCTCCCTAGTCCGACGATTTCGACGCGAACGTTTTCCGGGCGGGCCGCGGTTCCCCTGCAACGGGGGCCGCGGCCCGTCGCTGATGGCTCGTGCGGCGCGTATGCTGGCGCGTGAACGGGGATGAAAGGGGCTGGGGGCGTGTCCCGCTGGGTTTTCTCCGCGTGCATGGCGGTGCTGGTCTGCGGCGCCGCAGCGGCCGTTCGGGGGGCGGACGCCGAACTGGAAACGCTCGGCGTGAAGAGCCGGAAGCAGCTGATCCGGGCCGTGGTCGCGGCCGGGCACCGGGACGATCCAGCGGCATTGCCCGTCCTCGAGGCGCTGCGGGAGCGTCGACTGCGCGTCGACGAGACCGGCCGCCTCTACGCCATTCCCCCGGAAGGGGGAGCGGCGCTGTCCCTGACCCGGGGGGCCGGAGAGCCGGCCGGCGAGCGCAGCCTGCGAAAGCCCCGGCTCAACAACCTCGTGCGCCGCAGTCTGCAGCCTGTGATCGCGCTGCTCGAACTCCACTCAGATGACCGCGAGGTTCGCTACGCGGCCGCCCAGCAGCTCGGCAAGTACCCGCGTGAGGATCTGCTCGAGCCCATCGGCCGCGCGCAGCAGCGAGAAACCGACCCGGCGACCCGGGAGGCACTCGACCTGATCCTGGCCCAACTGCAGCTCAAGAGCGACGACGCGTCGGTGCGGCTCGCCGCGGTCGAACGAATCGCGGACTCCGGAGATCTCTCGCTGCAGCCACTGCTGGAGGAACTCGTGGCCCTGGGCGACGATGGCAGCTTCGCCGAACCCGACGCGCGGGTCCGAAGCGCGGCCAAAGCCGCGCTCGGCTCGTTCGCGCTCGAGCAGTGGCTGGTCGACGCGGCCAAGCACCTGTTCTACGGGCTGAGCCTCGGAAGCGTGCTGCTGCTGGCTGCGCTGGGACTCGCGATCACGTTCGGGCTGATGGGTGTGATCAACATGGCACACGGCGAGATGCTGATGCTGGGCGCCTATGCAACCTATTCCGTCCAGTTGCTGTTCCAGAGCTACGCGCCGGAATCGCTCGACTACTACCTGGTGGCGGCGGTTCCGCTCGCGTTCGGGGTGACGGCGCTGGTCGGGATGCTGCTCGAGCGCAGCGTGATCCGGTTTCTGTACGGTCGGCCGCTCGAGACGTTGCTGGCCACCTGGGGCATCAGCCTGATCCTGATCCAGACGGTACGCCTGAGCTTCGGAGCCCAGAACGTCACGGTGGCGAACCCCACCTGGCTCTCGGGCGGCTTCGAGATTCTGGACGGGGTCGTGTTCCCCACCAGCCGGATCGTGATCATCTTCTTCGCGGCCGCGGTCGTCGCGTTCGTCTGGCTGATTATTCAGCGCACGCGACTCGGGCTCGAGGTGCGCGCGGTGACCCAGAACCGGTCGATGGCGGCCAGCCTCGGCATCTCCACCGACCGTGTCGACACGCTGACCTTCGGGCTCGGCTCGGGGATCGCGGGTCTCGGCGGCGTGGCGCTCTCGCAGCTCGGCAACGTCGGCCCCGAACTCGGCCAAGCCTACATCGTGGACTCGTTCATGGTCGTGGTGCTGGGCGGAGTCGGCAAGCTCGCCGGGACGATTGTGGGCGCGCTCGGGCTCGGCGTGGTCAACAAGTTCCTGGAGCCGGTGTCGGGGGCCGTCCTCGGCAAGATCGGAGTGCTGGTTTTCCTGATCCTGTTCATCCAGCGCCGGCCGGAGGGAATCTTTGCGCAGCGCGGTCGCGCGGCAGAGCAGAACGGCCAATCGTGACCACCGGGTCCGCCGCGCAGAGCGGGTCGCGCAGCTGGCTGCTGGCCGTGGGCCTGTTCGCGATCGCCGCGATCGCGGTCCCCCTGCTGAACCTCGGCCTGGCCGAAGACTCCCCCCTGCACCTGCCCGACTACCTGGTGCTGCTGCTCGGAAAGTTCGCGTGCTACGCGATCGTGGCGCTGGCGGTGGGCCTGATCTG
Organism: Myxococcales bacterium; assembly: GCA_013215565.1. Taxonomy (GTDB): domain Bacteria; phylum Myxococcota_A; class UBA9160; order SZUA-336; family SZUA-336; genus JABSQV01. The sequence goes on along the minus strand of JABSQV010000035.1, from coordinate 9,375 downwards.
GGGCTACGCGGGTGTGCTCAGCCTGGGCCACGGAGTGTTCTTTGCACTCGGCGGCTACGCGATCGGCATGTACCTGATGCGATCGATCGGGACCGAGGGCGTCTACAAGAGCGAGCTTCCCGACTTCATGGTGTTTCTAGACTGGAAGGAACTGCCCTGGTACTGGTACGGGTTCCAGCACTTCGGGTTCGCGCTGTTCATGGCGCTTGCCGTCCCGGGGCTGGTCGCCTTCGTGTTCGGTTTCCTGGCGTTTCGCTCCCGGATCCGGGGCGTGTACTTCGCGATCATCACGCAGGCCATGACCTACGCGGCGATGCTGATGTTTTTTAGGAACAACACCGGCTTCGGCGGCAACAATGGGCTCACCGACTTCAAGCGCCTGCTCGGGTTCACGCTTCGGGATCCCGAAACCCGGATCGGTCTCTACCTGGCATCGGTGACCGCGCTCTTGGGCTGCTTTCTGCTCTGCCGCTACGTGGTCGGGTCCAGGCTCGGCCGCGTGCTCAGAGCCGTTCGCGATGCGGAATCGCGCGTGATGTTCTCGGGCTACGACGTCCGGAGCTACAAACTCTTCGCGTGGACCCTCTCGGCCGTCCTGTGCGGGCTCGCGGGTGCGCTCTACGTGCCGCAGGTGGGGATCATCAACCCGAGCGAGATGCAGCCCGCCAACTCGATCGAGATGGCGATCTGGGTCGCCGTGGGCGGCCGCGGCACCCTGGCCGGCCCGATCGTGGGCGCGTTGATCGTGAATGGCGCAAAGAGCTGGTTCACGGTCGCGCTGCCGGACGCCTGGCTTTACGTGCTGGGCCTGCTCTTCATCGGCGTAACCCTGTTCCTGCCGCGCGGGATCATGGGAAGCCTGCTTTCGAAGCACGAAGGGACCCGGACGTGACCGTTCCGCAGAACCCCAGCCTGGACGCCTCGGACGAGGTCGACACCCGGCAGGGAATGATCCTTTATCTCGAGGATCTGACCGTGAGCTTCGACGGCTTCAAGGCGTTGGACGAGCTCTGCCTCTACCTGCGCGAGGGCGAGCTCCGTTGCATCATCGGACCGAATGGCGCCGGCAAGACGACCATGATGGACGTGATCTCGGGAAAGACGCGCCCGGACTCGGGCTCGGCCTTCTTCGGGATTCGCCACGACCTGACCCAGATGAGCGAGCATGAGATCGCGCGGGTCGGGATCGGACGCAAGTTCCAGAAACCCACGGTCTTTCCCGGCCACACGGTGTTCGAGAACCTGGAGCTCGCGCTTCGAGGGAGCCGGAGTCTCTGGCACACGCTGTTCGCGAAGCTCTCGGGAGAACAGCAGGATCGGATCGCGTTGGGACTCGACACGGTCGGGCTCTCGGATGAGGCCCACCTGCCCGCGGGTCAGCTCTCGCACGGACAGAAGCAGTGGCTCGAGATCGGGATGCTGCTGGCCCAGGATCCCAAGCTGCTGCTCGTCGACGAGCCGGTGGCCGGACTCTCGCTGAGCGAGACGGAGCGCACCGCGGAGTTGCTGAGTTCGCTGGCCGGCACGCACACCGTGGTCGTGGTCGAGCACGATATGGAATTCGTGCGCCAGATCGCGCGAACCGTGACCGTGCTCCACGAGGGCCGGGTGCTGGCGGAGGGCCCGATGGAAAAGATCCAGGCGGACGCGAAAGTGATTTCCGTGTACCTGGGGAGCTAGCCGTGCTCGAGGTCTCCGGCCTGAACCAGTTCTACGGCGAGAGCCACATCCTCCGGGACGTGGAGTTCCGGATCGCGGACGCCAGCTGTACCTGCCTGATGGGACGAAACGGGGTGGGCAAGACGACGTTGCTCAAGTCGATCATGGGCCTGCTCCGGACCCGCTCGGGCCAGATCCGCTTTGCGTCACGCGAGCTTCGCGGCGAGCCCGTGCGTCTGCGCGCACGTTCTGGAATTGGCTACGTGCCACAGGGACGCGACATCTTCCCGCAGATGACGGTCGAAGAGAATCTTCGTCTCGGCCTGCCGGTGCGCGGCGACGGACTGCGCGAAATCCCGGAGCTGGTCCTGACCCTGTTCCCGGTGCTCGCGACGATGCTGCGTCGGCGCGGCGGCGACCTCTCGGGCGGTCAGCAGCAGCAGCTCGCGATCGGCCGCGCCCTGGTGATACAACCCCGGATGCTGATTCTGGACGAGCCTACCGAGGGTCTCCAGCCCAACGTGGTGAGCGAGATCGGAGACGTACTCGTGAGACTGAACCGCGAAGAGCAGATGACGATCCTGGTCGTCGAACAGAAGCTCCGCTTTGCGCGCCGGGTCGCGGACGAGTACTGCATCATGGAGAAGGGCGCGATCGTCGCCTCGGGCGCGATGAGCTCCCTCGACGACGAGCAGGTCAAGCAGTATCTGACCGTCTGAGGCCCGGGGACCTGCGGTCCTGCCGGGTGCCGTGCCCCGGCCGGGTCGCGGGACCCGGGCCGGCCGCGTTATGCTCGACCCCAGCGCCGTTTCGGAGTCCGGCTGCCGCAGGGAGGGGTTTCATGGTCGAGACGCTGCTGGTCGTTCTCGTGGCTGGAGTTGCCGTGCTGCTGGCGCTCCAGGTGTGGACCGGGAACCAGCGCCAGCGCAGCGCAAGCGAGCAGGAGCTCACGCGCACCCGGGCCGAGGCGGAGCTTCGCGAGCTCGTGAAGCCGCTCCGGGAACGCATCGCGAGCTACCAGCAGGCGGTCCATGAGCTCGAGACGCAGCGCGCCAAGCAGGAGGGGGCCCTCTCGACTCAACTCCGTGAACTCACGCGCCAGTACGAGGGGCTGCAGGGCCAGACGAACGACCTGGTCACGGCGCTGAAGGACTCGGGTGCGCGCGGAGCCTGGGGCCAGATCCAGCTCCGCCGGATCGTGGAACTCGCCGGAATGGTGGCCTACTGCGACTTCGAGGAACAGGTCCAGGCTTCGGGTGGCGGCCACGAGGGAGTCGTGCGGCCCGACCTGGTGGTGCGGCTTCCCGGAGGCACCAGCATCGCGGTCGATGCGAAGGCTCCGGGCGATGCGTTCTTCGCTGCGAGCGAGGAGCAGGACCCTTCAGAGGCCGATCGGCTGCTCGAGCAGTTTTCGGACCGGGTGATGGCTCACGTCAAGCAGCTCGCGGCCAAGAGTTACTGGGACCGCATTCAGCCTGCGCCCGAGTTCGTGGTGATGTTCCTGCCGGTCGAGCCGATGCTGGCCGCGGCTGCGCGCCAGCGACCGGCGCTCCTCGAGGAAGCCGCCCGATTGCGCGTGATCGTGGCTACGCCGACCTCGCTGATCGCGATCCTGCGTGCGGCGGCCTTCGGCTGGCGTCAGGAAAAGATCGCGGAGGACGCTCGGGTTGTCGCTGAGCTGGCGAATGACATGGTACAGCGCGTGATCACGCTCTGGAACCACTTCGGAAAGGTGGGCCGCGGCCTCGACACCGCGATCGAGGCTTTCAACAAGACCCTGGGCTCGTTCGAACTCCGGGTGCGTCCGACCGCGCGCAAGCTCGAGGAACACGTGGAGAAGGTGCGGGACCTCGAGCAGATCGAACCGATCGCCAAGAGCGCTCGCAGTCTCGCGGCCTCCACCGAGGACGAGTCTGAAGAGCCGTCCTGAGTCGCTGCGGACGGTCCCGTTCTGCAGGAAGCCATTTTTGGAGGAACCCATGAGTGGAAGCGGGGATCGCTCCCCCGGCTGGGAGGCGCTGCTGGAGCAACTCGCCGCCCGCAGGCAGGAAGCCCGCGCGATGGGCGGGCCCGAGAAGCTCGAGCGCCAGCACCGCGGCGCTCGGCTCGACGCGCGCCAGCGGATCGCGGCGCTCTGCGACAAGCGGAGCTTTCAAGAGATCGGGGCGCTGGTCGGCTCGATCCCGCGCGGGGACCTGCCGCCCGCGCCTGCCGACGCGATCGTCGGGGGACTGGCTCGCGTCGAGGGCCGTCCGCTTGTCGTCGCGGCCGAGGACTTCTCGGTTCAAGGCGGCTCGATCGGTCTCGGGAACCACGCCAAGCGGGTACGGCTGGCGCGGCTCGCGCTTCAGGAACGCGTGCCGCTGGTGCTTCTGCTCGAAGGCGCCGGCGAGCGCGTGAGCAACGCGCTCGAGCGCTATCCCCACGCACCCAACGACCTGCAGGTGATGGCGCAGCTCTCGGGCCGCGTGCCCATCGTCGCCGTCGTGCTCGGCGCCTCCGCCGGTCACGGTGCGCTGACGGGGCTGCTCGCGGATTTTGTGGTGATGGTCGAGGGCGCGGCGCTGTTTACGGCCGGTCCCCCGATCGTGGCCCAGGCCGTGGGCGAGCAGGTCTCGAAGGAGGAACTCGGCGGGGCCCGGCTGCACACGCACGAGAGCGGCGTCGCACACGCCGCGGCAGCGAGCGACGCCGAGGCGCTCGCGCTCGTGCGCGACTACCTTTCCTACTTCCCGTCGAGCGCCTGGCAGCGCCCGCCGCGAGACGAAGCGGGCCCCGACACGCAGGCGCGCTCGCTCGACGACCTGCTCGAGATCGTTCCGACCGATCCCAATCGGCCCTACGACATGCGCTCCGTGATCACACGCGTCGCGGACCGTGGGGCCTTCCTCCAGATCCAGCCCGACTACGGGGCCTCGCTGCTGCTGGGCCTGGCGCGACTCGGCGGCTGGCCGGTCGGGATCGTGGCGAACCAGCCAGCCGTGCAGGCGGGATCGATCACGGCAGACGCGGCCGACAAGGCCGCGCACTTTCTCGAACTGATGGACGCGTTCCACCTGCCGGTCGTGTTCCTGGCCGACAACCCGGGGGTGATGGCCGGCTCGCGTGCCGAGCGCGCCGGCACATTGCGCAGCGCGGCGCGCATGTTCGCGGCGCAGAGTCGACTCCGCTCGCCGAAGCTCCACGTAACGCTGCGCAAGGCTTACGGCTTTGGCAGTTCGCTGATGGCCATGAATCCCTTCGACGGTCAGACGCTCACGCTCGCGTTTCCGGGGAGTTCGCTCGGCGCCATGCCGGCCGAGGCCGGAAGCGACGCAGTTCGCGCCGGCCCCGAAGCGCGCGAGCAACTCGCAGAGGCCGCGGCTTCGGGAACCTGGAGCGCAGCGGACGCGCTGAGCTACGACCGCATCATCGACCCGCGCGAGCTCCGCACGGCCCTGATCGATGGGCTGCGCGCGACCTCGGCGCGCGACGCGGCCGCGCCGCTGCCGGCCGCGCACGCCGGGGTCCGGCCCTGAACGGGCGGGTCTCGTCTACCCGGACGGGCGCTTGTGTGCGCCCCAGAGACTGGCCGTGAGCCGCAGGCCGGGGACGCTCGAGCGCGGCTCCGACTCCTCGTAGATCCGCTGGTAGCCGGTGTGCAGGATCTTCCACTCCCCGCCGACCTTCCGGTATTCGTCCTGGTAAAACCCCGCACCTCGAAGTGTGAAGTCGTTCTCCGTGTCGATCACGACGTCCTGGAGCGCCCAGACGCCGGTGGCCGACGACGCGTCCTGGAACTCGATCTCGGGATGATGGACCTGGTGGCTCGAGTGGAAGCTGTCGGCCCCCATGGCTTCGCTCAGGAATTTCAGGATCGCGTCTCTGCCCTTGAAGCTGTATTTCCCGTCTCCGTAGCTCGTGGTGGCCTCATCTGCCAGGCACCCGCCGAGTTCGTTCCAGCGCTTCTGGTCGAGACAGCGCATGTAGCGATACTTGAGGCGCTTGATGGCGTCGCGTTCCTCGAGTTCATTCATGGACGGTGCCTCCTTCGAGCAGGTCGGGATGAAGTGCCTCGACCATACGCTTGAAGCCTTTGCGCCACGGGACCTGGGTCTTTCCGATCAGTTCGTGCATGCGCGTCGTGTCGACGGCCGTGCTCTCGATCGTGTGGGTGGTCGGCTCGAAGCGCGGTGTGAGGCCGGTGAGTTCGCCCAGGTAGCCGCACCACTCTTCGATACTCACCACGTCGCTGCCGCCCCAGTTCAGGATCGTGGCCGGGACCGAGGCGACCTCGAGCAGCCGCGGCAGCATTGCGATCAGGTCGTCTTCGTGGATGGGGTTGTAGATGCTGGGCGCGTTCGTGTGCACCTGGATCGGCTTGTCGCGGCGCATGAGTTCCAGGTGAAGCCCTGGCCAGCCGCCGCCGTTTCCGTAGGGGACGTTGAGCCGTGCGATTACGGTCGGCAGGTCGAAGTGACGCGCGCAGAAGCGCGCCATTCCCTCTGCCGCGATCTTGCAGATGCTGTAGGTCGGCAGGAATCCGAACGCGCGGTGGTTGTCGCCGAGCATCGCGTCCTCGGAAAGAAGCTCGTGGTCGTTCGGTTCGTAGACCGCGGTCGACGAACAGTGGAGAAACGCACGCGCGTTCCGGCAGTGGTCCATCAGGAACCCGGTGCCCTCCGCGTTGGCCGCGAGGTCCGCGTGGAAGTTCCCGCTCTTGGCCACCGCGAAGTGCAGGGCGAGAGAGAAGTCTCCCGGCAGATGTCCGAGATCTCCTTCGGCGAGGTCCGCCATTTCACAGCGCACGCCTGCCTTCTCGAGCGCGGCGCGTGCATTCGGGTCACTGAAGCGCGCGATGCCCCAGACCTCGTTGTCACGCGCCAGTGCCCGCGCGACCGGGCCCGCGACCTGTCCCGTGAGGCCGGTGATCAGAATTTTCTCGCCGTTCAGCATGGAGGGTCCTCCTTCAACCTGTGCTTCCGAGGCCGAAACGCTCGATGTAGTCCGCGAGCCGCGAGCGGACCGCGTCCGGCGTGAGCCCGTACTTTTCGAGACCGTACTCGTGGGTGCCGTGTCTGCCCTGGGGATTGTCTCTCGTGTGGGCCGCGAGCGTCGCCTCCAGGGATTCGTCGAGGCCGAGCCCGAAGTACTCGTAGAGTCCGGCGACGGTCGAGAGCGGGTCCGCGAGGAATGTGCGGTAGTCCACGTCGAAGAAGTGCCCGGAATCCAGCGCATCGCGCGCGCGCAGGCCGCGCTCGAGGCTGCGGGCCAGGTACTCGAGCACCGCCTTGCCCAGGTCGGGTCTCGGCGCGCAACCGCGCGAATTCAGCAGCGTGTCGATCATGCTGCAGTAGGAGGGAATGCACTCGAGCGGGTTCCGGTGGGTCATGACGATGCAGCCATCCGGGAACTGCTCCAGCAGGGCATCGAGCGCCCACAGGTGCGCGGGCGATTTGAGCAGCCAGCGCTCGCCCGGCCTCTGGAAGTCGAGCATGCGGAGCAGGTCCGCGTAGTAGGCGTAGCTCGTGCGCAGGTCCTGGTTCTGGAACCAGGGTCCGTAGGGCTCCATCAGGACCTCGATCCCGACCTGCACGTCGCAGAATGCGTGCGCGAGCAAGAGCACGCACTCCTCGGGCATGTCGGCCCCGGTGTGGTGAATGCGGCTGAATTCCGGATCGCGCTGGCGCGTACGCTCGTCGGCGGCCCGCATCGCCTCGTGGCGCGGGTCGATCTGCCCGGGTTCGAGACCCTCGAGCGGGTCGGGGAAGATCCCTTCCCACGCAAGCAGCGGCCGGGCGGCGGGGTCGGACGCGAGCAGGTTGAACAGTGCCGAGGTCCCGGTGCGCGGCAACCCGGTCAGGTAGACGGGGCGACGGATCTCACGCTCCCGGATCTCGGGGTGCTTGCGCAGCGTCTCCTGGATGCGCAGCCGTGTGGAGAGCAGCAGCACGACTCGTTGCCAGTTGTGCTTGCGCCCGCGTTCGGAAAGCCCCGCTGCGCGGTTGTAGGTCTCGAGCAGAAGCCTCAGGCCCTCCCGAAATGCGTCTCCGCCGAAATCGGAGAGCCCGGTGGCCGCGCGTGCGGCTTCGAGCGCTTTCTCCTCGCGGAACGGAAACTCAGTCACCCCGGAGCTCCGCCAGCGGGACCACGCGCGTTTGCGGCTGCGGGAATTCGCTCGCGCCGACCCAGCGCCAGCACATGGTCCCCAGTTCGTGACCGCAGGTATCGAGCCAGTTGTCGACGCCCGGATTCTCGCGGGAAACCACCACGCGCACCGAGCCGTCATCGCGCAGCTTCGCCATGAAGGCATTCAGGTGGACCGGGAAGTAACGGTAGTCGAGCGACTCGAGCCAGTGGTTGGCCAGCTGGAAGCTCCAGTAGTCACAGGGCGGGGGCGTCGCCTCGATCACCAGGGCCTCGTCGGGCGCGAGCCGCCAGTAGCTGTGGTAGTAGGTGATGTTCGGGTCGCCGCCTGCGACGCGCGCGCGTTCGCGGTCGAACATCGGAAGCTGGTTCGTGTGCTCGGAGAAGTCCTCGGCCCAGGTCTCGAAGATGCTCGCGCAGCCCTTCACGAAGCCGGCCGACTTGCGCAGCGCCTGATCGATGCGCGCGGGTTCGAGGTGCCGGGGCTGCCCCGGACCGTCGGTGCGCTCGATCTCGATCTCGGCCGGGATCTCGTTCGCGTGATCGTAGCGGGTCTGACGTACGATCAGCGTGCTGCTCTCGGGCGTCATCGGGAGCCAGTTTCCGGCTTGCTCCTCGGTGCTTACGATGATTTCGAAGCGTCCGTCGGAGTCGAGCTCCAGGTCTCTTGCGTGCAGGTAGCCCGTGGTCTCGAGCGTTCCGGTCGCGCCGTAATTCCCCTTCTGGGTTCCGAAGCCCAGGTACTGGACGGTTCCGCGCGTGCCGGTCAGCCGGTACTGGAAGGTGCCGCGGATCGGTGCGCTCATGTAGATGTTGTCCGGGTTGTCCATCCCGATCTTGATCGTCTCGTGCGCGGTGCGCCGCAGTACCGGCGCCATCGGATCCGAGGCCTCGACGAAGCTCTCGAAGGCGGCGCGTGTGAGCCGGGTCAGGTAGCGCCAGCCCTCCGCCCGGGTCAGCGGGTCATCGGGCGCGCCCTTGCAGAGGATCACGCTGCCCGCGTCCTTGAGCGCATCGCAGAATTCGTCCCAGCTGGTTCCGTCCACGATCCTGCGGATCCCGCTATCGGTTTCGCCCATCGTCCCTCCGCTCGCGTGTCGCCGCGATGCCAGAGCCTAAGGCCTCGGGGGATGGGATTTCCAGCGGTCTTCGAGGGAAGCATGGCGGGTGCGGGCTCGTCAAAATTCCCTTCTCGCCTGGACGCGATATTTTCCCCACAGATGCCGCTGTCCGGCGTATGCTGGGGAGTGCTGGCTCGATGTACGCTGAACTAGGGGTTCCTCAACCCAGGCAAGGAAGCCATGAGCCCAGGCGCACAGGGGTTGCGTTCCCGGGAACGAAGCTCAACCAGTCAGGCCGAGAGAAGCGCCCCCAGGGCTGTTCTGGGCCTGGGGTTGGCGCTGAGCATGCTGCTCCTGCTGCCGGTTTCAGCACGCGCCACCAATCACCTGACACGAATCGAGCAGTTGCTGGTTGGCGCGAACGGCGACAACGATATCCAGTTCCTCGAGATGAAGTTCGATGGGTCCGGGCAGAACCGGTGGGGCCCGCAGCCTCCTCCTGGCCCTTCGCGCGCGCTGCTGACCTTCC
>JABSQV010000034.1 GCA_013215565.1 Myxococcales bacterium | reverse complement strand
TGCAACAGGAACTTCGCCGGCGGCTCGGGGTGGATCACGCGCGCCTCGAACGGCGGGTCGAAGCGCGGCCGCACGCTGTCGTAGGTGAACCAGCCGAGCAGCAGCGGGAGCGCGATCAGGAGTGCGAGCCGGGGCACGGCGAGACGACGCTCTTTCAACAGCGTCACGAGCGGGGCGATGAAGGCCCGCGTTCGCTCCTGGTCCGCCACCACGTACACCAGGATCGCAACCGTGGCGATCGACATGTACAGGCCCATCACCTGGCCCGGGATCGGGGGCCGGACACCGAAGCGGAGCCCCGCCCAGACCGCGAGCCATACGAAGACCGCCGCGGGAAGCGCCAGCCTACGCACTCGATTCTCCAGACGCGAGGGCTCGACGGATCGCCAGGCGACGCATGATCCACACGCCCCCGTTGAACAGCAGAATCAGGGCCGCGAGTTGAAGCCCCGGGTGCGAGAGGCGCTCGGAGAGCGGCACCTCACCCGAGAGGTAGCTCACGATCAGGTCGAGTTCTTCGGGCGGCACCGTCTCCGCGAAGGTCTTCAGCATGAGTCCCGGAGGGTAGCCCTCCGCGACGACCGCATCGGGATCGATGATCGACTGCCGGATCTCTGCAGCCGACAACCGTTCGCGCACGTTGGTGAGCGGAGGTCCGACGAGGCGCATGGTCCCCTTCAGGTCGTGGCACGCGATACATCCGTGCTTGGCGAGAAGATCCGCTCCCGGCCGGGTGTCGGCTGCGTCCTTGGGCTGCTCCTGCTTCGCGGCCGCGGCTGCGACGTCCTGTTCCGTGATCTCGACCGTGACCTCGCCACCGAGCGACTGCAGGTAGGCGACCAGAGCCTTGAGTTCGGTCGGGCTCAGGTCGGCCGGCGGCCGGGTCGCGACCGGCATGATCGTCTCGCCACCGGCGGCCGCGAACTCCTCGACCACGTACGCGCCCGGGTTGACGAGCGATTCGACCAGGTAGGCCTCGGCGCTCATGCCCGGCCTGCGCAACCCGGCGCGCGCGCCCACGCCACGAAGGTCGGGCCCGCGCGTGTTTCCGACCTCGTTGATCTTGTGGCAGAGCAGGCAGCCGCCCTTCGCCCCGAGCAGGGTCCGGCCCATACCGATGAGGGTGTCGTTATCGGTGTCGGCCGTGATCTCGAGTTTGGCGGGCGGATGATCCTCCGTCTGAGACAGCCACCACTGACCGATCGACATGTAGAAGAGGTCGATCACGATCACGAACGCGAGAATCTTAAAGAAGACGACTCTCAACTCGGCTGTTGCTCCCGCTGCTCCGAGCGCATCGCCAGAGCGAACACCATCGCGACGAACAGGAAGAAAGTGAGCACGATGATCGAGACGACCATGGTCGCGAACCCGTGGGTCGGGATGTACGCGCCATCACTCACGTCGCGCATCACCTGGTACACGTGCCAGTGCTGCCGGACGCCGGAACGGATGTAGCCCATCAATCCCATCAGCCAGGTAAAGGTGGTGGCCAGGAAGAACAGCACGTACTGCGAGATCCTGGGCATCTGTCCCCAGCGGATCTCGCCGAGCGATTCCGCGCCCCGGTACGCGGGTGTCTCGATCGCGAGGAACAGCACCATGAAGGCACCCACCATCAGCGGCTGGTAGCCCGACAGGCCGACCCGCACCGCGGCGGGGACGAAGTAGCCGTAGATGCCGATCCAGACGATCCCCACGACGGTGGCCACGAACGCCAGGCACTGGATCCAGTTCGCGGCCGGCGCGAAGCCCGAGGTCGCCAGCTTGTTGCCCCGTCGGTAGAGCATGAAGGTGACGAAGGTGGACAGGATCATCAGGTTCACGGCGGTGTTCTTGGCCGACATCACGCCCAGCACGCCGAGCCGCGGGTGGTGGGCTGCGCCCATCGCCTTCATCTCCGCGAAGGTCGCGATGATCGTGTGGGGTGTGGCCCACACGGCGAGGCCGGTTGCCAGAACCACGAGCACCGGAGCCTGGAACTTGCGGTAGCGCTCGCCGCCCGGAATGCGGCCCATCGCGAGCCACAGGTAGAGGTTGATGGCCAGAAACAGCGAGCCGATCAGGATGGCCTGCAGAATCCAGAGCTGGGCGAAGGAGCCGCCCATCATCGACACCCCCATCTGCTGGCTGTAGGAGTAGATCTCCAACCCGAGGTAGTAGCCGGCGAAGGGCAGCGGGATGAATGCCGCGACGGCGATGAAGCTCCCGATGTACCCCATCCAGTCGTAGTTGGCCCGCTCCTCGTCGT
>JABSQV010000033.1 GCA_013215565.1 Myxococcales bacterium | reverse complement strand
GTCCGGCGTATGCTGGGGAGTGCTGGCTCGATGTACGCTGAACTAGGGGTTCCTCAACCCAGGCAAGGAAGCCATGAGCCCAGGCGCACAGGGGTTGCGTTCCCGGGAACGAAGCTCAACCAGTCAGGCTGAGAGAAGCGCCCCCAGGGCGGTTCTGGGCCTGGGATTGGCGCTGAGCATGCTGCTCCTGCTGCCGGTTTCAGCACGCGCCACCAATCATCTGACCCGGATCGAGCAGCTGCTGGTTGGCGCGAACGGCGACAACGATATCCAGTTCCTCGAGATGAAGTTCGATGGGTCCGGGCAGAACCGGTGGGGCCCGCAGCCTCCTCCTGGCCCTTCGCGCGCGCTGCTGACCTTCCACGATGCCTCTGGGACCCAGACGGGATCGTTCGAGTTCGCGAGCAATCCCCCCATGGGACCTTCCGATCCCGCGAATACGGGGAACTCGGTCCTGATCGCGACCCAGGCGTTTGTCGATGCAACCGGCCTGGCGGCGGATTTCGTGCTTCCGAGCGCGTTGATGTCCCCGGAGAGCGGCATGGTGTGTTTCGAGCAGAACCCGCTGGACCCGTTCTTTCCGGTGAACGAATGCCTGGCCTATGGGAGCTATACAGGCGGGCAGGAGTCCGACGCCGTGGACTGCCCCTTCGGAAATCAATGCTGCCTTACACCGACGCTCAATGGCCCGCCCGCGCCGGGACTCTCCTCCTCCGGGGCTCCGCAGAGCCTGAACCGCTTTCAGGATCTGTTCGGAGATTTCGAATGCGGCCAGGAGAACTCGAACTTCCAGCTCGAGGTCCCGAGCCCGCGCAACTCATCGGGTGCAACGGTGCAGATGCAGCCGGAGAATCTCCCCGCATTGTCTGACTGGGGTCTCCTGCTGATGGTTGCGGTGCTGCTGGGTACCGGTGGCTGGGTCCTGCGGATGCGGCGAGCACAGCTGAGATGAGCGCGAAGCGATCCCGGCTTTGGCGGGGAGGGCTGGTTTTCGTTCTCGCCTGGGTGCTGCCGCAGGCCCCGTCCGCGAGCTTTGCGCAGCTGGTCGCCCAGGGCGAGCAGCTCTTCAACAACGAAACCTTCAACGGAAACGGTCGCACTTGCGCGACCTGCCACGTGGCTGCGCAGTCCTTCGGACTCACGCCTGCGGGCATCGCCACCCTCTTCGCGTCCAGTCCGACCGATCCACTCTTCATAGCCGAAACCGACCCGGTTCTCGCAACGCTCGAGAACTCCTGCCTGATGCGGATGGGAAATACCCGTGGCCTGATCCTCGAGAACATCGATGGTTTCTCGCTCCCTCCGAACTTTCGAAATTCTCCGCATCTGTTCAACCTTGCCTCGACCGCGCCCTACGGTCTGAGCGGAGAGTTCGCCGACCTGAAACTCTTTTCGACCGGGGCCGTGATGCAGCATTTCACGAAGACCATGGCCCGGAATGCCGGGGCGGACTTCACGCTGCCGACCGCCGGCGAGCTCAATGCCCTCGAAGCGTTCATGAACTCGATCACCTTTCCGGCCGACGGGAACCCGGATCTGAATCGAATGATCGCCTTCGCCATCGCCCAGGGCGGGGATGCCACGGCGATTGCAGCCGGGCAGGCGCTTTTTTTCGGGCCGCAGGCGCAGTGTTCTACCTGTCACAGTGGCCCCGTGCTCGCGGATGCGGACGGGTCGCTGGGGACCGGTACGGGCAACCTTGCGTTCGATACGGGCGTCGTCAATCTGCCAGCCAATCTGGATGATGGATGTAGCGGTGGACCTGGAGACCCGACCCTTCCGTTGCCTGCAGAGGATGCAGGGACCCGCAGATTCAGTACGCCGGCGCTCGTGGGGGTGAACCTCACGGCCCCATTCTTTCACGACAACTCGGTCTCCTCGCTTCTCCTGGCGGTCAACTTCTACGATTCCGCTGAGTTCGCGGCCTCGCCTGCAGCGGCACGGCTCCCTGCGCCGATCGTGATCAATTTTGCGCAGCAGAACCAGATTGTCGCGTTCCTCGAGGCGATTTCCGTCGACCCCTCCGTGGGGCTGGGTCTGCCCGCGCTCTCGACCGAGGCTGCGCTACTGCTGGTCGCGCTGCTGCTGCTGTCGGCGACGCTGCTCGGCGTGGTTCAGAGACGTAGGACCCGCCACTAGTCGCGCGCTGCGTGTAGCCGCGGCATCGGAGCCTGGGTTCGTCTCAGGCGGGGCGGAGTTCGTTCAGTTCGCGCGCGTTCTCACGCAGGATCCGGCGCCGGGTGTCTGCGTCGAAGCTCTCGAGCTCGACCAGGTAGTCGAGCGGGTCCGGGACACCCTCGATGTGGGGCCAGTCGGAGCCGAAGATCACGCGCTCGGGGCCCATGTACTCGACGACTTCCTTGACGTCGTCCTCCCAGAACGGGTTGATCCAGACGTGCCGCCGGAAGGTCTCGAGGGGATCCTGCTGGAAGTAGCGGCCGGTCCTGCGGCCCATCGAACGCAGCTTGCGGACCAGGTCGGGCAGGAACTCCGATCCGTTCTCGACCGAGGCCACCCGGACTGCGGGAAAGCGCTCGAACAGGCGGTCGAAGATCAGCGTGGCCAGAAAGTCCAGCGCGGCACGTTCGATGTTCCAGGCCTTGATCGAAGGCCGGCCGCCCATGCCTCCACCGCCGAAGTTTGCGCTGAAGCCGTCCCGGGCGTAGCCGTGGCAGGTGTAGCCGCTGTCCCCGGCGTGCACGGCCACCGTGATCCCGGCCTCGTTCACGCGTGCCCAGAACGGATCGAAATGCGGGTCGCCGGGCGAGCGCGGGCCCTGCGTGGTCCACGCCGCGGCGGGCCGCATGCAGATCAAGCGCGCGCCGCGGTCGAGTGCCCACTCGAGTTCGCGCACCGCCCAATCGACGTCGGCCAGCGTGATGTAGGGCGCGGCGAAGATTCGATCGCGGTGCGCGAGTCCCCAGTCTTCGTCGAGCCACTGGTTGAACGAGCGGAAGGTCAGCGTCACCGCCTCGGGATCGTGCTTGAGCAATTCCTCGTAGAGCACGCCCAGCGTCGGAAACAGCCAGATCGCCTCGAGTCCCTGCCGGTCCATCACCTCGATTCGGGCTTCGGGCTCCAGGTAGTGGGCCGGAATTGGCTCGCGCGCTCGCATCAGTGCCCGCACCTCGTCGCCGTCCGGATTCCCGCGCAGGTAGTGGTAGAGTGCGCCCGGTTTGGCGATCGGGTTGAACGTGGGATTGGTCACCGCGTGGCTGACTCGTCCCGCGACCAGGTGGTACCTGCGTCCGTCGATCTCAGCCCACTGGACCGTGCGGTGGGCGACCTTCGGATCGAGATGGCGGGTGAACGCGTCGAGCGCTTCGTAGTAGTGGTTGTCGGCGTCGAAGACCGGATGATCGAGAGCGGGTCGGGTCACTCGGTTCTCCCTCGGGAGGCATGCAGGTCTCTAGCGGAGCAAGCCATCAGGGCGATTCTACCGCAATCCACCCGACGCCAGCCATGCCGGCAGCGCCGGCCGGCGCTTCGCCTATTCCCGGCTTTCCTCGAGGGCGATACCGAAATGCTCGATGTAGGGGCGCAATCGTTCGCGTAGTTCGGCCGCGTCGAAGCCCCAGTCTTCGGCCTCGTAGCGGTGTACGCCGAACTTTCCTCGCGGTTTGTGGGCCAGGTAATCGCGAATCTGGTCGGCATGCGAGTCGCTGAACTCGCGCCCCATGCCGCCGTACGCGCGGCGGATCGTGTCCACCGGATCGGCCAGCAGATCCTGGAAGTGCACGTCGACGAAACGCTTGGGCAGTCCGCCGGAGTCGCGCTGGGCAGCGAGCGCATTCAGGATCCCGCCGAACGCCGCGTCGATCGCGGCCGCGAGCGCGGCGATGTCGACCTGGTCGCTGCGGATCCACCGGACCATCGCAGTGGTGCTGACCGTGGACGGCATCGTCTTCACCGGATCGCGGTGTGTCTGGATGATCCATGCATCCGGGTAGGTCTGGAAGACGAGCGGCAACAGGGCCAGGTGGGCCGGGGTCTTGAGCAGCCAGTTCGGCACGGGGCCGCGCGCAGCGAGGGTGCTCGGGCGCTGGAGCAGCCGCAGGATGCGCCGGTGGAACGCGTAATCTGTGGGCGGATCCATCGGGGCACCGTCGGGCAGGACCATGCCCCAGTGCGGGCCGCAGAAGCTCGGGGCGGTGAGCGTGACGCACTCGACCGGCAGGTCGGCGCGCAATTCGTGGATCGCCGCGAACTCGGGTTGCACGTCGGCCCAGAACTCCTGCTCACATTCGGCCATCGCGATCCGCGGGTCGAGTGCCGATGGCGCGCGTTCGTGAAACGGGACCGGGTGGAGCGCCTCGGAGGCGAGCGGTGCGCGTAGCGCTGGATCGAGCGCCAGCAGTTCGTAGAGGATCGAGGTGCCGGATCGCGCCGGCCCCGTAACGATCACGGGTGCGGCGAGCTGCTCGTCTTCGATGCCCGGGTCGGCTTCGAGCGCTCCGCCGAGCAGGAGCCGGGTGCGGAGCGCTCGGAGCAGTTCCTGACGCGTGATCAAGCGCCCGACGGTGTGAAAGGGTGCCGAGTCTACGGCGGCGACCAGCGCTGTGA
The DNA here is from genome assembly GCA_013215565.1 of Myxococcales bacterium. Taxonomy (GTDB): domain Bacteria; phylum Myxococcota_A; class UBA9160; order SZUA-336; family SZUA-336; genus JABSQV01. Next base: position 31,021 of record JABSQV010000033.1, on the reverse strand, counting down.
AGCGCGCGGGCCAATCCGGATCGCCGAAGTCCCCGAACGAATCCCGGCCGAGCGATGCCCGGGCCGCGGCCTGCAACTCGTCCGTCTCGATCGGCACGAGCCGGCGCGCACCCGCGATCGAACCACCAAGCGAGTCGCCCATCGCGTTCATGCGGCGCACCCAGTCGGGACGTGGGTAGCGCTCGGCCATCTCCTTCAGCGAGCGCGCAGCGCCTACGCTCATTCGTCGGAACTCATGGTCGGAACTCATCCTCCGGAATGGGTCGCAAGGCTCTCCAGGGACACCAGTTCGGCCTTCGGCGTTTCGATCTCGCCCTCGGGGAGCATGAAACGCCAAAACACGATTCCCATGGGACGGCCCTCGGTATCGATCCAGTTGGGGAGGCCCGGGTCGCGCGCGGAGAGCAGCATGCGAAAGCTCCCGTCGGGCTCGAGCCGGGTCTGGGTGCGATTCCGGTACACCGGGCGGTGTGTGTAATCGTAGGTCTGTTGCTGTCGCGTCCAGAGACACACGTTTGCGCAGCGGCACTCCGGCCAGCGGCCGCGCAGAACCAGTGCCTGGTCGGGTCCGATCAGATAGGGCGCCATCGAATACGCGGCGTCGAAGGCGGCGAGACCGAAGTCGCCGGGCGTGACGGGCGCCGGGAACTGGTTCGGGATGATCGAGACGAACGGCGGCAGCTTCGCATCGACCATCGGCGCCTGCTCGAGCGTACGGCTCCGCACGAACTGAGCGGTACGCCGGATGCCGGCAGCCACGCTGTCGTCATCGGGAACTCCCGGGGCAGGGCCCGGATCGACCGCTTCGATCTCGAGTTCCAGCGTACGGCGCGGATCGGCCGCAGCGGGACGCGCTCCCTCGTAGTAGTGGCGGGTTGTGATGCGCGAAGCCTCGGGATCCAGTGCGAGCCAGCCGCGATCCCGCGGCTCGCCGCCAATGCGAATCTCGAAACGCCCGTCGGCGTCCACGTCGAACTGCGTATCGCTGATGACGCCCGCGGTACGCCGGCCCATGGATCCGTCGTCGGTGCCCACCTCGAGCGTGAGCGAGACGTATACGGCTTCGTCCATGCGACCGCGCACGAGGTAGGCGCGGTCGCCCCGGATCGGCGCGTCGTAGTAAATTGCGTCAGGGTTGTCGCCCGTGAACTTTCGGGTCGGAGTGACGATACGCCGGAAGCGCGGGTGCTCGGGATCCCCCTCGAACATCGTGTGGAGTCCGCCCTCGAGCAGGTGCATGAGCGCGCGGTGGGCGCCGACCACGTCGGTTTCGCTGGTGAGCTTCCACTCGGGCCCGGCCCAGCGCGCATCGATTTCGGTGAGCAGGTCGATCAGTTCGCGCAGTGCCTTGCGCGACTCGGTCTCGACGGCCACGGGCGGCCTCCCCGGCGAATTCGACGCCGCGGCCGAGCTTCCGTGCTCGCGCCCGGTGCGTCAAGCCAGGCCGAGGAGATCGGCGAGGGAGAGCGCGATGCTCTCCCCCGCCTCCCCCACGCTCCCAGGTCCTTCGGCTCGAGATTCCTTCTCGAAGTCGCGCTGCGGTCAGACCCCCGGCGGCTACTGTGCGCTGGGATGCGACGGCGAGGGGCCGGGCGCGTACGGGCGTACGCGGCCTTCCCGGCTCCCGCGGTACGGATGTGTGGGGGCGTGTCTGCGCCCCGGGATCCCGTGATCTCGGACGTGGTCGCGGTGCCTGCGAGCCCGGTTCGGCGGCCGGTCTTGCCCCGGTGTCGCATCGGGACCGCGGTCTCTCCAACCTCGAGGCGGTTCGCGCCGCCCATGCGGTGCCTGTTTCGGATTCCGGCCGGCCCGTGGCTGGCGTCTGTGCGCGCGGTTGCGTGTGCTGGCGTCTCCGGGTCCTGCGTCGTCGCCGGGGGCTTGGACGTGCGGGCCCCGGGGCTCGGGGTACGGCTGACGGGCCCGCCATCCGCCGGGTCCTTCCGGCGTCGAATCCGGCGAGAGGCCCGGCGCGGGATCGTGCTGGACTTCGTCGGGTGCCGGGCTCTCGTAGGAGGCCGTGTCCGCGAGTGCGGTTCCGGCACCCAGCGCCAGCGCGGCAGCCAGACCCAGGACGCGCGTGCGTGTTCGAAACGCTTTCATGCGAAGCCTCCGCAGCCCGAAAAGCGGGCTCAGAGGCTGGAACCGCTCTCGCCCGAAAAGGTTGCGGAGATCTCGGCGGGGGGCAGCAGCTGTCGTTTCCGGCACAATGACGGCGCGGAGACGGTCTTGCCGTCCCATTCCGCGGCCTCCGGGGCGGTTGCCAGCCAGACCGCGACCGCGGCCGGAACGGCGGGCGTGACGGCGTCCAGTTGCGCCATCGCTGCTGCGAGCTGATCGACCAGACCGGTCGCCTGCATGGTTTCGGTGATCACGAAGCCTGGTTCGAGACTGTGCACGCGGACGCCGCGGCCCCGAAGTTCGACCTCGAGCACGCCCGCCAGCCGCTCGAACGCGGCCTTCGACGCTCCGTACGCGAAGCCCCATCCGCCCGCATCGGCCGGGGCCGGCGGATCGTGCGCCCCCGCGGCCGAGACCAGGTTGATGATCACACCCGAGCCTCGTTCGAGCATGTGCGGCAGGATCTGCTGCGTCAGTAACACCTGAGAGAGCACGTTGGTCGCGAAAATCCGTTCGACGCCGTCCAGTGGCAGGTCCAGAAAGAGGTCGAGATTTCCGGGACCCGTGTAGACGGCGTTGTTCACCAGCACGTCGACCCGGCTCCACTCGGCGAGCACGCTTTCAGCCGTCGCGATCACGCTGGGGCGGTCGAGCAGATCCATGCGCAGCGGGAGTGCGCGGCGTCCCCGTTCCCGGATCTCGCGTGCGGTCGTCTCGAGGCTGCCCGGAAGTGGAGCCGTGTCGGATGCGTGGATGGTGGGGGAGTGTTCGAAGCGCTCGCCCTCGCGGACAGTGCGCGCGGTGAACGCGATGTCGAAGCCGGCGTCCGCCAGAGCCAGCGCGCTCGCGCGGCCGATGCCGCGGCTGGCGCCTGTGACCAGGGCTACGCGCTCTCGGTCCAGTGCGGAAGCCATGCGCGCGGCAGTATACGCCAGCCCGGTGGCGCCCCTGCGGGCGGCTCAGGCTTCGAGCAGGTCGAGTTCCCCCGCGCCTCTGCGCCGCTCGATGTCCAGCGCGTGGTCGACGTCGGAGGTACTTCCGCGCTCGAACTCCAGGATGCCGAGTTCCTCGAAGCGCCGCCGCTGCCGATCGGAGAGCAGGCCCAGACTCTTGATGTTGGGCACGATCTTCGAGAACAGGCGCCGGTTGAACTCCTGGAAGATGGGCGAGGCGTCGGCGGCCTCGACGCACGCGTCCGCGTCCATCCCCATCGCTTCCCAGACTTCGCGATTCTTGATCCGCTCCCGCATCAGCACGGAGGCTTCGTACACGAACTCTTCCCGTTCGAGACGATCCTTCTCGGGCAGGCTGCGCATGTACTCGCGCAGCGCCAGTACGCCGTATGCGACGTGGCGCGACTCGTCTTCCATGACGCCCGTGGTCAGTTCGCGGAGTAAGGGACAGGTCACCGTATCGCGCATGACGCCGAACGCCGCGAGCGCGAGGCCCTCGACGAGGATCTGCATGCCCAGGAGCTTGATGTCCCAGCGCGAGTCCGTGAGGATCGTATCGAGAAGCTGCTTGAGCTGGTCGTTGACCGGGTAACTGTGTTGGAGTTTTTCCTGCAGGTAGGTGCGGTACACCTCGACGTGTCGGGCCTCGTCCATGACCTGGGTCGCCCCGTACTGCTTGGCCTCGTACCAGGGCACGGAATCGACGATCTGTGCGGTCACCAGCAGCGCACCCTGTTCTCCGTGCAGGAACTGCGAGAGCTGCCAGGCCATGGCTTCCCTCCGCAGTCGCTCGATCTCTCGGGGCGTGAGCTTGTTCCACATCGGGCTGCCCCAGATTCCAAGGCTCTGATCCGGGACCAGTTGGGACTCCGGGTCGACGTCGATCGACCAGTCGAGACGCTCGGTGGAATTCCACTGGTCGCGCTTGGCGTTTTCGTAGAGCCGCATCAACTGGCTGCGCGTGGTCTCGTATTCCCAGTTGTAGGAAATGTCCTGGGGAACGCTGAAGGTCTCGACGGGCTGTTCGGCGGGTACCTTTTCGAGTCTCATGCTTGGCTCCGGTCGGTCGGCTCGTGTACCCCGAGGTACGCGAGGAAGGAACGAGTCACCTCGACCGCGATCTCACTGTCGCGGAGCGGCAGCAGGCCGGGGTCGAATCCGCTGCGCGCGACGAGTGGGTCGAGTACGAGGTAGGCCTGCCGGAAAGCGAAGTCGCAGGCGAGCTCGGGATTCGGGTGCGTGATCGCGTCACGCCGGACCAGCAGCAGCTGCTGGAGCTTGTGCCCGACATAGCGGCCCAGGGCCTCGACGCGTTCTCGGATCTGCGGATCGAAGACCCGAGCCGCGAGGGTCCGGCAGAGCCCCTCCCGCTCGCGGATGATGCGGACCAGGAAGTCGACACACTCCGACACGATCTCCGAGATCGACGCGTCCTCCCAGCGGGCCGGTTCGAGGGCCGCGTCGGCGGTTGCGCAGGCCTCGCGGCAGAAGCGCTCGTGCAGGGCGTGGAGGATCGCGTCCTTGTCAACGAAGCGTGCGTAGAGCGCACCCACAGACGATTCCGCCCGGCGCGCGATCTCGGTGACCGGGACCTCGTCAAAGCCCTTCTCTTCGAGCAGGACCTCGGCCGCGTCCAGCAGCCGCTCGAGCGTCTGTTGGCTGCGTTCCTGGCGTGGCGGGTGCACCCATTGGAGCGAGCTGCCAGTTTCGCGGATGGACGGTGGTTTCATATTTAAGAATAAGAATTCTGGTTCTGATTATGCCGAAGCCGCTGGCCGCGTCAAGCCGGGCTCCGGGCGCCTCATGGGCCAAGTCGGCGGCGCGGGGGGCGGGGCCGGGCGTCGTCTCGCACGACCAGCACCTCGAAGCGGCCGCGTGGGCCGATGTACCAGGAGGCGACCCAGCCCGTCAGGCTCACCACGACGCCGCCCGCGATTGCGGGCCAGAAGCCCGCGAGCGTGAACCCGCCGAGCAGCGTGGACACCAGCCCGAGCATTGCGGCGTTGATCACGAGCAGGAAGAGCCCGAGGCTCAGAATCGTGAAGGGCAGGGTGAGCAGGATCGCGATCGGCCGGACTACGGCGTTCACGATCCCGAGCAGCAGCGCGGCCGCGAGCAGGGTCCCGGGCCCCTCGAACCTGATGCCCGATACCACGAACTCCGCGAGCCAGAGTCCGGCGGCCACGATCATCACGCGAATCAGAAATCCGGACATGGGACCTGCTTGCGAAGTTCCCGGATTGGATCCCGCCCGCTCATGGCTCGCTGCGGGCGGCGGCAAGAATTGCGCGGGCTGTTTCGCCGGCGCGGCGGCCGACTTCCTCGGCGGGAAGTTCTCGGAGTCGGGCCGAAAAGACCTCCACCCCGATCGGGGCCCTGGAATCGATGCGATCGAGGACGCGCACGAGTTCGACGAGGTCCGCGTCGCCGTCTCCGGGAAGCAGGCGCGCCTCGACCGACTCCGTCGGCAGATCTGTCGCAGCCGCGGTCGCCGGCGCATCCGAAAGCTGCACCGCTCCGACCTGGTTGCCCGGAAGCTTCTCGAGTGCGCCGAGGGGGCTGCCGCTGCGCGAAAAGTGCCAGGTGTCGAGCGTCACGCCCGCGTTGGGACGGGCGGCTGCGCGCACGATTGAAGCTGCGGTCTCGAGGTCCGGAACCCCGGACCAGGGCAGGAACTCCAGGTGTGCGAGCAGGCCGTGTTCGGCGGCGCGGTCGCAGACGCCCGCAAAGGCCTCGGCGACGCGGTCGACGGGCGCGTGCGCACCGAAAATCTCGACCACGTTGATCGAACGCGCCCCCACTGCTTCGGCGAGTCCGTAGTAGTCGTCTTCTCCAAGCTCGTAGAGTTCGGCCGCGAGCGGGGGCGTCCCGGCGCCGGGTTCCGATCCGGGGAGCCAGCGTGCAAGCGGGTCGACCTCGCCTACGCGAAGTCCGTGGTCTGCGAGTAGCGTGCGGATGTCGGCATCGGAAAGTCCCTGGGCCTGCGCGTCCCGGTAGTCTCGCGCCCAGAGGCTGATTCCCTGGAAGCCGCCGGCGGCGGCGGCCCGTACCAGGTCGCGTAGCGACGAGCCCAGCAAGGTCCCGCTGCAGAGCACCAGGTCGGAGGGTCCCAGCACGCCAGGCTCAGGCGCTGCCGGCGTCGAGGTATTCGATGATCTCGATCACGTTTCCGTCCGGGTCGCGCCCGTAGGTGCACTTGGCCGTGCCGTAGTCTGCGGGTTCGCAGTGAAAGCGCATGCCGGACGCTTGCAGCCGCGCGAACGCTGCTTCGACGTCGTCGTACTCGAAGCACAGGTGCGAGATGCCGTGGTCCACGTTCCGGCGCTCCGGGTCGGCGGGGTTCGGGCTCGGGGTTCGGTACTGGAACAGCTCGAGCCGCGCGCCCTCGCGCTCGATCATGACCACGCGTCCGGAGGTATCCGGGAGCGCGTGGGTGCGGTCCATGTTGGCGTTGCCCTTGTCCCAGTTCCAGTCCATCGTGACTTCGAAGTCGAAGAGATCGCAGTAGAAACGGACCAGGCGATCCAGGTCCGGCGTCGAGATGGCCGTGTGGTGCATGCCCTTGAACATTGCGCGGGACCTCCCTCGGGTGGGCTGAAGCTGGGACATTCTAGCCCGAGGGCGAGTCTCGGAAACACGAACGGGTAGGGGCGCCGTCTGGCGCGCGGCGTCGGCGGCCCGGCGGGTGCTAGCTGCTGCTCGGCCTGCGCCTGGCTCCGCCAGATTTCGCGCGATCGATCAGGTCCCCGATGTCGTCTCCCAGAACCTGGGTGCGCGAGGAATTGCGGCGGCGGTCGGGCCCGAATGAGTAGACGAACGCGTAGTGCTTACCGTCCTGGCACTTGTGCCGGATCCAATACGGCGAGTTCCAGGGGTCCAGGAAGTAGCGCGCCCGCACGTCCGAGTCGCCGCTCCGCGCGGAGAAGTTCCCCTCCGGAAGCGTGACCCCGTACTTGCGGGCGAAGCTGTAGAAGCGCTTGTGAATTCCGCAGCGCGGCACGAATCCGCGCCCCTGCGCCGCCGCGAGAGCCTCGAGGTCGTCCGTGAGCGCCCGGACCTCGAGCTGCGCCTGTGCCACGAGTTCCGGGTCGCTGGGTGAGCGGCTGCCGGCCTCGGCGCTGATCCAGCCCAGACCTGCGACGAGCGCAGCGGCGGCGCCCACCCGGATCGGCCGGTCTCCGACGCGCGGCTCACGGCCGGGCCGTTGGGCGAGCACCGCGAACAGCAGGCCGGCTCCGAGCATGAATTCGACGAATTCGCCCGTGAGGTGAATCGGGTACCACCGGTAGAGCAGGCCGGTTGAGAGGAACGCCGGAACCAGAGCGACGGGGGGCGCAATCACACCCAGCCGCAGCGCGAGGGCGCGGAGCGGCGCGACCCGAAGGAGCAGTGGGAGCGCGACGCCGTAGCCCAGGATCAGCCCGGTGAGCGCAAGCTTGCGCAGCCCGGTGTCGACGAGGTTGTGCAGGTTGAGTTCCTGCTGAAAATTGTGTTCCAGGAAGTAGCTGGGTGGCTGGTACCCGAGCAGCCGCTGTCCCCACGAAATCTCCTCCATCGCGATGAACAGGCAGAGCAGCGAGAGTCCGGCCTCGCACCAGGGAAGTCGTCCGCGCGCCCGGGTTCGGAACGCCAGCCAGCCCGCCGCGCCGGCCGCCAGCAGAAACGCCCAGAACGAGGCCCACTCGAGCGGACCGTCCTCCTGGGCGATGCTGTGATACAGCTCGGGGGCGAGTTCACGTGTCAGGCCCGCGGCCAGCGCGGATCCGATGATCAGCGAATTAGCGAGCAGAGCAGTTCGCACGCCGTCTCCAGCTTTCTTCCCGGCGGTCCGGGCGAGAGAGCGACCCGGTCCGGCCTGGGTCAGGCCGGGCCGGGCCCGTCAGAAAGGGTCAGACGGTATCCTGTTCTGACTCGGAATCCGAATCGGCGTCGGTGTCGCTGTCTGCGTCCGAGTCGCTGTCCGAGTCGGCTTCGGAGTCGCCTTCGGAATCTTCTTCGTCGTCTCCGAATGACGCGACGAAGATCGCCCCGGCGGGCAGGGCGCCTGCTTCGCTCTCTAGAAAGGATGGGAACTCGAGGTCGCCCGTGTCGCCCAGCGCCAGGCCTGGCGCCCAAGGGAACGTCAGCAGCAGGGCTGCACTCACGATCGCAAACATCCGCTTCAATAGTGCGCAAGAGAACACGAGGTTCCTCCTCTTGGAAGGCAGCGGACGCGGGCCCTGTCGGGGTCCTTCGCGCACCGGAACTACGACGGCCGCGAGGCGGACGAGGCCGATGCAGACGATGCGAAGCTCGAGTACGACCGCGTTCGGGCCGGGGTGTTCGCGCGCTACCGCTTCTCGAAGAACATCTCCTGGTTTGCGCGTTACGATTTCGCCGACCGCAACTCGAATCGAGACACGGGAACCACCTATCGGGACTACCGCGTCCACCGCGTGCTCGCCGGGGTGTCGTTCGGCTACTGATTCCGAAGCCGGAATTCGACGGCTTCGCGAGGTCTCTGCGGGGTGAGACGACTCGCGGCTGACCGGGGGTTACTCCGCGTCGAAATAGCGCCCGGCCGCGGCCTTCCAGGTCCCCTGGGCCTGCATCAGGCGCACGATGACCTCGCGCACCGCTCCATGGCCCCCAGTTGTCTCGAGCACCAGGTCGGCGCGTTCGCGGACCTCGGGGAGGGCATCGCCCACGGCGACGCCGATTCCGGCCTCGCGCATCGCGGGGAGGTCTGGCAGGTCGTCCCCGACGTAGAGGCACTCGGCCGCCTGGAGGCCCTGCTCCTCGAGGATTCTGCGTAGGCCCTCGAGCTTGTCCTGCTCTCCGGTACGGACGAAGTCGAGGTCGAGTTCCTCCGCGCGCCGGAGCGTGCCCGGATCCGAGCGCCCCGAGATCAGGCCGACCGCAAGCCCGGACGCGCGCGCCATGCGGATGGCCTGGCCGTCACGGACCTCGAAGCGCTTGAAGGTGGCCCCGTCGGGTCCGTAGAAGACGCCGCCGTCGGTCAGGACGCCGTCAACGTCTAGAACGATGGCCCGGATTCGCGCTGCTCGCTCCGACCAGGTCATGGATCTCCTTTGCACCCTCGAGCAGGTCGTGCATCTCGGCGAGCGGAATCGAAGTCGCACCGTCGGATAGCGCCGCATCGGGGTCGGGATGGGTCTCGGCGAAGAAGCCGTCCACGCCGACGGCTGCGGCCGACCGCATCAGGGTCGCAGCAAGGTGCCGCTCTCCGCCCGTCTCTTCTTCACCCGGCTGTTGCACGGCGTGGGTCGCGTCGAAGATGACGGGCACCCCGAACTCGCGCATCGTGACCAGCGACAACATGTCGACCACGAGCGCGCCGTATCCGAAAGTGGTCCCGCGTTCGGTCACCATGACCTGCTCGTTTCCGGTGCTCATGACTTTCTCGATCGGACCGCGCATCTGTTCCGGAGCCAGGAACTGTCCCTTCTTGATGTTGACGGTGCGCCCCGTACGACCTGCTTCGACGAGGAGATCGGTCTGGCGGCATAGGAACGCCGGGATCTGAATCACGTCCACTGAGCGCGCGACCTTTTCGATCTGGTGCACCTCGTGCACGTCCGTCACGACCGGGACCTGGAGCGTCTCCGCCACCGATTCCAGAATTCGACAGCCTGCCTCCAGTCCGGGTCCACGAAACGAACTGAGGCTGGTGCGGTTGGCCTTGTCGAAGGAGGCCTTGAACACGTATTCGATGCCGAGTTCGGCGCAGGTCTTCTTGAGCTGCTGCCCGATTTCGAGGCAGAGCTCCTCGCTCTCGATGACGCACGGTCCCGCCATCAGCAGCGGCGCGTCTCCGCCGACCCTGACCCCGCGCCCGATTTCGAAGCTCGAACCGCTCACTCGGCCACTCCCAGTTCCTTCATGAGCGCGGCGACGCGCTCGGCATCTCGGGGCCGGTCGACCGACAGGGTCTGCTCGCTGCTCTGGACCACGCGGATCCTCGCCCCGTCCTCCAGCGCGCGGAGCTGCTCGAGACGCTCGCTCCGCTCCAGGGGACTCCGGGGGATTGTAACGAAGCGCTCGAGGTAATCCCGGCGAAACGCGTAGATGCCCCAGTGCCGGAGCGGCTGGGCCCCGTGGGGGCGATCCGCGCGCGCGAACGGAATCGGGGAGCGGCTGAAGTAGAGCGCGTTCCCGTCTGCCGAAAGCACGAGCTTGACGACGTCGGGGTTTCCAAAGTCCGGGTCCTCGGCCTCGAGCGGCACGGCCAGGGTTCCCATTTCGCACTCGGGATGAGCGAGCATGGCCTCGATCAGGCGATCGAGGTCTCCGGGCGGGACCAGCGGTTCGTCGCCCTGGACGTTGAGGATCCAATCCGCCTCCAGCCCCCGGACGGCCTCGGCGACCCGGTCCGTTCCCGTCGCGTGATCGGGCGAGGTGAGCGCGACCCGGCCCCCGAAGCCTTCCACGCAGCGCGCGACGCGCTCGTCCTCGGTCGCCACCCAGACCTCAGCGATTCGGGATGCCTGGCTGACTCGCTCGTGCACCCACTGAATCATGGGCTTCCCGCAGAGATCCACGAGCACCTTGCCCGGAAACCGTTCGCTCGCCCAACGCGCCGGGATCACGGCCACGACGCGGTCGTTCTTCGCTGCCATTTCGGGCGCACTGTAACCGACTCCGCCCGCCCCCGCCGGATCGGATTCCCAGTCACGGAATCAACCGCGGAGTCATCAAGGGGGGCAGCATGAGCCGTCTGACTCAGTCGATCGTCATGACCATTGCGTTGCCTGCGTGCGCGACCGCTCATGCAGAGACAAGCGCGTACGAATTTTCCGGTAGCTACGACTCCCGATTTCTCTTCACTTCGACGTCAGGGTTCACTGTCCGTAGTGAGATCAAGCTGTCCCCGATCGACAATGGCGCACCAGTCAAGCTGGAACGACTTGAGTTTCTCATCTTCGACCCAGACGGGTACGAACAGAGCCCGTATTACATACCGTGCCCACCCCGAGCAGGCGTTCGGCCCGAGTCCCTGAGCTTTGAAGCTTCGCCGGTGACTCCGCTCCGTGTCGAGGGGTGCGTCTAGAACAGGCCCTGGCTCGAGCCCCCGTCGACCGTGAGCGTGGTGCCGGTCAGGTTCGCGGTCCAGCGCGAACACAGAAACGCAGCGACGTGGCCGAACTCCTCCGCGTCGCCGAGGCGCCCGACCGGGCTCCGGGTCACGAGCGAGTCGATGGCGGGCCCCCCGAGTTCGCGTACGCGCTCGGTGTCGTGGCCGCCCGGCAGGATCGAGTTCACGGTGACGCCGTCGGCCGCGACTTCGCGGGAGAGGGTTTTGAGAAAGGCCGTCAGTCCCGCGCGTGCCGTATTCGAGTGCACCATGAAGGGCATCGGCTCACGCGCGGTCTGCGAAGTGATTGCGAGCAAACGTCCCCAGCCCCGCTCACGCATCTCGGGAAGTGCCGCGTGGATCATCGCGATCATGGAGAGCAGGTTGGCCTGGATCGCCGCCCCGAGCGTCTTCGGGTCGGCGTTTCCGGCAGCACCGGGCGGAGGACCGCCGCAGTTCGTGACGAGGATGTCGAGCGCTCCGAGCGCCGCGTGCGCCTGCTCGACGAAACTCTTTGCGCCTTCTGGAGCGCTCACGTCGCATGCAATTCCCACCGCTCCGTCGCCGATGCGGGCCGCGGCCGCCTCGATGGCGCCAGGATCGCGGCTGCAGATTGCGACCCGGACTCCCTCGCGGGCCAGCGCCTGCGCGGTGGCGAAACCGAGTCCTCGAGATGCGGCCGCGACTGCAGCCGTGCGCCCCTGGATGCCGAGGTCCATGTGTTGCTCTCCTCTCTCGTGGTCCGCGGGGAGTTCCTGTTCCGCGCTTCGCAGCCGATCGCGCGAGGCCTGCGCTGGTCGGAGTCTCCCATGTCTCCGGAGTCGGGGATAGGCGTTGTGCAGTACAATGCAGCGATTCGGAGTTTCAAGGAGTACCCAGGGATGAATTTCGGCTTTAGCGAAGAGCAGCAGCTCTTGCGGGACGAGGTACGCAAGTTCCTGGACGAGAGCGCTCCGCTCGACGAAGTGCGCAGGCTGGGGGAGACGGCCGAGGGCTACTCGCCCGAACTCTGGAAGCAGATCGCCGAACTCGGCTGGACGGGGCTCGCGATTCCCGAGGAATTCGGAGGCGCGGGCCTCGGCTGGGTCGACCTGGTGATTTTGCTCGAGGAAACCGGGCGCTCGCTCTTTCCCGCGCCACTCGCATCGACCGCGCTCGCGGCGGCCGCGATCCTGGATGCCGGGAGCGACGAACAGAAGCAGCGCTGGCTGCCCCGGATCGCGCAGGGCTCAGCCATCGGCACCCTCGCGCTGTTCGACGAAAACGACCCGGACCCGCGCGCGATCTCGCTCGGGGGCCGGGCCGAGGGCAGCGGGTTCCTGCTTCGGGGCGAGAAGCGCTTTGTGCACGACGCGGGATCGGCCGGGCTCTTCGTGGTTGCGTTCCGGTCCGAGGCCGGTCTCTCGCTCGCGGTTCTGGACTCCGAAGCCTCGGGCCTCTCGGGCCGGAACCTTCCGACCGTGGACACCACCAAGCGGCTTGGCACCCTCGCGCTCGCCGATGTCTCGGTTTCCGAGGACGGATTGCTCGGCGAACCCGGGAGCGCCGAGCCGGTGATCGCGCGGCTCCTGGATCGCGGTGCGATCGCGACCACGGCCGAGATGATCGGGGCCGCGGAGGAGGCGCACCGGATCACGACCGAGTATGCAAAGGAGCGCACCCAGTTCGATTCCGTGATCGGACGCTTCCAGGGTGTGAAGCACCCGCTCGCGGAGATGTACGTGGACATCGAGTCCTACAAGTCGCTGCTCTACTACGCGGCCTGGGCGCTCGAGGAAGCGCCCGAGGAAGTCCCGCGCTATGCGTCGATGGCCAAGGCCTATGCCAGCGAGGCGTTCGCTCGGATCGGCATCGACGGCGTACAACTCCACGGCGCGGTCGGCTATACGGACGAATACGACATCCAGCTCTATCTGAAACGCTCCAAGTGGGCGCGCCCCGCGTTCGGGGATGCCGACTGGCACTACGAGCGAGTCGCCGCGCTCGGAGGTCTGTAATGGATTTTCAGCTGACGCCCGAAGAAGAGGGGTTCCGCGACCAGGTCCGGGCCTTCCTGGACGAGAACCTGCCCGTGACCGACGGGAACGAGTGGCTGCGCAAGGTTCGGGAGAAGCGCTGGGTCGGTTTTTCGTGGCCCGAAGAGGTCGGCGGCGGCGGCGGCTCGATCATGCAGCAGGTGATCCTCAAGGAGGAGATGGCCAGGCGGAAGGCGCCGCCGCTCGGCAGTTGCTTCATGGGGCTGGCGTGGGTCGGGCCTGCGATCGTCCAGTACGGGACCGAGGCGCAGAAGCAGCGCTTCATCCCCGACATCCTCGACTCCAAGTACCAGTGGTGTACGGGCTATTCGGAGCCGGGCTCGGGCAGTGACCTGGCCTCGCTGCAGTGCAAGGCGGTTCGCGAGGACGACGAGTACGTGGTCAGCGGCCAGAAGATCTGGACGAGCCTGGCGCCCTTTGCAAAGTGGATCATCCTGCTCGTGCGGACCGCGTCCCGGGTCGAGGTCAAGCACGAGGGGATCACCTGCCTGCTCGTCGAGATGAATTCTCCCGGAATCGAGGTGCGCCCGATCAAGACTATGGCCGGGTCCGCGTTCTTTGCCGAGGTATTCTTCAATCAGGTGCGCGTCCCGGTCGAGAATCGGCTCGGCGACGAGGGGCAGGGCTGGCAGGTCACGATTTCGGCGCTGGCCAGCGAACGCTCGAGCATCGCCGAGGTCGAGGGGTTGCAGCGGCGCGTGGAACAGATCAAGCAGCTCGCGCGCTCGTGCCGCAAGAACGGACGGGCCGTCCTCGAAGATGCCGGTGTGCGCCGCCGCCTCGCGCGTCTCGAGACCCGGGTCGAGGCGATGCGCTTCAACGGCATGCGCTTCCTGACCAAGCAGCTCAAGGGAGATCCGCTCGGCAGCGAGACCTCGATCAACAAGCTTCACCGCGCCGAGCTCGAGGTGGAGTTCGGAGAACTCGCGCTGGAACTCGAGGGCAGCGCTTCTCCCTACGTGAGTGGCTCAGAGGAGAGTGTCGACGGGGGTCGCTGGCAGGCCGCGGCACTCTCGTGGCCCGAGGTCGTGATCGGGGGCGGAACACCCAACATTCAGAAGAACATCATCGCCGAGCGCATTCTCGGGTTGCCGAAAGACTGACGCAGAGTTCCGGGCAAGCTCTTTTGACGGGCGCCGCCCGGGGATGGGCTTGACGCTTGCGCTCAGGCGGCGGCGGCCGGGATCACGTAGGCCAGCACGCACGAGAAGTGGCACGCGCTCCCAATCAGCACGAAGGCGTGCCAGACCGCGTGGTTGAACGGAAGGCTGCGCCAGGCGTAGAACACCACGCCGAGCGTGTAGGCGAGTCCGCCCGCGACCAGGAGCGCGATGCCGCCCGGTGGAACGGCCTGCATCAGCGGGTCCAGGGCGACGATGGCGAGCCATCCCATGCCGAGATAGAGCGGGACGGAGACGCGGCGCGCGTAGGCTGGGAGCGCGAACTGCAGCCCGATTCCGAACAGCGCCAGGCCCCAGATCGTCGCGAGCAGGATTCCGCCGACGCTGTCGCGCAGGCTCACCAGCGCAATCGGCGTATAGGTGCCGGCGATCAACAGAAAAATCGCCGCGTGATCCAGTTTCTGCAGGAAGCGCTTCGCACGCGCGTGACGAAGTCCGTGATAGCAGGTCGACGCCCCGTAGAGCAGGATCAAGGACGCTCCGAATACGGCGCAGCCGATTACGAGACCGGTGTCGCCCCGCGCGCTCGCGGTTGCCACGAGCAACACTCCACCCACCAGGCTGAGCCCCAGCCCGGCGGCGTGCGTGACGGTGTGGATGCGTTCTTCGCGGTCGCTGTAGGGGGCTGCGGGTGCCCGGTCCTGCAAGAAATCTGACCTCCGCCGGAAGCTCTGCTCCGACTTCCGCTGCGATGAGAGGAGAGTATCGGGTTGGACGGGTTTCGGAAGGCGCCGACGCCAGGCTTGCAGAACTTTGACACGGGCCCCGGATCGCCCCCGGAACGGCGGAGACGCGGCGCGGCGCCTTTCGGGGCGTCTCCGGCCCTGATAGACTCGGGACATGAAGCGCTTCATCGACCATACCGAGTTGGCCCGCGACCGGAGATTCGTCCGCAGCAACAACCAGGGTGGGCTGATGAGAAACCTGCCCGACGACGTCGATGCCGTGGTTGAAATGCTCGAGCAGATGGCGCCCGCGCTCGCGGAGCGGGTAAAGGGAACCCCGTTCGAAGAGGCTTATCGGCTGATGGGACCGGGGTTCATCTTTCAGCAGTTCACGCCGTCGGAGCCCGGGCAGCCCGACTCGAGCTTTCGGATGAAGCTTCGCCTGCACGGCATTCTGGTCGGAGAACTTCAGGCGCTCGAGGGTGCGGCCCGGACCCTCTGGGATTTCCCGGACGCGCCCTGGGAATTCAAGCTCAACATGGCTCGCCAGTGCTGGGACGAAGCGCGGCACGTTCAGATCTACGAGAAGCTGCTCGAGAAGGAGGGCGGCGAGGTCGGGATGTTCCCCGAGAGCACCTTCTTGTTCGAGACCTGCTGTGCCGACGACCCGGCGCTGCGGGTCGCGGGCGTGAATCGCGGACTCGAAGGGCTTGCGTGCGACGCCTTCCGAAACCTGATCGACTATGCCAGGAAGGACGGGGATCCGGTGACGGAGCAGGCCGTTGACTACGTGCTGGCCGACGAGCTGACGCACGTTCGCTTCGGGAGCGACTGGGTCAAGGCGCTCACGCAGAACGACCCGGAACTCGCGAAGCGCGCGCGTGACTTTCAGCGAGAGGTAGACCAGCGCTTCTCGTTCGGGGGCTCGCGCTCCAACCGCGAGGACGCTTCGCTCCGGATCGCGTGGGAGGAACGCAAGGAAGCCGGGTTCACCGAGGAGGAACTCGAGGAACTCGCCGCGCTGAGCGGGGAGGGCCCGAAGCGGTCCACGCTGCTCGAGGCCTCCGAGATCGTGCGCCTGCGTCTCGAGACCGGGAAGCAGGCCGCAAGCGCCGCCGGCGGAGTCGTCGCTCCCGAGCCGGCCTAGGGTCCGGCTTCCCGCGGGAGCCGAGCGGCCCCGCCTGGCGGCCCTGTACGGGGGCTCATCGATGGGCGTCGCTCTCCTCGATCAGGAGTTCGGCCGACCGTTCGAAGCCCCGAAACTCGGTCACGCTGCCTCGTTCCGACATCTCCAGCAGGGCTTCGCTCGCGCGCAGTTCGTCGATGCGTTCGGGAAGTGCGCGCGCGTCCCGCCGTGAATCGAGTTCGGCCGCGACGCCGGCCTCGAGTAACAGCGCGCGGTTGCGCGGCGCGAAGGGCCCGATGTCGGGGCCCACGAGCAGGCACGGGATCCCGAGCGCGAGCGACCAACTGGTGCGTTCATGCGGCGGAGAGACGATCAGGTCCAGACTCGGAAAGTGCTCGGCCGTGAGCGCGTCGAGTTCCTGCCGGCTGGAGTACGAAACCAGTTCGGGCGAAGGCGCTTGCAGTCGCCGAACGGCGCGCTCGAGCCGTCCGCCCCGGGCCGCGAACACCAGCGCGCGGTGACGCGATCTTGCGAGCGCCGCCGCCCCGGCGGTCAGCGACGCGACGTGGGTTCTCGGCTCTGCACCCGAACTGAAGAAGGCCACGCTGAGTGGTGCGTAGGATGCGATCCGCGTCCGCCGTTGTTGGGTGTGGGCGCGCTTGTTCGGAAGCAGGTCGAGGTCCACGCACAGGCCCGTGACCGAGACGCGCGCGGAGTCGACGCCTGCCTGCAGGAACGCGCGCGCCACGCCCTCAGTCGGTACCAGAATGCGGGCCGGCCGTGTGACCAGGGTTTCGGGTGGAGCGGTCGGCTCGCCGTGGAGATACCAGACGCCGGCCCGATCTCCCAGCGCGCCGACGACCGTTGGATGGTCCACCACCACGATCTCGAACGCGTCCGCCCAGAGTCGGAGGTGGTGCCCCAGGATGCGCAGTATCGGAGAATCGGAGTCGTAGTTACTTCGGCTACGCAGCCAGGCGTAGAGCGCGGGTGCCGGACTGCCGAGTCCTGCCGCGTAGTAGGCGGCTCGGATGCTCTTCCAACCCAGCCCCCCGAGGCCTCGCGAGATCTCGAAGACGCTCGCCCGCTCCGAGACCCGCTGCGGCGCGATCCGCCGGAGTTCGCGTTCCACTCCATCGAGGTAGAACGCGTGTCCGCGCCCCACGTCCGACCCGAGCAGCGAGATCACGGCCGCGGCCGGCGCCCCGAAGAAAAGCGAAGCGGGCATACCTTCATCGCTCGCATTGGCCGGAGTAGTACCACAGCGAGGCTGCCGGGCGGGATCCCCGGGAGTGCCGGGGCCCGGTCTCTGAAAACCCGCGGAAGGTCCCTAACTCCACCTCCGATGCTGCGTATACTTCGGATTGAAGGGGGGGAGCATGGACGCCACGGCCTGGATCGTGACTCTGTGGATCGCGTTCGGCGGAACGCACATGCTGCTGTCGAGTTCTCGCCTGCGGCCCGGACTGGTGCGTGCACTCGGCGCGGGCGGCTTTCTGGGCATCTATTCGCTGGTTTCACTCGCCACCTTCGTGCCGCTGGTCTGGGTGTACTTCGCGAACAAGCATGCGGGCTCGCTGCTCTGGGCGCCGTGGCTGGGCCCAGGGCTCCGCTGGGGGGTCTACCTCGGGATGACGGTCGCGTTCGTGCTGATGGCCGCGGCGCTGATCAGGCCGAGCCCGGCCTCGATCTCGGCGCCCGAGCGGGTGGAAATCCGGGGGATCCACCGGCTCACGCGGCATGGACTCTTCATGGGGCTCGGCCTCTTCGGTCTGCTGCATCTGCTTGCCAACGGTTTCGCCGCAGACGTCGCGTTCTTCGCAGGATTCCCGATCTTTGCCGTGATCGGATCCTGGCACCAGGATTCGCGCAAGCGCGTCAGCCTCGACGGCTACCGCGAGTTCTGTGCGAAGACGCCGTTCCTCCCGTTCACGGGCCGCGAGACGCTGAGGGGTCTCCGCGAACTTTCTCCGATCGCGCTGGCGATCGGGGTTGCAGTCACAGTCGCGCTGCGCTGGTACCACCAGCAACTCTTCTAGACCCTGGGGCGCGCGGATTTGACGCCCGCCCCTGCCGCAGCGTTAAATTCGGGCCGCCGGACACGATTCGGGCAGGGGAGGGATCGCCAGTGGCGGACGACGAGCGCGGAAGAGTTCCCGAGGCGTCTCCCTCGCGCTACTGGCGAACGAACCTGCGGATCATGGCGCTCTTGCTCTCGGTTTGGTTCGTCGCGTCGTTCGTGCTCGGAATCATCCTGGTCGAGCCCTTGAATGCGATCTCGCTCGGAGGCTTTCCGCTCGGCTTCTGGTTCGCCCAGCAGGGCTCGATCTACATCTTCATCGGTTTGATCCTGGTCTACGCGGTCTGGATGGACCGGGTCGACCGCCGTTTCACCGACGCAGTGCGCGGCTCCGGGACCCGGTCATGAGCATCCAGGCCTGGACCTACCTGATCGTCACGCTGACCTTCGCGCTCTACATCGGGATCGCGGCCTGGAGCCGGGTAGGTTCGACCGCGGGCTTCTACGTTGCCGGGCGCGGTATCTCGCCGCTGGCCAATGGCATGGCTACGGGCGCCGACTGGATGAGCGCCGCGTCGTTCATCTCGATGGCGGGCCTGATCTCGTTCATGGGGTACACGGGTGCCATCTACCTGATGGGTTGGACCGGCGGCTACGTACTGCTGGCCCTGCTGCTCGCACCCTACCTGCGCAAGTTCGGGCGCTTTACCGTACCCGAGTTCGTGGGCGACCGATACGACTCCCAGACCGCACGCATGGTCGCCGTGTTCTGCGCGATCTTCATCTCGTTCACCTACGTCGCCGGCCAGATGCGGGGAGTCGGCATCGTGTTCTCGCGTTTCCTCGAGGTCGACGTCAACGTCGGGGTGCTGATCGGGGTCGTGATCGTGTTCTTCTACGCGGTGATGGGCGGGATGCGCGGGATCACCTACACACAGGTCGCCCAGTACTGCGTACTGATCGTCGCCTACCTGGTCCCGGCGGCCGCGATCTCGTGGAAGCTCACGGGTAATCCAATCCCGCAGCTCGGCCTCGGCGGCACCCTGATCGAGGGAGAACGTGCCGGGATGGCGCTGCTCAAGGCCCTGGATGCGATCCACCGCGACCTCGGTCTACCCGACTACACGGGCGCGTGGGTGCCGGGCAAGAAGAGCATGATCGACGTGCTTTCGATCACGCTGGCACTCATGGTGGGCACGGCCGGGCTGCCCCACGTGCTGATCCGCTTCTACACGGTGCCCACCGCGCGCGCCGCGCGCTGGAGCGCGATGTGGGCGCTGGTCTTCATCGGGCTGCTCTACACCACGGCCCCAGCGGTCGCGGCCTTTGCGCGCGTCAACATGATCGAGACGCTGCACGACAAGCCCTACACCGACGCTCCAGAGTGGTTCAAGAACTGGGAGACAACGGGCCTGATCGTCTTCAAGGATAGGAACGGCGACGGGCGGATTCAGTACCTGGGAGAGGATCACCCGAAGAACGAGCTGGTCGTTGATAAAGACATCATGGTGCTCGCCAATCCAGAGATCGCGGAACTCCCCGCCTGGGTCGTGGCCCTGGTCGCGGCGGGCGGTCTGGCCGCCGCGCTCTCGACGGCGGCCGGTCTGCTGCTCGTGATCTCGTCATCGATCTCGCACGACCTGTTCAAGTCGATGCTGTGGAAGAGCATGAGCGACGAGACCGAGCTGCGCCTGGCCCGGATCGCGGCCGCCTTTGCCGTGATCGTGGCCGGGATCTTCGGCATCTACCCGCCGGGCTTCGTCGCGCAGGTCGTCGCCTTCGCCTTCGGGCTCGCAGCCTCGAGTTTCTTCCCGGTCTTGGTGCTTGGCGTGTTCTATCGCGGGACCACCAAGCAGGGTGCGATCGCGGGCATGCTCTCCGGTATCGGTTTCACCGCAGGCTACATCGTCTACTTCAGGTTCATCTCGCCGGGCGGGGGATCCGCGGACTGGCTCTTCGGGATCAGCCCTGAGGGCATCGGCACGATCGGCATGCTCGTGAACTTTGCCGTGACGCTCAGCGTGAGCAGGTTCACGCCGGCGCCGTCAGCCGCGGTGCAGGCGCTGGTCGAACGGCTCCGACTCCCGAGCGGCGAGGAAGCCAGTTAGACTGATCCTGAGGAGGAAGGTCATGCCGAAGCGCGTCGACTGGTACTACCACCGCAAGGGCTGAACGACCTGCGGCCGGGTCTCCAAGTTTCTGGAGACGAACGGGATCGAACCCCTGGAAATCGTGCCGGCGAGCCGAAAGCTCGGCAAGTCCGATGCGGCGAAGCTCGTGCGCGGGGCCTCGCGCGTGATCGCGGCCAAGGGCAAGAAGCTGACGCGCTTCCCGGGCGGCAAGGCCACGGCCGACGTGGTGGCCGCGATGCTCGGACCGACTGGCAACCTCCGCTCCCCCACGCTCCGTGTCGGCAAGACCCTGCTGGTCGGGTTCGACGAGCGCACGTTCTCCGAGGTCCTTCTCTAAGTTATTGAAAAACAAAAGAGTCTCGTTTGTGTCGGATTGTGTTGCATATGTATCACAATGTACTACGATCTCGGCATGGACAAACAAGGCTTCGACCAATGGGAAGCGGCGCGGCGGCGACGGCAATCGGAGCGGCAGGACCGGAGGGCAGAACGGCGGCGCGAGCGGCACTCCGAGCGCCGCAAGGCTCGCGTGCTGCACACGCGCGTCTCGGAAGACCTCGATGAAGCGATCCGCGACGCCGCCGATGAGTTGCGCGTGCCGGTCTCGAACCTGGTGCGAAACGTGCTGGAGGACATCTTCGAAGTCGTCGAGAACGTGACTGACAGCGTCGGAGACCTGGTGGACGACCTGCCCGGCGAGATCGAGCGGGCCCGGGCCCGGCTCCGGAGCGGGCGCCGCGGCCGGGAACGCCGGGGGCCGGAAGAGGCCGAGATCGAAGCTTGGGAAGCCGAGGCGGAGGGGCACCGGGCCGCGCCCGACCCCGCGCCCGAGGCCGCGCCCGAGGCCGCGCCCGAGGCCGCGCGGGAGCCGTATCCCGAGGTGCTCGGGTGGCAGCCCCTGATCCTGAACGGGGCGCAGGCCTGCGCGGACTGCGGCCGGGCCCTGGGCGAGGGCGTCCGCGCCTTTGCGGGCCTGGTGGAGTCCGGTCTCTCCCGCATCTACCTCTGCAGTCGCTGCATCGAGCTGCGCCGCTGAGGGTTCAGTCCTCCGCGCCGAGCTGCGCGCCAATCGCCTTCTCGAAGGCGTCGACGTCGAATCCCCAGGGACCCTGCTCGCTACGCCAGGCGATGCGGCCGCCCGCTTCGAGCACGAAGAGTCGCTCGGGGAGTGCCGAGTAGGCCTCGTCGACGGAGTTCGTGATCTCGTCGAGCAGCATCGGCATCTCTAGTTTCAGCCCCAGCACGCAGGCTCGGGCGACCTCGGCTCGTTCGCCGTCGGTCCGGGGCTGCTTGAAGACGATGCCCTCGTCGACGTTCATGCGCAGCCGCCAGCCGTCCTCGGGGTGGGCCTCCTGGATGTAGACGCACCAGAATTGCACCCGGCCCCGGTAGCGTTGGTAGAGTTCGTTCAGGCGACCTGCCTGAAGCCGAAACGGCGGTCAGGTGTAGGAGCCGAAGACCAGGGCTACCGGGCGCTCGAAGTGGTCGGCGAGCCGCACGCGCTCGCCCGTCGTTTCTCCGGCGGCAGAAAGCGCCGCCAGTTCGAAATCCGGCGCCTGGACGCCCACGCTCGGGGTCTTGCGGTCGCGTTCTTCCATCCGGCGCGCGATCTCGCGGAACTCTTCGCGCGAGAGCCCCATCTGGCGCAAAGCCGCTTCGGGCAGCAGATCCGGGTCGATCCTGGGCATCGGAAGCTCTCCTCACCCACGAGATTAGCACCCGGGCGGGGGCCGGCGGATCGTTGCAGTCGGCAGGGCATGCGGCTATATCCCTGCCGAGTGACCCCATCGTCTAGCCAGGCCTAGGACACCGGGCTTTCATCCCGGCAACGCGGGTTCGAATCCCGCTGGGGTCACCATCTTCAGTCCGGACCGGTCGAGCCGGCTCCCGGCCCGCGCCCGCGGTCGCCGCGTAGCGCGATCCCCAGGCTCACGCACATGCCCACCAGCAGCAGCGAGAACGGAGCGCCGAGCGCGATCACGGCGGCCTGGAGCGCGACCAGGCCGCCGTGGCCGACGGCCACCAGCAGCACCGCCGCCACTGCGCCTTCGGTCGTGGCCCAGAAGATGCGTTGCCAGACCGGCGAATCGGGCTGGCCGCCCGAGGTCAGCATGTCGACCACGTAGGACCCCGAGTCCGACGAGGTGACGAAGAAGACGCCCACCACGACCACGGCCAGCAGCGAGAGCGGGGCCGCGAACGGGAGTTGTTCGAGCACCACGTAGATCGCGGTCGAGACGCTCCGCGAGACCGCGCCAGAGATGTCGACCCCGGCGACGAGTTCGAGGTAGAGCGCGGTGTCTCCGAAGACCGAGAGCCAGACGAAGGTGGCCAGGGTCGGGACCAGCAGCACTCCCAAGACGAACTCGCGGATCGTGCGCCCCCGGGAAATTCTCGCGATGAACAGACCCACGAACGGCGCCCAGGCCATCCACCACGCCCAGTAGAAAAGCGTCCAGGCCTTTTCCCATTCCGTGACCCCGAGCAGTCCAGCCGAGAACGAACGGCTGACAAAGTCTCGCGCGTAGGTTCCCAGGTCGGCGAAGAAGGAGCGGGCGATGAAGGCGGTCGGGCCGACCGCAAACACGAAGAGCAGCAGTACACTTGCGAGAATCAGGTTCAGTTCGCTCAGCCGACGGATGCCGCGGTGGACGCCGCTCACGAGTGACGCGGTCGCCGCCAGGGTCACGATTCCGACGATCGCGAGCTGGGTTTGCTGGTCGGGCTCGATGTCGAACAGGAAGTCGAGCCCGGTCGAGATCTGAATCGCGCCGAGTCCGAGCGACGTCGCGAGCCCGAACACGGTGCCGAGCACGGCCAGGATGTCGATCGCGTGCCCGGCGAAGCCGTGAATCCGGTCCCCGAGGAACGGCTGGAAGACCGAGCGCAGCGCGAGCGGAAGCCCCTTCCGGTAGGCGAAGTAGGAGAGCGCGAGCCCCGTGGCGACATACACCGACCAGGCGTGCAGGCCCCAGTGAAAGAAGGTGATCGGAAGGGCCTCCCGGGCCGCTTTGGCACTGAGCCCTTCGCCTGAGGGCGGATTGAGGTAGTGGAGGATCGGTTCCGCGACGGAGTAGAAGAGCAGGCCGATCCCCATGCCCGCGCTGAACAGCATCGCGAACCAGCTGAGGCGGCTGAACTCGGGACGCGCATCGTCGGGGCCCAGGCGAATCTTTCCGAACCGCGAAGCCGCGATTCCGAGCACAAACACCAGGAAGAAGTCGATCGCGACGACGTAGAACCAGCCGAAGTAGTCGGCGCAGAAATCGACGGCCGCCGGAAACACCCAGGCCGCGGTGTCCCCGAGCAAGCTGCCGAAGGCCAGGAAGGCCAGTACCAGTACCACCGAGGTGATGAAGACCGGTGGATTGATTTTCATGTAGCTCACCGCAGTGATGGGGCGCTCATCCTATCAGAGCGTCGCAGCGCCGGGCGTCGACCTCGATTCCGCCCTGGAGCAGCGTGTGCAAGCCGAGGCGACGCGCCGGCTTCGGTTCGGGCCTGCTCTGGCCGATAGCGTCGGGATGGAGTTCGCGCGCTTCCTCTGGGTCCCGCTGGCCGGCTACGTCGCCTGGCTGGTGTTCGCCTACGACTTCCACTTCCTCGATTACGTGAACCTGGCATTCCACGAGGCCGGCCACGTGTTCCTGGCTCCCTTCGGTGCGACGCTCGGAATCCTTGGCGGGACGGTTGGGCAACTTTTCTTTCCGCTCGCCTGCATGCTCTACTTCGCCCGGCAGGGTCAGCGCTCTTCCGCGCTTGTCTGCGGGGTCTGGCTTGCGGAAAGCGCGATGTACGTCGCCCATTACATGGCCGACGCGCGCGACATGAGACTCCCGCTGGTCGGAGGTGAGATCCACGACTGGCACTGGTTGCTCGGGCGCGCGGGTTGGCTCGGCGCGTGCGAGACGCTGGCATCTTCGCTGCACGCACTCGCCGGGATCTTCGCGATTGCAGCGGTGGCGGCGCTCGCGTGGTCTCTCAGCGCGACGCACACGAGCGCGTCCCAGATTTCTCCCGCTCGCGACAGCGGAAGCCTGAAGGTCTAGAATCAACCCGTCGAGGTCCGAGGTCCTCGTATGGGAGGGCGCCGGACTTGGCGACCAGGGCTAAGCCATCGACGCTCGTACTCTATGGCGTTGGCGCCATCCCTCCTTCGATCAAAGGGAACCTGCTCGGGGCCTTCCTCTTCTACTACTACAACCAGGTGCTGGGCCTGTCGCCGGGGCTCGTGGGCCTCGCGCTGGCACTCGCGCTGGTGGTGGACGCCATCTCGGATCCGCTGCTGGGCTACCTGTCGGATCACACGCGTTCGCGTCTCGGTCGCCGTCATCCGTATATCTACGCGAGTCTGATTCCGAGCGGCGCGTTCTACTACCTGCTGCTCACGGCACACTTCGGCACCAGTGAAACCGCGCTGTTCTTTCAGTTGTTGCTGCTGATTACGGGTCTGCGGCTGGCCTGGACCTTCTATGAGGTTCCGCGCGCCGCGCTCGGGGCCGAACTCTCCAAGGAATACACGCAGCGCAACCAACTCCACGGGCTGAGTTCCTTCTTCGGCTGGATCGGGGGTGCGGGCATCGCGTACGTGACGAGTGCGGTATTCCTGGGCGAGTCATACGACAACCTCGAGGGCTACCATCAGCTCGCATTCTGGGGGGCGGCCTCGCTCCTGCTCGCGGGGCTGGTCTTCAGTCTCGGCACGCACCGGAACATTCCCGAACTGGAAGCCCCTCGTCGGGAGCGACCGCAGGGCGTGCGCGCGGTACTCGGGGAAATCGTCCAGACCCTCAATCACCGATCCTGGCTGATGCTATTTCTGGCCGGTGTGGTGTTCAGCGTCTACATCGGTCTCTCGACCGGCCTCGGCATCTACTTCAACCGCTTCTTCTGGGACTGGAAGCCATCCGACATTGCCATCTTTGCGATCGTGGACCTGGGTGCGGCCCTGGCGATCAGCATTTTCGCAGGCTTCCTGACCCGAGGCTGGGACAAGAAGCGGCTCGCGGTCGGGCTGTTTTCGGTCTCGATCGTCGTCGGACCGATTGTGCTGATCCTGCGCATGCTGGATCTCTGGTACGGCACGAGTCTCCTGCCCGCGAACGGTCCCAAGTTCGGGGCGCTCTGGTGGGTGATGCTCGGCCACAGCGCAGTGCTTGCGAGCCTGGGTGTGCTCGCCTGGATCCTGGTGGGTTCGATGACGGCCGACGTCGTGGAAGACAGTCAGAAGCAAACCGGCCGCCGTTCCGAGGGGCTCTTCTTTGCCGGGCCCGCGTTGATCCAGAAGTCGATCAGCGGCATCGGCTTCATCATCAAGGGCTCGATCCTGACCCTGGTCGGATTCTCGGCGGCCGAGACCGATGCCGAGAAGGTGCTGGCCGTCGAGCGACTCGCGGTCGTGTTCATCGCGCTCGTGATTGCGCTCCCGTCGCTGTCGCTCTGGATCTTTTCCAAGTATCAGATCACCCAGCAGATCCACGAGGAGAATCTCCTGGAACTCGGCTACCAGGACGACTCCTAGGCGACTCCGCCTGTATCGGGGTCTCGCGGCAGGGTTCGTCCATCGCGAACCACTCGGCGGCAGTTGGTTGATCGGATCTTTGTATCGAGACTGAATCTGCTGGCATACTAGCTGTGTGTTCTCGAGGAGCGTGCGATGAAGCCCGACAGCGCCATCGAGTCGGCACCCGACGCGCCGTCGGATGGGCGCGTGCAGCGCGGGAAGCGGAGCCGCGAGCGGATTCTAGACGCACTGCTCGAACTGGTGCGCGAGGGCTTCCTGCGGCCGACGGCAGAGCAGGTGGCGCGACGCGCCGGGGTCGGGATTCGGACCGTATTTCGTCGCTTCGACGACATGGACGGACTGTTTGCCGAACTCGATGCTCGAACGAGCGCGATCGCGCGCGAACTGTATCCCCCGGCTTCGGGCCCGTCGGATGCTCCGCTGCCGGAGCGGATCGGCGAACTGGTGGGACTTCGAATTTCGCTGTACGAGGAACTCGGCCCGTTCCTGCGTTCGAGCGTTCTTCATCGCGCGAGATCCGCGTACGTCGAGAAGCGGAGCCTGCGGAGCGCGCGTGAACTGCGTCGGGATGTCGAGGCGCGAATCCCGGAACTCTCGGACGAACCCGACTGGGTCGCGGACGCCGTCGATACGCTGCTCTCGTTCGAGTCCTGGAATCGCCTGCGACACGACCGGCGGCTGGGACGAGAGCGAATCCGCCTGACCCTGCGTGCGTCGCTGACAGCGCTGCTGGCGCAGCGGGACCGGCCGTGAAAGGTGCGTGCCTGGGCGCGAACACCCCTTTGATGCTTCAGGTGGTAGCATCCTGAGCGCAGCGTCTCCTCGGGCCCGCGGGATTGCCCGGGGCGCAGCGAACTCAATGCCAGGCGGAGGACAGCAGAGATGAAACTCGGAACGCACGCGAGTGGTTTCGGCCCGCAGATTCAGATCGACATGGAGCGGATCCAGACGGCCGAGAAGCTCGGCTACGACTCGGTCTGGACGGCCGAGGCCTGGGGAAACGACGCGATCACTCCGTTGGCATGGATCGCGGCGCAGACGAGCACGATCAAGCTCGGGACCGCGATCATGCAGATGCCGGCGCGCACGCCCGCAATGTGTGCGATGCAGGTCATGACGGTGGATCAGCTTTCGGGTGGCCGCATGCTGGTCGGACTCGGTCCGTCGGGTCCGCAGGTCATCGAGGGCTGGCACGGGGTCGCGTACGGAAAGCCGCTCAAGCGCACGCGCGAATACATCACGATCATGCGGAAGATCTTCAAGCGCGAAGACAAGGTCAGCTTCGAGGGCGAGTTCTACCAGATGCCGTACACGGGGCCGGGGAGTTCCGGTCTGGGAAAGCCACTGCGCAGCATCCTGCACGGACGCGCCGACATCCCGATCTATACCGCCACGATCTCGCCGAAAGGTATCGAGACCGCGGCCCAGGTGGCCGACGGCTTCATTCCGATCTGGACGACGCCCGCTGGACTGGGATCGTTCAAGGACAGCATCGAGGCCGGCTTCGCCAAGGCCGGTGGCGGCAAGGACTGGGCCGACTTCGAGATCATGCCGACCGTCCAGGTGATGGTGAACGACGATATCGAGATCTGCCGGAAGCTCTTCCGGCCCATGGTCGCGCTCTACGTGGGCGGAATGGGCGCTCGCAACAAGAACTTCTACAACGATCACATCACCCGGCAGGGCTGGCCCGACGCGGCCAGGAAGATCCAGGATCTCTATCTGGACGGGAAGAAGCAGGAGGCCGCGGGTGAAGTTCCCGACGATCTGGTCGACGCGCTCGCCCTGATTGGTCCCAGGGAGCGGATCCGGGACCAGGTGGCGGAGTGGAAGGAGAGCGTTGCGACGACGCTCCTGGTCGGTGGAGACCCGAGGGCCGTCGAGTTGATGGCCGAACTCTGTCTCTGAGCCGGCCGGCGCGTATCACCGGAGCCACTCCGGACACGCACCCCCGCGGGTTTCCCAGGCTTCCAGGGAAAGGGCCAAGCATGCGAGCCGGCGCCGATGCAGTGAAGTTGGCCGTGCCCGGCGGCCGTCGTGCGTAGACGCCCGATCGACTGGGTCGTCACGCTCCCGTTTCTGACGCTGTTCGGCCTGATCCTGCTGGTCTTCGATCCGCTCCAACGCGTGGCCCGGCTGTTTGGCCGCCGGCCGCATGAAGTCGTGGCAGGTGCGCTTCAGGTATCGCTCCTCTGGGCGTTTCGGCTGACCGGCACCCGGGTCTCGATTGAACGGTCGCCCCAGGTGCTTCCGCATCAGGCATACCTGGTCCTGGCCAATCATCAGAGCATGTTCGACATCCCGATCCTGGGCGCCGAGCTGTTTACGAACTATCCCAAGTACGTCTCCAAGCGGGAACTCGCGCGCTGGATTCCGAGCATTTCCTACAACCTGCGACGCGGCGGAAACGCGCTGATCGAGCGACGGAATCGCGAACAGGCCACGCGCGCGATCCGCGAACTCGGTGCCACGGTCACGCAGCGCGGCGTCTCGGCGGTGCTGTATCCCGAAGGCACCCGCGCGCGCCATGGCGAACTCGGACGCTTCAGACCCGCCGGCGCACTTGCGCTGCTCGAGTCGGCGCCCGACATCCCGATCGTGCCCGCCGTCATCGACGGATCCTGGCGCCTGCTGCGCTTCAATCTGCTCCCGCTCCCGTTCGGGACCGAAATCCGGGTGCGAATTGGCGATCCGATCCCACGCAGCGCGGACGAAGACCGCATGGCCCTGCTGGCGCAGGTTCGCGAGCAGATTTCTAGAACGCTCGAAGGCTGGCGCGACGAGAAGACCCTGATCAGATCGTGAGCGAGGTCGATTCCATGCGCGCACTCCGCGTTCACGAACTGGGCGATCCCGCCGAAGTACTTCGGCTCGAAGCGGCGCCCGTGCCGGAGCCCGGCCCACACCAGGTCCGCGTCCGTGTGGAGGCCGCCGCGCTCAACTTCGCCGATGATCTGCTCTGCCGCGGCAAGTACCAGGAGCGCCCGCCGCTGCCGTTCATTCCCGGGATGGAACTCGCTGGCGAGGTCGTGGCCGCCGGAAGCGAAGCGCGGACTCCGCTGGGTCAGCGCGTGATGGCCCTGGCCTCGCCCCCGCACGGCGCGCTCGCGGAGGAGGCCCTGGCCGAAGACCGCAGCGTGCACCTGATTCCGCCGGGCCTCGATGCGGATGAAGCGGCCGCGATGCTCGTGAGCTACCAGACCGGTTACGTAGCCCTGCACCGCCGGGCGGCGCTCCAGTCAGGCGAGGTGCTGCTTGTGCACGCGGGTGCGGGCGGCGTCGGGTCTGCTGCCATTCAGCTTGGCACCGCCGCCGGGGCCCGCGTCTTCGCGACCGCGGGCGGGGCCGACAAGGTCAAACTCTGTCGCGAGCTCGGTGCCGAGATCGCGATCGACTACCGCAGCGAAGACTTCGTCGCGATCGTCAAGCAGGCCACCGGGGGTCGCGGGGCCGACGTGATCTTCGATCCGGTCGGGGGCGACGTGTCGGACCTTTCGCGCAAGTGCATCGCGTGGGAGGGACGCCTGCTCGTGATCGGCTTCGCGAGCGGGCGCATCCCCGACGCCCCGCTCAACCACGCGCTCGTCAAGAACTACTCGATCCTCGGCGTCTACTGGGGCCGCTACAACCAGATGAACCCCGGCTACGTCGAACACATGCACGCCGAACTCATGCGCTTGCAGGGCCAGGGTCGGATCCGGCCTCTGATCCGGAGCCGGATCTCTCTCGAGGAGGTGCCGGCTGCGATGACCCGACTCGTGGGCCGGGGTACGGTCGGCAAGGTCGTGGTGCGGCCGCGAGACTGACGCTGGAGCCGCGCGTCGGCGGTAGCTGAGCGGCTGATGCCGCGCGACGTCGAGGGCGCCCGGCTGCTCGAATCTGGGATCGCGAAGCGCTGCGCGAACTGCCTGCCCTGAACTCCGCGCGCTGGTTCAGTTGGCGGCAGAGGTCGCCGCGTTCTCGCGCATCAGTGCGACCACCGCGAGGCCGCCCAGCAGCGCCTCTCCGACGGTCGCGACGAGCGTGGTGGAGTCCGTGGCGCCGTCGACAACGATGCCCACGAGTCGGCCGAGCGCGAGCCCGAGCATCACGAATGCGGCGGCGCTTAGCGCGGGGATCCGAAGGCGCGTGCGCAGGAGCCCCAGCCACATCAGAATCGCGAGTGCCCCGAACCCGCCGCCGTGAATCGAACGGGCTTCCGCGAGCGCCATCGCCGACGGGAGTTCGATCCCGTATTGGCCCAGGAAGGCGGCCGGTGTGAGCATGGCGCGGACGCCGATCATGGTCAGGATCAATCCGTTCAGGACCAGAGCGACGCGCGACAAGGGTTTCCTCCCCTGCAAGTGCGGATTCGTGCGCACCAGGATCGAAGCGGAGAAAACTCTAGGGGGCGGCCCGGGTCTGCGCCAGGAGGCGCGAACGCCTGTTTTCAACCCGTGGCCCCGCGCTCGCGAGCGAGGCTAGCTGCGTAGTCGCGACCCGCTTCGTACGGAATCCGCGTCGCAGTACTTCACGCGCGTGCCCGCGCCGCCGCACAGCGTTCGACTTTTTCGATGAGCTCGGGGGCGCCGATCCGTTGGCAGAGGCCCTCGAACTCCCGCGCGGGGCCCCGCCAGCGCCAGCTCTCGGGCGAGGGTCCGACTGGGGCGTCGCGGCGCAGGGTCGCGAGTCTTTTGAACAGGCTCGCGTCTGCTCGCCCCTTGGCCAGGGCCGCGGCGAGCCGGGCCGCTCCGCGGGGCTTGACCTCCCAGCGATCGAGCGCGTCGGGAATCGCCTCCAGGTGCCGGTAGCGCGCGAGCACGCTGGCCGTCGAGCGGGCGCCCCAGCCCGGGAGGCCCGGAAACCCATCCGCGCTGTCGCCGACCAGCGCCAGGTAGTCCGGAATCGAGTCCGGATACACGCCGAAGCGTTCGAGGACGCCCTTTTCGTTGGTGATGGCACGCTTGCGCCGGTCGAGCAACACGATCCGGGTCCCGACCACGCACTGCGCCAGATCCTTGTCCGGCGTGCAGAGGAAGATCTTCTCGATGCGGGAGTCGGGCCGAGCCAGCGCCGCGGCGGAGGCGAGCCCGTCGTCCGCTTCGAACTCGATCATGGGCCAGACGCTGACTCCGAGCGCGGTCAGGGCCTCCTCGAGCGGATGGAACTGCGCGAGTAACTCTGGATCCATACCCTCTCCGCTCTTGTAGCCC
>JABSQV010000032.1 GCA_013215565.1 Myxococcales bacterium | reverse complement strand
GGGCCTACAGCCGCAGCCCTGCCGGTGCAGGCCGGCGCCTCTGATAGCATCGGGGCGACTGCAATGGGGGAGGAAGCAGAATGAAGCTCCGCTATGGATGCAACCCTCATCAGGGCTTCGCGCAGGCGGAGGCGCTCGAGGGCAGCCCGATTCAGCTGCTAAGCGGTGCCGCTTCGATGATCAATCTGCTCGATGCGCTGAACGCCTGGCAGCTCGTACACGAGACCCGGTCGGCGCTGGGTCTTCCGGCGGCCGCGAGCTTCAAACACGTCTCGCCCGCGGGCGCCGCGGTGGCGGTCGAACTCTCCGATGAGCTGGCCGCGGCCTACGAGATCGGAAACCGCGAACTCACGCCCGCCGCGCTCGCCTACGTGCGCGCACGCGGAGCCGATCCCAAGTCTTCGTACGGAGATTTTGCGGCCCTGTCCGAACCCGTTGACGAGGAAACCGCGCAGTTTCTGAAGGGGGTGGTGTCGGACGGGATCATCGCTCCGGGCTACGCGCCCGAGGCGCTCGAAATCCTGCGCCAGAAGAAGGGCGGCGGCTTCCTGATCCTCGAGGCCGACCCGGACTTCGAGCCCCCCGAACGCGAGGCGCGGGAAGTGTTCGGCATGCGCCTGGTGCAGGACCGGAACAGCCGGCCCGTGAGCGAGGCCGATCTCGAAGAGGTGGTCTGCGGAAAACTCACACCGGCTGCGAAGCGCGACCTGATGCTGGGACTGATCTGTCTCAAGTACACGCAGTCGAACTCGATCGGCTACGCACTCGATGGTCAGATGATCGGGATCGGGGCGGGGCAGCAGTCGCGCGTCGACTGCACCAAGCTCGCGGGAGCCAAAGCCGATGTGTGGCAGCTGCGCAGTCATCCGAAGGTGCTCGGGCTGCGCTTCCGCAAAGGCATCCGGCAGCAGGAGCGCGTGAACTGGCGCGTGCGCTACATCGAGGGAGACCTGACCGATCTCGAGCGCAAGGCCTTCGAAGAAGCGCTCGACGAACCGGCGACGCCGCTCTCGGAGCGCGAGCGCCACGACTGGCTGGATCGGCTCGACCGGGTGTGTCTGGCCTCCGACGGCTTCATCCCGTTTCGTGACAACATCGATCACGCGGCCCGTCACGGGGTGCGCTTCATCGCGCAGCCCGGCGGATCGACGCGCGACGAGGACATCGCGACCGCCTGCAACGAGCACGGAATTACGCTCGTGCACACGGGCGTGCGCCTGTTCCACCACTAGCCCGGGAGGAATCGATGGGCAAGCTCGACGGCAAGGTGGCCCTCGTGACCGGCGCGAGCCGCGGGATCGGCAAGGAGATCGCGGCCGTTTTTGCGCGGGAAGGCGCGCACGTGGTGTGTACGGCCCGGACCCTCGAGGAGGGCAAGCATCCGCTTGCGGGCTCGCTGCAGACGACGCTCGAACAGATCCGGTCGGCCGGGGGCGAGGCCATCGGGGTGGCGGCCGACGTATCGAGCTACGAGGCCTGCGAGCGGATCGTCGCGGATACGCACGAAGCCTACGGCCCCATCGACGTGCTGGTGAACAACGCGGCCCTGACCTACTTCATCCCGGTCTCCGAGTTCCCGGTCAACAAGTGGCTGCGTTCGTTTTCGGTGAACTTTCACGCGCCCTTCTACCTGTCACAGCTCGCGCTCGCCGACATGCTCCCGCGAGCGCGCGGCGCGATCGTGAATATTTCCAGCGGAGCCGCGATCGGACCCGGCCGAGCCCCGTACCCGAAGCAGGTGTTGGCGCGGAGCGGGGGCACGCTGTACGGCGCCGAGAAAGCGGCTCTCGAACGCTTTACGCAGGGGCTCGCGGCCGAGGTCTACGAGGCCGGGATCCGCGTGAGCTGCGTGAGCCCGTCCCAGGTGGTGCCCACGCCCGGCGTGATGTTCCACCGCCTGCTCCGCGACGAGAACGACCCGAATGCCGAGCCGCCCGAGATGATGGCGCGGGCCGCGCTCCTGCTCGCAACTGAGCCGCTCGACCGCGTCACCGGACGCGTCACCTACAGCCAGGAGATCCTGCGCGAGTTCGGCTGGATCGAATCGGGCAAGGGAATCGGTTTCGAGCGCAAGGGCTCGGGCTACTCGCAGATCTAGCCCGGCGATCGCGCCAGGTAGTCCAGCACCGCGTCGACCGCACGCCGGCTCGTCGCGAGCGGCATCGAGGCGCGAACCTCGCCCGCCTCTGCGACGCATTCGGGGAGCGACGGCAGGTGCAGGAAGACGGCCCGGAAGCCGGCATCGCTCCGGGCGGCCCGGGCGCGGAGCAGGGCGCCGTAGTAGAGCCGGTTACACAGGTAGGCTCCAGCGTCAGCGCTTTCGCTCGCCGGAACCCCCTCACTGCGGATCGCGTCGACCAGCGCTCCGGTCGGAAGCGTGGAGGGGAGGGCCTCGGGCCCGTCCGCCACGATCACTTCGCCGGCCGGCTGCGCGCCGTCGTTATCTGGAATCGAGTATTCCTCGAAATTTCTGGCCCGGGTTTCGACCGAGATGACGCTGCGACCGTCCGCGAGGCCGAGGCCGACCAGGGCTTCGGGCCGGAGCGCGTCGAGCGCGCGGTCGAGTTCCTCGAACAGACGCTTGCGTGAAACCGGGAGCACGCGCGCCGCGATGCGGACGCCCTCCCGTTCGGTTCGCGCGAACTCGACCTCGAGCGCGCGTGCGATTTCGGCAGAGGGGTTGATCCGGTCGCGTCCGAAGGGCTCGAAGCCCGTTACCAGGATCGTCCGCACGCCCGCTCTCCCCCCGATCACGGCTGTCCGGGTCAGTGCTAGCATGATCGGGTGAACTCCAGAAGGGGAGGACCCGGGATGCCTGATTTCGACCTTCTGATCCGAGGCGGGACGCTCGTGGACGGGACCGGCGCGCCGCCTCGGAGCGGCGACCTCGGGGTTCGGGATGGGCGGATCACGGCACTGGGCGAGGTCACGGGAGACGCCACGCAGACGCTCGACGCGTCCGGCAAGGTGGTGGCCCCCGGCTTCGTCGACATCCACACCCACTACGACGCCCAGGTCTTCTGGGATCGCATGCTTTCGATCTCGCCCTGGCACGGGGTGACCTCGGTCGTGGTCGGGAACTGTGGCTTCGGAATCGCGCCGACCCGGCCCGAGCACCGAGACCTGATCCTGCGCACGCTCGAAAACGTCGAGGGCATGTCGCTCGCGGCGCTGCGCGAGGGAATTGGCGAGGACTGGCCCTTCGAGACCTTTCCCGAGTTTCTGGATGCGATCGAATCCCGTGGTACGGCCATCAACCTGGGTGCGCTCGTGGGCCACACCCCGGTACGGCTTTCGGTCCTGGGTGAAGCATCGACGGAGCGGGCCGCGACCGCGGACGAGATCGCCGAGATGCGCTGCGTGGTCGCCGAGGCGCTCGCGGCGGGCGCGCTGGGGTTTGCGACTTCGCAGTCCCCGACCCATGTCGGCTACGCGGGCCGGCCGGTGCCGAGCCGCGCGGCCGAACTCGAAGAGATCGAGGCGCTGGCGGGAGCGCTCGGCGAAGCCGGCCATGGCGTGATGCAGGCCACCGTCGGCCACGGCTTCTTCCTGAACGAGATGAGCGCGATTCAACGCAAGATCGGGAGGCCCGTGAGTTGGACGGCGCTGCTCGCGGGTGCGATGGGTCCGGACGGACACCGCGGGGTGCTCGCAGCCACGCAGGATCTACAGCGCGACGGCGTCGAGGTGATTCCCCAGGTCACGTGCAGGCCGCTCATGTTCGAGTACCAGTTCAAGGCCCCGTTCGTGTTCGAGAGCATGGCCGTCTTCCGGGAGGTTTCGGCCGCCGACTTCGAGGGCCGCAAGCGGATCTACGCCGACCCGGAATTCCGACAGAAGTTCCGCGAGCAGAGCGAGAAGGGGGGCCTCCTGGCCACGGGCTGGGGCCGGACCGTGATTTCGGAGAGTCCGAGCGAGCGGAGCCTGGAGGAGCGGAACGTCGAAGAGGTGGCACGCGAGCGCGGCGTGCACCCGGTCGACCTGGTGCTCGACCTGGCGCTTGCGACCGAGCTGGAAGCGCGCTTCCGGCAGGCGGTCATGAACACCGACGAGGAGGCCGTGGCCGAGTTGCTGGCGCATCCGACGACGATGCTCGGTCTCTCCGATGCGGGCGCCCACGCGAGCCAGCTCTGCGATGCTTGCTTCTCGACCCACCTGCTGGGGCACTGGGTGCGCGAGAAGGGCGTGCTCACGCTCGAGCAGGCTGTGCGGCTGTTGACCTCGCGCTCGGCCGAGGTGTTCGGGATCCACGATCGAGGCCGACTCGAGCCCGGGCTCGCCGGCGATGTGGTGGTGTTCGATCCGGAAAGTGTCGGTTGCTCGCCGCTCCGGCGCGTGAAGGACTTTCCGGCCGGAGCCGACCGCCTGGTCTCGGACGCGATCGGGATCGAGGCCGTGATCGTGAACGGCCGCCTGCTTCGGGAACACGGTCAGGATCTCTGCGATCCGGAAGGTCCGCTGCCGGGACGCCTGATTCGCGGAGGTCGGGCATGAGACCCGAGCGCGTACTGTCCGCCGATTCTCACGTCACCGAGCCACCGAATACCTATGTCGACTACATCGATTCGAGCTGGAAGGACCGCGCGCCGCATCTGGTCGAGCACGAGAAGCTCGGCGCGATCTTCGTGATCGACGGCATGGAACGTCCTGTTCCGATGGGCCTGATCGCGGCGGCCGGAAAACCCGCCGAGGAAATCCGTGTGACCGGCGTCCGCTGGGAGGCGCTCCACCGTGGCGGCTGGGATCCCGACGCCCGCCTCGACGACCAGGCGCGCGATGGCGTGGACGGCGAGGTCATCTATCCGAGCGTCGGCATGCTGCTCTGTAACCACCCGGACTTTGATTACAAGAAGGCTTGCTTCGACGCTTACAACCGCTGGCTCTCCGAGTTCTGTGGCGCCCACCCCGATCGGCTCTTCGGCTGCGGCCAGACCGCGATGCGGTCTCCCGAAGAGGGGATCGAGGACCTGCGCGCGATTCGGGCGCTGGGTCTGCGGGGTGTGATGATGCCGGGAAACCCGGCCGCCGAAGACTACGACTCCCCGATTTACGACGAGTTCTTTGAGGCCGCGATCGCGCTCGAGTTGCCGCTCTCGTTTCACATCCTGACGACCGCGTCCGATGGCGCGCCGGTCCGCGGGCCGCGGATGAACGGGTTCCTGACGATCGTGCGCGGCTGCCAGGACATCCTGGGGACCTTCGTGCTCGGGGGTGTGTTCGAACGGCACCCGAAGCTGAAGATCGTGTGTGTCGAGGCCGACGCCGGCTGGGTCCCACACTACATGTACCGGATGGACCACGCCTACAAGCGGCACCGCAACTGGCTCCCGCCAGGTCAGGCGCTCTCGAAGCTTCCCTCCGAGTACTTTCGCGAGAACGTCTACACGACCTTCCAGGATGATTGGGTCGCCTTCAAGATTGCGAACCTAATGAACCACGAACGGCTGATGTGGGCCAACGACTTCCCGCACAGCGACTCGACCTGGCCCGACTCGGCCGCGATCCTCGAAGAGCACACCGCCGAACTCACGCAGGAGCAGGTCGACCGGATCCTGTACCGGAACGTCGCCGAGCTCTACGGAATCGACTAGGCGCGCGCCGAACTCGGTTAGGCCGGGCGCGAACTGCAACCCGACCTGGACCCGTCTCAGACCGCCGGGCCGAATGAGAGCAACCGCTCCGCGAGCAGTTCCGGCGCTTCCATCGGAACCAGGTGTCCCGCCTCGATATCTTCGATGCGAGCTTTTGGAATCACGGCTGCGAGTTCTTCGTAGAGCGAGCGCGGGAAGTTCCCGCCGCTCGCCCGGAGAAACAGCGCAGGAACCTCGACCCGGGCCGCGCATGCGAACAGGTCGAGCGAGCCGTGGTGGTTGAATACGGCGGCTTCCACCTCGACCGGGCACTTCAGTTCGATTCCGCCCTCGCGCCTGTCGCGAAAGCCTTCCTGCAGGTAGAGTTCGAGCGCGGCTTCAGTCCAGTGCCCGAAGGCGTGTCCGGGTTTCGACCACGATCTGCGGACTTCGTCCCGCGAGTTCCAGATCGCGCGCCGCTTGAGCGCGAGTTCCGCAAGCGGCGG
>JABSQV010000031.1 GCA_013215565.1 Myxococcales bacterium | reverse complement strand
CCGGGGCCTAGCGAGCCGGCAGAATGCGCGTGCCGTCGAGGTAGCCGAGCTCGAGCAGTTCCGTGCGCGAAACCACGCGCGCAAGCTCCTCGCGGATGGGCTTGACGTCGGTATCGACCGAAAAGCCCGGAAGCCAGTCATCGTGGTGGCAGAGGATCAGACGGGTCGGCCGCAGCAGTTCGGCCTGTCGCGCCACAAAGCGTGAGAGGGACCCCTGGATGGGGTCTCCGTCGATATTGCCCCGCCCGGCCGCAGCGAGAATCGCAACGTCGGGGCGCAAATTCTGGAAGATCCCGGTCCAATACCCCGAGGTGTCCTGATACAGCACGCTCCCGTCGGGCGTATCGAATAGATACACCAGCGCACCCCCATCGCCGCGCGCCCCCTGAGCACTGGCTCGCAGGTGGTCAACTGCGCCGGCATCCAACTCGGTCCCCAGAAACGCCCTGAGCTTCGCGAAACGCGCCTGCTGTTCCTGCCAGGTCACACCGAGATCGCCGAGACAAACCTGGTCGGGCTGCGCCATCTGTCGGTGTGACCAGACGCACGAGTGCTGGCTCGGGTAGACCGAGACCGTCACACCAGGACCGAGCTCGACCGTCTCGCCTCCGGACACGCAGATCATCCGATCCAGCGGGACCCCGGCTGCCAGCATCACACGTACCGTCTCGTAGCTTCCGATGATCCGCGCACCCGTGTTGGCCGAAATCCGCTCGGCTCCGTACAGGTGGTCGAAGTGCGAGTGACCCACGACGATCCAGTCACACGCATCGACGTCGTCCGCGCGCAGACCCGGACCGGGGGCACCGGCAACCCGATCGATATACGCGTCGAGGAAGATCGTGAGTCCGGCGATCCGAAGCCGAAAGGTCGCGCAGCCGTACCAGTCGAGTGTCGCAGCCACGCTTCGCGCCCGCTAGCGAACGCCGGCTCCGTTCTCCGAACTCATTTCGGAGGCGGTTCCAGCAGCGACTCAGGAATCGGAACACGAGCGGCGCGAAGTTCCTCGCCCAGCATCTTGGCCTGCGGGTCGGTCCGCAGCGAAGCCGACACGCCCTCGCCGAGCAGGCCATGGATCACGAAGTTCACGGACAGGATGTTCGGAAGGTCGAAGCGTTCGACCCGCATGTCCCGGGCTTCGGGATACAGTTCCTGAATCCGCTCGGGGGTCAGGAAGTCCGCCATCCAGAGGTAGGCCTCGGGTGTCCGGGCCCAGAAGCCGACGTTGGCGTTTCCGCCCTTATCTCCCGACCGCGCACCGAGAACCGTCCCGATCGGCGCGATTCGGGTCGGCCCCGCGGGTACTTCACCGGCCGGCACCTGCGCTGGCGGAATCGGATCGAAGGAGGCGGGCCGCTCGGGCGGCGGAATCCGGACGACATCGCCGGCGACGTAAACCCGTTCATCGATCTTGTCCGAGGAGACCAGCGCGGGCCAATAGACCGTGATCCCGGTCGCGGAGCGGCTGGCACTCGACATCCCGAAGCCCGGGTAGTTCGAGAGACTCATCTCGATCGCGGCATTCCAGAAGGAGCGGCTGAGCTTGCGGTCGTCGGGGTCGCGGGCTGCAATGGTGAGCAGCGCGAAGGCCTCGGAGTCGTCGGAAGCGCCCCTCCGCATCTGCACGCTGGTCTCTTGAAACTGGCTCCGGCCGCCGACGAAGCCCCAAAAGCTCTCTTCTGCGGTGCGCGCCTTGTCCTCGATGTCGAGTCCCGGCAGCATCAAGGTTAGGCTGTTCTTGTAGCCGCCCATGTAGTTGATGCAGAGCTTGGTCGTCGGCGGTGCGGGCTCGCCCCGAATCCCGCTCACGCGCACGCGGTCGGGTCCCTCCTGCTCGAGTTGGATCGTGTCGAAACGCGCAACGACGTCTGGATTTGCGTACTGAGTGCTGCCGATCTCGTACAGAAGCTGCGCCGTAACTGTGCCCACCGAGACCTCGCCATCGGTCCCGGGGTGCTTGGTGATTACGAAGCTCCCGTCGGGGTACATCTCGGCGATCGGGAAGCCCGGTCGCTCGATCGTCTGGATCTCCTTGAAGAATGCGTAGTTCCCGCCCGTACATTGCGTGCCGCACTCGATGATATGGCCCGCCACCACGGCCGATGCGAGCCGGTCCCAGTCGTCGCGCGCCCAGCCGAACTTCCAGGCTGCGGGGCCGACCACGACGGAGGCATCGGTCACGCGCGGGCAGATCACGAGATCGGCCCCTCGGTCGAGCGCCGCGACGATCCCGAATCCGCCCAGGTAGGCGTTCGCACTCAGCACCTCGGCGTCGAGATCGGAGAGCGGTACCCCGCGGTCGAGGTGTTCGAGCGTCTCTCCCTGCGCTTGAAGCTCCGCGAGCCGCGGCAGCAGGTCGTCGCCCTCGATGTAGGCCACGGCCGCGGCGATCCCGGCTTCTTCGTAGACTGCATCCGCTGCACGGGCGAGTCCGGACGGATTCAGCCCGCCGGCGTTCACGACGATCTTGATGTTGCGCTCGCTGCAGGTCTTGGCCACGTCCTGGAGTTGGCGCAGGAAGGTCTTGGCAAAACCCTGCTCCGGATTCTTGAGCTTATCCTTGAGCAGAATCATGAGCGTGAGCTCGGCGAGGTAATCGCCGGTCAGAACGTCAATCGGGCCGCCCTCGACCATCTCGCGGGCCGCGGCCAGACGGTCCCCGTAAAAGCCGCTGCAGTTCGCAACTCGAAGTGCTTCGCTCACGCTACTTCCCTTCTGGTTGACCGGGTTCCTAGTCCGTAACCCAGCTGGGCTTCCGCTTCTCGCGGAACGCCGCCATGCCCTCGCGCGCCTCTTTCGACCGGAACAGTTCCGCGCTCCACTTCTCAGTCCGCTCGAACCCCTCCCGCAGCGACAACTCCGGCACCGCCCGCACGAGCTTCTTGCACTCAACAACCGCGTTCGGAGCCCCGAGCGCGATGGCATCGATTTCCTGTTGCACCGCCGCAGCGAGTTCGTCGGGTGGGACCGCCTTATGCGCCAGTCCGTAGTCGACCGCCTGCTTTCCGTCGAAACGGTCACCGGTCAGGAAGAGCCGCATCCCGTGGTGCGGCCCGAGCTTTCGCAGACACACGACCGAGATGATGGCCGGGATCACGCCGATCTTGACCTCGCTGAAGCTAAAGGT
This sequence comes from Myxococcales bacterium, assembly GCA_013215565.1. Taxonomy (GTDB): domain Bacteria; phylum Myxococcota_A; class UBA9160; order SZUA-336; family SZUA-336; genus JABSQV01. Next base: position 13,685 of record JABSQV010000031.1, on the reverse strand, counting down.
CGCGACCTCGGAAGTGATCACGATATCGGCCGCCCCGACCAGGCCGAGCCCACCGGCGAAGGCCGCCCCATTGACCGCGGCGATTACGGGCTTGGGACCTTCCCAGATCCCGGCCAGTACCTCGGGGTAGGTCACCGCGCGGCCGCCGCTGCTTGCCTGTCCCGGCGGATTCTTGAGGTCCGCGCCCGCGCAGAAGGCCTTGCCGTTGCCAGTGAGCACGATGCAGCGAACCGCGTCGTCGGAATTCGCGGCCTCGAGATGATCGTAGAGTTCGGTCACGAGTCCGGCCGAGAGCGCGTTGCGCGCTTCGGGCCGATTCAGCGTGATCCACGCCGCGCGATCCCGAACCTCGTAGAGCGTGTCTTCCTGGCTCGCCATCTCAAGCTCCTTGCCCGGATCGAGTTCCCGGCTGGCACGAGCATGCACGCTCGAGCGCGACCCGGTCTACCCGGATCGCGCGCACGCGACCCTCACCGGGATTATGAACCCCGTCTTCCCCCGCCTCCGAGACGGTAATCTCCGGAGCCCCTGATTACCCTGTGCGCGGCCCGGCGGTCAATCGGGCGCGGGGCATCCGTCCCGGCGTCGCAGAGACCCGGCCCCGAGCGAGCTGGGCGTCTCAGGCGGCCTTGCGTGCGCCGATCAGGGCCGCCACGGCCTGCTCGATGCCGTCGACGGTGAGTTCGTACATGGGAATCACGCGCCGGATGATGGTGTTGGTGCGGACCTGGTCCCAGCCGTTCTCGGGCTCGGGGTTGACCCAGACGCTGCGGTCGAAGTGACCGACCAGGCGCTGCAGCCAGACGATCCCGGGCGTCTCGGTCTCCATCCGGGGATCGATGTTGCCCTGGCTGCTCATGAGTTCATGGGGGTGCATGGATGCATCGCCGACGACCAGGAGCTTCCAGCGCTCGCCGAAGCGCCGCAGCAGATCGCCGGTCGGGATCGCGAACTCGCGGTAGAGACGCGGCTCGCTGTAGACGCTCTCGTACATGCAGTTGTGAAAATAGAACGCGCGGAAGTCGCGCAGNCCCCGCTCCTCGTGCATCGCCGTCAGCAGCCGGCTCACCGGTCGGAAGAAAGGATCCATGGAGCCACCCACGTCCATCAAGAGCAGCAAGCGCACGTTGTTGCGCTTCTCGGGTCGAAACACGAGGTCGATCTCGCCGCCCTGGCGGCAGGTCTCGTCGATGGTTTCGTCGAGGTCGAGTTCTTCGGGATTTCCGAGCCGGGTCAGGTTCCGCAAGCGCTTGAGCGCGACCTTGGTGCTGCGCAGATCCAGCGTCTCGTCGGTTCGGTAGGCGCGGTAACGACGTTCCTCGATGGTCTTCATCGCGGAGCGTCCCCCGCCGGGACCCCCGACCCGAAGCCCGGTCGGGTGCTTGCCGCCATGGCCAAAGGGCGAGTGCCCACCGGTTCCGATCCAGCGACCGCCCCCGTCGTGACGCTCGTCCTGCTCGGCGAGCGTCTCGAGATACTTCTGCAGCAGCTCGTCGCGCGAGAGTTCTTCGATCATCGCGCGCTGTTCGTCGGTGAGACCCTCGAACTCCTTCGGGTCCTCGAGCCACTTCAGCAACTCGTCGGTCACCTCGAGTTCTCCCTCGACACCTCCGTAGATCGAGGCAAAGACCGCATCGAAGATGTCGAAGTAGACCTCGCTCTTGACCAGGCACGCGCGCGAGACGTGGTAGAAGCCGCTCAGACTCGAGCGGTGCTGGTTGAGCACGAGCGCGCGCATCAGCATCATCCACTCCTGGATGCCGACGGGAACGCCGTGCTCGCGCAACTGGTAGAAGAGTTCGAGGAACACGGGGCCTCTACTGCTGGTAGCGGGGCCCGAGTTCGCTCCACGAACTCGGCAGCGTGGTATCGGACTCCTCGAACTGGGAGAGGGCTTCGGTGTCCTGCTCGTTCTTGAGCAACGTTCCCACGAAGGGCAGGTGCTCTTCGACCTGTTTCTTCGAGATGCCGGAACGCAGCAGCACCGCGATCCAGTCGATGAGTTCCGAGGTCGACGGCTTCTTGCGCAGCTCGCGCTGACTCCGAAGCCAGTAGAACTTGATCAGGACCTGATCCAGGAGCGTCGCATCGAGGTTCTTGTGGTGAACGTCCACGATCTCCTTCATCAGGTCTGGCTCGGGAAAGTCGATGAAGTGAAACACACAGCGGCGCAGGAAGGCGTCCGGAAGTTCCTTCTCGTTGTTGCTGGTGATGATCACTACGGGACGCTCCTTGGCCACGATCTCGTCCCCGGTTTCCATCACGCTGAAGCGCATTTCGTCGAGTTCCCGCAGCAGGTCGTTCGGGAACTCGATATCGGCCTTGTCGACCTCGTCGATCAGCAGCACCTGGCGCTCCGAGGCCGCGAAAACCCGCCCGAGCGGCCCATACTTGATGTAGTGGCGGATGTCCTTGACGTCGCCCTCGCCGAAACGCGCGTCGTTGAGACGCTGGATCGTGTCGTAGACGTAGAGCCCCTCGTTGGCCTTGGAGGTGCTCTTGATGTGCCAGTACTCAATCGGCATGCCAAGGCCCGCGGCCACGTGCTGGGCGAGCGTCGTCTTTCCCGTGCCGGGCTCACCCTTGACGAGCAGCGGCCGCTCGAGCGCAACCGCACAGTTGACGGCGTCGATCAGGGGCTTCGAGGCGATGTAGCCCTCGGTCCCCTGAAATCGCTGAAACCCATTCGCGTCGGTCATCGAGGTCCTCCGAGCCGGGGGTCCAATCCCCCGGACGCCCGGGAGTATAAGCGGCCGCCTCGACTTCGGGTACGAGCCAGCCGCTGGCCGCCGCGCTGCACGGAGTAGGAGGGTCGCACCCCAGATTACCGGCTAGACGCCCGCTTCAGACCTCGGCCCGCGGCTGGATCTGGGTTCTGCGCATCAGTCGGCGGCTCGCAGGGTCGAAGGCCCCGCGGCGGTGCATCACGCAGCGGTTGTCCCAGATCACCAGATCGCCGACCTGCCACTGCTGGGTCCAGCAGTGCTCGGGCAGGGCCACGTAGCGCCAGATCTCATCGATCAGGGCCTCGCTCTCGTCGAGTGCGAGCCCGGGCAGGTAGGCGTCCTGGCGTCGGCCCAGGAAGAGGACCCGGCGGCCCGTTTCGGGATGCGTCTTCACAATCGGATGCACGCAGCCGGGGGCCTCCACCGGGCTCGGGGCGTGGTCGAAGCCCGGCCGGAGTTTTCCGATGCTGTCGTGGGCGGCGTCGTGTTTGAGCGAGAGGCGCTGTACGCGAGCGCGCAACGAATCGGGGAGCGCATCCAGCGCGTGGTACATGCTGCAGTAGTGGGTGTCGCCGCCCGAAGAAGGCACCTCGACCGCGTGAAGTACGCTCGCGGTCGGTGGCTGCTCGATGTACGACATGTCGGTGTGCCAGGCTGCCTCTGCCGCCGCGAGGCCCCCGATCGGGCGTCCATCGACGGCGATGTTCGAGATCGTGGCGATGTAGGGATTCGAGATGCGCGCACGCACCGAGCCTGGAAGCAGTCCCATGGGCGCGCTCTCGAGCGGACCGAAGCGCTGACTGAACTCCTGCAAGGACGCGTCGTCGAGTTCCTGGCCGCGAAAGCGCAGCACCGCGTGCTCGAGCCAGGCGGCGTAGATGCGCGCAAAGACTGCATCGTCGACGTCCAGCAGGTCGACGCCTTCGACCTCCGCCCCAATCACGCCGAGCGGTCGTACTCTCACGCGCTCGCCGTCACGACGCTCTGATCGAACTCAGCGGACGCGGCGCGACGCCTCAATCGAGAGAGAGGCGCGGCTCGCGGGGCCGGCCCTTGCCGGTGTAATTCTCCCGATACGAGCCGGGCTCGAAGTTGGCGCTCCCGATCCCGTTGTAGGTCTTGTAGCCGAGCAGGTCGCGGAGCTTCTCCGGAAACTCGCGCACCTCTTCGATCGGGACTGAGCGGAACCAGTTCGTGTAGGGCCGCACCCAGCCGGCGTGGTACGAGACCTGGAGGCCGAGCCGCCATTCGTCGGACGGGTTGTCGGAGGCGCCGTGGAAGAGTGCGTGGTCGAAGACCAGGACGCTGCCGACCTTCATGTCGGGCTGGATCGTCTCACGCATCCGCTCGCTGTCCTGCTGAAACAAGAGGTCGAGCGGCTCGCGCTGGCTTCCGGGGAGGAGCCGGGTCCCGCCCGTACGCTGGTTGAACTCCGTCACCACCCACATGACCGTGCAACCGATCGGGCGCTCGTGAGGGCGCGGGACCGGAACCAGGGCATCGTCGGGATGCAGCGGCTGGATGTTGCCGCCGTTGGGTTTGAGGTCGATGCCCGAGAAGGTCGAGAGCAGATAGTCCGGACCCAGCACGCCCTCGACCACCTGTGTGACCGTGGGATCGATCGGCACGTCCCAGAAGAGCCGATCGAGCCGCAGCAGGCCCGCGGTCCGGAAGAAGGAACTGTCCTCCTCCTTTTCTCCGGGCTCCAGGGGATGGAGCGTATCGCGCTCGATCTCTCGGATCCGCTTGCGGAAGGCGTCGGCCCGCTCGGGCGTGAACACGTTTTCGAGGATCGTAAACCCGTTTTCCTGGATCGCGTCTAGATGGCCCTTGAGCTCCAGTTTCTCCATGCCCGTCTCCCTCGCTCGCTAACGATCCCCGACAGGATAGCTCAGACGGGCCAGCCCGGAGGAGGGTTCGCGAAACCCGGCCCGGACCCCCTACCCTCCGGGGTCCGCCTTCCACGCCCAGTGACAGGGAGAGATCCGCTTGCCGGCACCCGATCGCCGTCGCCGCAACCGCTGGTGGGACCCGCTGGTCGGGCTCTCGATCGCGGCCGCCGGCCTGGGGCTGCTGGAAATCGCCTCCTACGCCCTTGGCCGCTTCCCGGGCCCCTCGGCCCCGCTGATCACGCCCGAGCACCCTCACTGGTCGAACGCCAGGGTCTATGACCCGTTGCTGTTCTGGAGGCTCCGGGAGAACGTCTCGACGCCCGAGTTCGCGACCAACAACCTCGGTTTCCGGGGACCCGAGGTCGGGCACAAGGCGCCCGGAGAATTTCGCGTCCTCTCCCTGGGCGAATCGAGCACCTTCGGAGCCGGCGTAGATTCGGACGAGACCTACAGTCACCTGCTAGAGGCGTCGCTTCCCCCCATCAACCGGAAGCGCGTGAGCGTGATCAATGCCGGCTCCCACGGCTACTCGATCGTGCAGGGCTTCGCGCTGCTTCGCTTCCGGGGCCTCGACCTCGACCCCGACGCGGTGCTGGTCTACTTCGGCTACAACGACTTCCTGCCCGTGGACTACCTCCGGGCACGCGATGCGGGAGCGGGCGATCCGGGTGAAGGACTCGACGACTGGGAACTGCTCCAGCAGAGACTCGAGCCGACCGCGCGCCTCAGCGCCTGGCTGCTGGAGCACAGCAATTTGGCACGCGGGATCGCGAAGTTGCTGCGGCCGTCGCTGACTCAGACCGGCGAAGATCCCCCGACGGCAGAAGTCACCGAGGGCGGAAGGCCCAGGGTGCCGGGACCCACGCGACGCCTGATGCTCGAGCGCATCCTCGAACTGTGTGCCGAGCGCGGGATCCACCTCACGCTGATCGTGCCCTGGTACCAGGGCTTCACGCATCACGAGCGCCTGTTGCGTCACTTCGCGGCCGAGAACCAGCTGACCCTGGTGGATCTTCCGAGACTGCTCCCGTCCCAGCGGCTCCGGCCCTTCAGTCCGAGAGATCGCAGTTACTTCGGCGACCGGATCCACCCCAACGCACGCGGACATCGGCTGATGGCGGAACGCATCGCCGAGGCCGTCGCGCCGGAATGGACGCGCTTCGATCGCGCCCGATCCGCGCACGACGATTCGTAGGCGTCGCATTCCGGGAGCGACGCGCGCCGCGTTCGCTCGGGGCTCGCGCCGATCGCGGAAGGCCTAGCGGGCGACGAGTCGATAGATGAAGATCGGGTCGAGCCCGGACGGGTCGCGCCGGAAGACCGACTGGCCGGTCCAGGCCCGGCCAAAGGCCGCGATCTCGTCGGGGTCGGTCACGCGCTCGGAGCGCAGACCGTAGAGCACACCATCCATCCGCAGCCGGACCCGCGGGTCTACGGCCAGGTTCTTGACCCAGGCCGTTTCGGTGTCACCCGCGTTGATGTAGAGCCGGCCGTCGATGATCGTGTAGGCGATGTTGACCGAGTAGGGATCCTCGGGCCGCGTCTCGATTTGAACAGTTCCGTAGTCCCCGGCAAAACCCCAGTCGCTGGGTGCAGGCCTGACCTCGCCGTCGAGTTCACCGCCCGCCATGAGTCCCAGCGGGCCGTTGCAGCCGGAAGCCACGACCAGCAGCAGCAGCCAGAGAAGTCGAACCGGCATGGGCATCCCTCCGCGGGGCATCGCCCGCCATCCCTCTCCGAAATCGTTGGTGGGCCCGCCGGGGATCGAACCCGGGACCGACGGATTAAAAGTCCGCTGCTCTACCAACTGAGCTACAGGCCCGGAGGGATGATCCGGAACTGCGGCCCGAAGCTCAAGGACTCTCGGCGGGTTCGGGGCTCTTCGCCGGCGCCCGGCCCCGGACCGGGAGCGGGCGATCGAGTGCCATCAGCAGGTCCTGGGCACGGACATTCTCGGGATGCTCGAGCGCGACCTGCTCGAGTTCCGCGATCGCCGCGCTGGAATCCTCGGCCTCGGGCCCGGCCCACAGCAACTGGCAGCGAATTCGCTGGACCCGGATCTCGATGTTGTCGGGAAGGAAGCCCTCGGCCCGGCGGAGCAGGCTCTCGCACTCCGCGTACGCCGCACGCGCCACCTGGAGCTCGGACAGCATCCGCCAGCCCAGGCCGAAGCGCGGCCACGCTTCGACCAGCTGCTCGAAATCCCGGGCCGCGTCCCCGGCCAGCCCGAGCGATCTGTGCTCGCTGCCGCTCAGCAGCAGCGCGATCCCGTCGGGGCCGAGCGCCCCCGACTCGAGCGCCGGAACCACGCGGTAGAGGTAGGTTCCGGCCACCCTGTTCCGGCCGTCGATCGCGAGCGCCTCGTCGAGATGCTTACGGCCGGCTTCGAGCTTGCCCTGACGCAGTTCGATGATCCCGATGTTCCCGAGCAGGTACGACTTCGACCGGATTCCGGCGTGCTCGACCTCGGCCTGGGGGACCTCGTGCAGCGCCCGGAACTGCGCCAGCGCTTCGTCCGGCCGTTCGAGCCGCACCAGCAGGTGCGCCCGCTGCGCGCCGGCCCGCATGCTTTCGGGGTGCGCGTCGGTCACGAGCGTGAAGCTCGCGAGCGCATCCTCGTGACGGTCGAGCGCGTACAGCACGAGCCCTCGCTCGAATTGGTATGCCTCGTACTCAGCGGCCAGTTCCCGGATGTGATCGAGACTGGCCAGCGCCTGCTCGTAGCGCCCGGCCTGGTAGTGAACGCGCGCATCCTCGACACAGACGGTCCGCTTGCACTCGTCGATGCCGAGGCCCTCCTCGAGCAGGCCCTGGCGCGCGAGTTCCTGGCACTCGGCCGTACACGAAGTCGCGGCCCGGACCGGCGGAGAGGCGAGCAGGATCAGGCAAAGGACGAGGGGCGCCAGCACGCTCAGCCTTAGGCCTGGAACGGATTCACGCGCTCGACGATCGCGTCGCGGTCCGGTCCGACACCGATGAGTGACACCGGGACTTTGAGCTCGTCCTCGATCCAGCAGACGTAGTCCCGGGCCGCCGCGGGAAGCGCCTCGAACTCGCGCACCTCACCGATGGGCTCGTTCCAGCCGGGAAAGCTCTTGTAGACAGACTCACAGGCTTCGAGCCGGCGAATGCTCGCCGGGAAGTCGCGGACCGGTTCGCCGAGAGCCCGGTACTCGACACAGGCCCGGATCTCGGAGAGGCCCGTGAGCACGTCGAGCTTGAGCAGCGCGAGGCTGGTCACCCCGTTGACCCGGACCGCGTGCCGCAGCACCACTAGGTCGAGCCAGCCGCAGCGGCGCTTGCGCTCTGTGGTCGCCCCGTACTCGTCGCCAACCTCGAACAGGTGACGGCCGGCGGCCCCGCGGTCTTCGGTGGGGAACGGCCCGCCGCCGACGCGGGTGGTGTAGGCCTTGCTGATGCCGAGCACGTGGTCGATGTGGGTCGGCCCGATCCCGGCCCCCGCACAGGCGCCACCCGCGAGCGTGGTCGACGAGGTCACGAAGGGATAGGTTCCGTGATCGATGTCGAGCAGCGTGCCCTGCGCGCCCTCGAGCAGCACCGAATGCCCCTCGCGCAACGATCGGTCGAGCGTCACGCTCACGTCGTCGACGTAGGGCTCGAGGCGTACACCCCACTCGCGCGCCAGGGCATAGGCCTCTTCCGGATCGAAGGGTGACCAGGCGTAGAGATTTTTGAGCAGGTAGTTTCGCTCTTCGAGCGCAAGGTCGATGCACGCTGCAAGGGTGTCGGGCTCCAGCAGATCCTGGATGCGGATCCCCGTCCGCCCGACCCGGGCCTCATACGCCGGACCGATTCCGCGTCCGGTGGTCCCGATCGCGGCCCCGGCCCGCGCCTCCTCGCGCGCCTCGTCGAGCGCGCGGTGCACGGGCAGGATCACGTGCGCGCGGTCCGAGATTCTGAGCCGGTCCCGCTGCACCTTGAGGCCCCGCTGCTCGAGTCCCTCGATCTCGTCCAGCAGGGTCTCGGGTGCGACGACCACGCCCGGCCCGATCAGGTTGAGCGTCCCCTCGCGCAGAATCCCCGACGGGATCAGGTGGAGAACGGTCTTCTGGCCCTCGACCACGAGGGTGTGGCCGGCGTTGGGTCCGCCCTGAAAGCGAACCACGAGGTCCGCGCTGAGTCCGAGGTGGTCGACGATCTTCCCCTTGCCTTCGTCCCCCCACTGCGCCCCGATGCAGACGACGTTGGGCATCTCAGGTCACCCGGCCGCCGAGGTCGATCAGGTGGACCGACTCGACGCCGTCGATCCGATGGAGCGACGCGAGCACCTCTCCTCCGGGAGCCGGATCGACGTTCAGGAGTTGCAGCGCCTGGCCCCCGTCGAGGGAGAGCGCGAGCTGCATGCGCGAAATGTTGATGCCGCTCTCCCCGAGCACCGATCCGATGTGTCCCACGACGCCGGGGCGATCTCTGTTCTGAATCAGCAGCGTCGCACCCTCGGGCACGGCCTCGAGCAGGAAATCGTCGATCCGGACGATGCGGGGCTGCGTGCGTCCGATCAGGGTTCCGGATACGCGGCCGCTCCTTTTGGCGCCCTGTACCCGCACCGTCACGAGGCTCACGAAGTCCTCGGGCACCGCCGCTTTCGATTCGATCACGCGGATCCCGCGCTGCTGCGCGATATGAGGCGCGTTGACGAAGTTCAAGCGCTCCCCTACCCAGGGCTCGAGCAGGCCCTTCAACACCGCCAGGGTCAGGGGCTGTACGTCGAGCTCGGTCACCTGACCCGCAAACTCCACCTCGACCTCGCGAATCCCGTCGGGGTGGAGCTGTCCCTGAAGCAGACCCAGCTTCTCGGCAAGCTGGATGAACGGTTGCAGATCCTCGAGTTCGTCGGCCGACACCGACGGCAGATTCACCGCGTTGCTAACGACGCCCGCGCGAAAAAAGTCGCGGACCTGCTCCGCGATCGCGATCGCCACGTTGAGCTGCGCCTTCGCGGTCGAGCCCCCGAGGTGCGGGGTCGCGATCACCTCTTCGCGCGCCAGTAACGGGTGGTCGGCGGGAGGTGGCTCCTCCTCGAAGACATCGAGGGCAGCGCCCCGCACCACGCCTGACTCGATCGCCTCGAGCAGGGCACGCTCGTCCACGATTCCGCCGCGCGCCACGTTCACGATCAGCACGCCGGGCTTCATCTTCGAAAAGGCCTGCGACCCGATCAACCCCCGGGTGGACTCGGTGAGCGAAACGTGGACCGTGACGGCGTCCGCGCGCTCTAGGAGTTCGTCGAGCGAGACGAGTTCGACGCCCATCCGCTGCGCGCGCTCCTCGGTGACGAGCGGGTCCGTAGCGATCACGCGCATGCGGAGACCGTGGGCGCGGTCCGCCACGATCGTACCGACGTTTCCGAGCCCGACGACCCCGAGGACCTGGTCGAAGAGTTCCGTGCCGCTGAAGCTCGCCCGCTCCCAGCGACCTGCCTTGAGCGTCGCGGTCGCCTGCGGGATCTGACGCGCAAGTGCCATCAGCATCGCGATCGCGTGTTCGCCGGTCGTGATCGCGTTTTCTTCGGGCGTGTTCATCACCAGGACTCCGCGCTCGGTCGCGGCGGCAATGTCGACGTTGTCGACGCCGATCCCAGCACGCCCGATTACGCGCAGTTCCCGGGCCTCGCGCAGCAGTTCGGCTGTCACCTTCGTGCCGCTGCGAATGATCAGGCCCTGGTAGTCGGGGAGGATCCGGGCCAGTTCTTCGGGATCGAGGCCCGGTCGGTGATCGAAGTCGATATCCCGGGCCGCCTCGAGCACTGCGAGTCCACGATCCGAGAGCTTGTCGGAGATCAGGATGCGGGGCACGCTTCAGCCCCCGCGCGGCGGGAAGTCACGCAGCAGCTCGGTGGCCGTACGCGTCCCCTCGCCCAGCTTGATCGGAAAACCCAGGTCGGAGAGCGCCATCTCGAGCGCCGCCACCGCGGCGATCGTATCGAACGCATCGAGGTCACCGATGTGTCCGATGCGGAAGATCTTGCCCGCGGCCCTTCCCTGCCCCCCCGCAATCGTAAAGCCGTAGACGTCGCGCAGCCGTCTTACCAAGCCCTTGCCATCGAGACCGTCGGGAACACGGATCGCGGTGCAGGCGTGGGAGGGCGAGACGGGCGCATACAACTTGAGCCCAAGCGCCACCGCGGCCTCGCGCGTGGCCCGACAAAGCATCGCGTGCCGCTCGAATGCAACGGCCAGCCCGTCGGCCAGCATCATCTGTAGGGATTCGCGAAGCCCGAAGATCAGCGAGACCGCGGGCGTGAAGGCGGTCTGGTTTTCGGGCTGGACCGCCAGCTCCTTGCGCAGGTCGAAGTAGTAGCGCGGCCCGGTGGCGCGTCCGAGTTCCGCGCGGGCGCGCTCCGAGAGCGAGAGAAAGGCCAAGCCCGGGGGCAGCATGAACGACTTCTGGCTTCCCGAGATCACCACGTCGAGGCCCCACGCGTCGGTCGGGAGATCATGCACTCCGACCGCGCTGATCCCGTCCACGATGATCAGACGATCGGGATGCTCGCGGACGACCGCGGCCAGTTCCCGGATCGGGTGGTAGACGCCGGTTGAGGTCTCGGAAGCCTGGACGAAGAGGCAGCGCGCTTCCGGCACCCGCTCGAATGCCTCGCGCACCGCCTCCGGAGTCACCGCCTGTCCCCACTCCACGTCCACACACTCGGGCGCGGCGCCGTAGGCGGTGCAGAGTTCTGCCCAGCGCTCTCCGAACTTGCCGCCCAGCACGACGACGGGACGGTCTCCGGGGGACACGAAATTCGAGACCGCCGCCTCCATCGCACCGGTACCCGAACTGGCCAAAATCAGGACCTCTTCTTCGGTCTGAAACACACGCTTCAGGTCCGCGCGAACCGCCTCGAAGACCGGAATGAACTCCGGCGCCCGGTGATGCAGCACGGGCCGGGCCATCGCCTGGAGCACCCGTTCCGGGACCGGGACCGGCCCCGGGGCGAGCAGTCGGTACTTGGGCATGTCGGAAGGACCCTCCGGGCAGAGACACACGGCAGGGAAAACGCAGGCGGACCCGCGTACGGGCCCGGTACTGAGATGATTGCGCCTCCTCTCGTCGAGGTCCAGTACGAAACCTTTTCCCTTTGGATCCAGAGAGTTAGGGGTATGCTACCCTCCGCCCTCGATGTCGGAGCTCGCACTCTCCACCATCTCCACGCCGGATTTCGCGGTGCGGCTTCCGGGTTCGCGGAGCCTAACGAACCGGGCCCTGGTGTGTGCGGCCCTGGCCGACGGGACCAGCGAACTCTCCGGCTGGCTCGACAGCGACGACACCCGCGCGATGCGGGAGGGCCTGAGTCGCCTCGGCGTCGAGGTCGAGCCAGGCAGCTCCGACCTCGCGGTCAGTGGCAACGGGGGGAGCTTCGCGATTCCGCTGCGGCCACTCGACTGCGGCGCCTCCGGCACGACAATGCGCTTTCTCACCGCGTGTGCGGCCCTGACCCCGGGAAGGGTCGTCCTCGACGGTACCGACCGGATGCGGGAACGCCCGATCGGGGAACTCTGTGACGCGCTTCGGCGTCTCGGGGTTCAGGCCCACTGCGTCGCCGGATACCCGCCCGTCACGGTCCAGGGCGGAAGGCTTCGGGGCGGCTCGATCCGGGTCGACGCCCGCGTGTCGAGTCAGTTTCTTTCCGCGATTCTGCTGGTCGCACCGCTCGCAGACGCGGAGGTCGAAATCGAGGCGCGCGACGTCACCTCCCGTCCCTTCGTCGACATGACCCTGGAGGTGATGCGCGACTTCGGCGTCCAGGTCGATCTCGGGAAAGACGGGCGGCTCAGGGTTCCAGGCCGGCAATGCTACCGGGCACGCCGCTACAGCATCGAGCCCGACGCGACGAGCGCCGGGTACTTCCTCGCGATCGCGGCGGTGACCGGGGGACGGGTCCAGGTCGATGGACTGTCGCCGGCATCGCACCAACCCGACGTTCGCTTCATCGAACTTCTCGAACGTATGGGCTGCGCGGTCGAACGCCAGACCGGCGCGATCGCGGTTCGCGGCCCCCGCTACCTGCACGGAATCGACGCGGACTTGAACGAGATGCCCGACAGCGCCCTGATGCTGGCGGTTCTCGCCTGCTTTGCCCAGGGCCCGACGACCATCCGCAACATCTCAAACCTGCGCCTGAAGGAAAGCGACCGGATCGCGGCGCTCGAGACCGAACTCAGCAAACTCGGCGCCGAGGTCGAGACCAGCGAACACGACATCCGGATCCGCCCACCCGAAAAGCTACGCGCGGCCCGCATCGCCACCTATGACGACCACCGAATGGCGATGAGCTTCGCGGTCGCCGGGCTCCGCGTTCCGGGCGTCGTGATCGAGAACCCGGAATGCGTCTCCAAGACCTTTCCGGGTTTCTTCGACCGCCTCGCGGAGCTGGCTCCCAGCAGGCAGCCCGCCTGAGCCCGGAACCTCCAGCGAGGCCGCGGCAACCGAACGAGAAGCGCCCCGCCTGCTCAGGCAGCAGGCGGGGCGCCCAAGAAAACCCACCGTCGCGCTACTCTCCCACCGGGTCGCCCCGGCAGTACCATCGCCGAAACGGGGCTTAACGGCCGAGTTCGAAATGGGATCGGGTGTGGCCCCCGCTCTAGGGACGGTGGGAAAATCGTCTGAATCGATTCGAATCCGAGAATCCAATCTCAGCCGGCCGGCCGTCGTCCTGATCCTGCCACGCCGCAGAGCCGGAGCCCAAGCACAAAAGTTCCTCGCGCGTCCACCCGATCCGCGGATACGCCAAAAGGTGTACCCCCGAACGAAGTGGAACGGCAGAGGTCAAGCCTCACGACCGATTAGTACCGGTTAGCTCCACGCATTACTGCGCTTCCACACCCGGCCTATCTACCTCCTGGTCTCGGAGGGGTCTTTAGAGGGCCGAAGCCCGAGGGAGATCTCATCTTGGGGAGGGCTTCCCGCTTAGATGCCTTCAGCGGTTATCCCTGCCGCACATAGCTACCCGGCGGTGCCGCTGGCGCGACAACCGGAACACTAGAGGTGCGTCCATCCCGGTCCTCTCGTACTAGGGACAGCTTCCCTCAAATCTCCTGCGCCCACG
>JABSQV010000030.1 GCA_013215565.1 Myxococcales bacterium | reverse complement strand
GGCTTCGGCCTCCGCCTCGGCTGCCTCCGCCGGAGCATCGGCTTCGGCCTCCGCCGGAGCGTCGGCTTCGGCCTTCGCCTTGGCTGCCTCCGCCTCGGCCGCTGCAGCAGCCGCCGCCTCTCGTTCGAGACGCGCCTGCTCCGCGGCTGCGGCCCGCTCGGCCTCGAGCCGCGCGCGCTCCTCGCGCCTGCGCACCTGCTCAGCCTGCTCGACGCGCGCGCGCTCGACCCGGGCATCGACGTCCGACACGCTCTCGTCGATCTGGACCGAGAGGAAGCGCAGCACGTCGGGCTCCAGCCGGAGCACGCGCTCAATTTCGGGGATGAACTTCCCGTCGCCCAGGAAGTTCAGCTGGAAGTAATGTCCCTTCTGGAACTTCTGAATCTCGTAGGCGAGCTTGCGCTTGCCCCAGTCATCGAGGAGCAGCGGCCGACCCTGCCCGCCCTCTACCGCGCCGTCGACGCGTGCGTGGATCTCGTCCTCCCGCTCAGGGGTCGCGTCGGGCTGGATCACGTAGACGAGTTCGTACTCTCTCAAAGAAGATCCTCCTGGTCTGCGGGCCCCCGCCCGGCCGGGCCCTCGATGGGGCCGGCACGCGGGGACCGAGGCTTCCGGGGGTCAGACTAGCGCGAGCGGGAATCCTAGACGATGAGGGGCGCGATCACCACCGACACGACGGCCATGAGCTTGATCAGGATGTTGAGCGAAGGGCCCGCTGTATCCTTGAAGGGGTCGCCTACGGTGTCCCCGACGACGGCGGCCTTGTGGGCATCGCTGCCCTTGCCGCCATACGCCCCGGCTTCGATGGTCTTCTTGGCGTTGTCCCAGGCGCCGCCCGCATTGGCCATGAACAGCGCCAGCAACACGCCGGAGACGGTCACGCCGGCCAGCAGTCCGCCGAGCGCCTCCTTGCTGATAAAGCCGACGACCACCGGGATCGTCACCGCCAGCAGGCCGGGCAGGATCATGCGGCGAAGCGCGGCCGAGGTCGAGATGTCGACACAGCGCGCGTAATCCGCCCGGGCCGTGCCTTCCATGAGCCCCGGGATCTCCCTGAACTGGCGCCGGACCTCCTGGATCATGTCGCCCGCGGCATCGCCCACGGCCTTCATGGAGAAGGAACTGAACAGGAAGGGCACCATCCCTCCCACAAAGACACCGGCCATCACGATCGGCTTCAGGAGATCCAGTTCCTCGAGCCTGACCTGCGTCTTGAACGCGCTGAAGAGCGCCAGCGCGGTAAGCGCCGCCGAACCGATCGCAAAACCCTTGCCGATCGCGGCCGTCGTGTTTCCGACCGAGTCGAGCCGGTCCGTGCGTTCGCGCACCTCGGCCGGAAGTTCGCTCATCTCCGCGATCCCGCCCGCGTTGTCGGCGATCGGGCCATAAGCGTCTACGGCCAGCTGAATGCCCACGGTGCAGAGCATGCCAAGTCCCGCCATCGCGATTCCGTAGAGTTGGGCGAGTTCGAAGGCGAAATAAAGCGCAGCGGCCACGATCAGGATCGGGATCGCAGTCGACTGCATCCCGATCCCGAGGCCCGCGATGATGTTCGTCGCGGAGCCGGTTTCGGAACTCTCCGCGATCGCGTTTACGGGGCGGCGTCCACTCGCGGTGTAGTACTCGGTCACCAGCGCGATCCCGCCGCCGCCAAAGAGACCGACGAGCATCGCGAGAAAAATCTCCAGCGCGCCCGCCGGCACGAGTTGCTGGATGACCGGATAGCTCACGGCCGCCATGATCGCGATCGAGCCCCAGATCCCGAGGTTGAGCCCGGTCTGGGGATTGCCGTCCTCCTTGGACCGAACGAAGAAGTTCGCGACGATCGAGACCACGATCCCCACGCCGGCCAGCACCAGCGGCAGGATCACGTAGTTGAGTTGTGCGTCCTGGCTCACACCCATCCACCTGGCGTACGGAATCCCCAGAATCATCGCCGCCAGGATCGCGCCCACGTAGGACTCGAACAGGTCCGCGCCCATCCCGGCGACGTCTCCGACGTTGTCGCCCACGGCATCCGCGATCGAGGCGGGATTGCGCGGATCGTCCTCGGGGATCCCGGCCTCGATCTTGCCGACCAGGTCGGCGCCGATGTCGGCCGCCTTGGTGTAGATGCCGCCCCCGACACGCGCGAAGAGCGCGATCGAACTCGCCCCCAGACTGAATCCGGCAATCACCACTAGCACGTCATTCTGAACAGCCGAGACCGTCGCACCGAAGATGCTGGTGTAAACCAGGAAAAGGCCCGAGAGACCGATCACGCCGAGACCCACCACGCACATCCCCAGTACGCTCCCACCCGTAAACGCGACGGCGAGCGCGCGGGAGAGTGAGGTCCGGGCTGCGGCACTGGTCCGGACGTTCGCGAGCGTGGCGACCCGCATGCCGAAGAATCCAGCCAACGCGGAACAGGCCGCCCCCACCAGGAAGGAGACGGCGACCAACGAGGTTCCGCGCTCGTAATTCGCTACAGCCAGCAGGATCGCGACGACGACGACGAACACCAGCAGCGACGTGTATTCGCGGCGCAGGAACGCCATCGCCCCTTCCCGGATGTAGCCGGCGATTTCTGCCATCCGCTCCGTCCCCACATCTGCGCGCGCGACCGCGCGAGCGCGGAACCAGGCGAAAACGAGCGCAAGCACTCCCGAGGCCAATACCGCGATCACATACTCGTTCACCGATCTTCCCCCTCTTCCCGAGTGGCATCAGCCGGACCGTTGTATCGGTTCATGGCTTGCTCGATTCCCTCCTCGAGGATCGTATCGAGGGCGTCCACTGCCGCCTCGATCGTCTCCTCGAACCGATGTCTATCTTCCGCTTCGAGCTTTCCGAGAACGTGGCCGCTCGCATCGCGCCCCTCGCGCCGGCCGATCCCGACGCGGAGCCGCACGAAGTCCTGGGTCCCGATCCGTTCGATGACCGAGCGCACGCCGTTGTGCCCGCCATGTCCGCCTCCGGGCCGGACTCGCAACCGGCCCGCCTCGAGGTCGATGTCGTCGTAGACGAGCAGAATCTCCTCTGGCCGGACCGGGAGGTAGCGGATCGCTTCCGCGACGGAATCCCCCGACGCGTTCATGTAGGTCTCGGGCTGCAGGACCGCCACGTCGCGATCGCGGGCACGCCCGCGCCAAAGGCTCCCCTGGAATTTCCGCGCCGGCGACCCGAGGTGGTGACGCGCGCAGAACGAATCGCAGACCTTGAAGCCGGCGTTGTGTAGGGTCTCCTCGTACCTTCGCCCCGGATTTCCGAGTCCCACAATCAGGTGCATCTCGCAGAAAACACGCTAGCCGGAATCTGACTTCGCTTCGGCCGGTGCCTCAGTCGCATCGGGGGCAGCCTCTCCCTCGGCGAGCGGCGCTTCGCCCTCCACCGGTTCCTCCTCTTCCGGCGCCTCCTCTTCCTCGACGCGCGGCGCGATCACGTGCACCACCGTATCCGAGAGATCGACCTCGGTCTCGACCCCTTCGGGGAGGACCAGATCCCGCACGTGGATGGCTCCGCCGATCTCGAGGGCGTGTACGTCCAACTCGATCGAGTCCGGAATCGCGAGCGGGAGGCAAGTCACCGCCAGGTCACGGATCAGCGGCTCGAGCACCCCCCCCATCTCGACTCCCGCAGGCCTTCCCTCGAGGCGAATCGGGATGCCGATGTGAATCGGCTTCGCGAGATCGACGGAAAAGAAATCACAGTGGACGAGCCGCTGCGAGACCGAATCCCGGTGGCAGTCCTTGATCAGGACCAGCTTCCCCGCCAGCTCCTCCGGACCCGCGAGGTCGAGCAGGATGTTCGCGCCGTGGTGCAGCACCTCCTCGAGCCGGTGGCCGTCGACCGTGATCTTGGTCGACGTCACGCCGCTTCCGTAGACCACCGCCGGCACCCTGCCGATGGCACGCAGGCGCCGGGCTGGGCCCTTGCCCGTGGCATCTCGCAGGCTGATCTCGAGCGACTCTCGCTGCATGCCTTCCCTTCCGGCCGCCGCTCAGACGAAGAGCGAGCTCACCGACTCCTCGTTGTGTATTCGCCGGATCGCCTCCCCGAGCAGCCCCGAAACCGACACGGTCGAGAGCTGGTCCATCGAGAGCGCCTCCCCACGGAGCGGAATGGAGTCCGACACGATCAGGCGTTCCACCCGAGACTCTTCGATCTGCTTGAGCGCCTGCCCCGACAGTACCGGGTGGGTACAGGCCGCGATCACACGGTTCGCCCCTTCCTCATGCAGCGCTTTCGCGCATTCCGTCAGGGTTCCAGCAGTATCGACGATGTCGTCAACGATGATGGCGGTCCGGCCTTCAACATCACCGACGATCCGCAGAATCTCGGCGACGTTCGCCTCCTCGCGGCGCTTGTCGGCGATCGCCAGACTCCCGCCGAGCCGCTTCGCATAGGCGCGCGCCCGCTCAACCCCGCCGGAGTCGGGCGATACCACGACGATCCGGTCACTCTCCGGGACGTGACGGCGAATCTCGTCGAGCAGTACCGGCATCGCAAAGAGGTTGTCCACCGGAATGTCGAAGAAGCCCTGGATCTGGCCGGCGTGCAGGTCGAGACAGACCACGCGGTCAGCGCCGGCCTTGGTGATCAGATCGGCCACGAGTTTGGCCGTGATCGGCGTCCGCGGACTGATCTTGCGGTCCTGGCGGCTGTACCCATAGTAGGGGACGACCGCGGTCGTGCGTTTGGCGGAGGAGAGCCGGATCGTGTGCAGCAGGACCAGCAACTCCATCAGGTTGCTGGTGGCCGGGGTACAGGTGGGCTGAATCACGAATGCGTCCATCCCGCGGACGTTCTCGGCGAGCTTGGCCGTAATCTCGCCGTCGCTGAAGGTCTTGACCTCGGCCCGGCCCAGTTCGAGATCGAGGTAGTCCGCGATCTCCTGGGCGAGACGCGGGTGCGCATTTCCCGTGAAAATTCTCAAATTCGGTGTCACCGACCCCTCCACCCCGCTCTCAGCACCCGGTCACCCGCTCGCCCGAACATCCCGAATGGCTCGATCCGTCCCGCCACACGCACTGGCTGGGGCGGCAGGATTCGAACCTGCGCATGCCGGGTCCAAAGCCCGGTGCCTTACCACTTGGCTACGCCCCATCCCCAGTCCCCCGCCTCGCTTCCAGGAGAACTCACCACGACGGCTTCGGCTCCGGCCGGAAGGTCGATCCGTTCCCGGCCCGACTCTGCGTCCTCCCGACTCCGAAAGCTCCCATAGACCGTCGGTCCGCTACCGCTCATCCCCAACACCCGCACCCCGACCCGCTCGAGCGCCTGCCTGGCCTGGCGAATCTCGGGGTGACGCCGGGTCGCCACCGCCTCCAAATCGTTCCGGGGGGAGGCGCAGAGCCCGCCGGGACCCAGAAGCGCCGCGATACTAGAATCCTCCCGGGGGAGCGTCAATTCACGCGCCGCCTCCCGATACGCCGCGGAGGTCGAGACCCCGAATGGAAAGATCACGAGAAGCCACCACATCTCGGGCACCTCCGCGAGCGGCGACAGGCGCTCGCCAATCCCGGTCCCGAGTGCCGGGCGCGGGTCAAGGAAGAAGGGGACGTCGGCGCCCAGTTGGAGGGCGAGCCGGCTGCGGCGCCCGGCGCCGAGATCGCGGCCCAGAAGCGCCTCCACCCCGCGGATCGCCGCCGCGGCATCCGAGGAGCCTCCGCCGAGCCCGGCGGCGAGCGGGATCCGCTTTTCGAGCCGGAGTTCGATTCCGGCCCGCTCCCCGAGTGCCTCGAGCGCCGCCTCGGCACCCCGGACGGCCAGATTCCGGGAGTCTCCGGGAAGATCCGGGTGCACGGCTGCGAGCCGGACCGCGCCCCCGGGGATCCGCCTGAGTTCGAGCGCGTCGAAGAGCCGAAGCGGGACGAACACGGTCTCGATCTCGTGGTAGCCGTCGGAGCGGCGATGCCGGATCGAGAGGCCCAGGTTGAGCTTGGCGGGCGCGCGAACCCGAACCACCCGCGGCCCCGCTACTGGTTCTGGCGCGCGGCCGCCTCGACATAGCGCATCCGAAGATCGTGGAGCAAGCCCGAGAACAGACGGGCCTCGTCCTCGTCCAGGTTTCCGTCGGTCTTCTCTCTCAGAAGTTCCAGGATCTCGATCGTCTGGTGCGCCAGAGGAAGATTCACCGGGACCGGATCGGGGGCCCCGGTCTCGGGCCCCTGCGTGCCGGGGGGAGGTCCCTCTCCCAGGTGAACGAGCGCCGACGTCGCGAGAGAGAGCAGGAAGGTGCCGAAGGTCATGGGCCCTTCGGCTGCCGGGCCACCGGGCGCCGCTCCCTCGTCCACCAGCTGGAAGCCGCGGGGCCCCTTCTGCTCGATCGACATCGCCTCAGTTCTCCCGGAGGGGTGCGCGCACGCGCGTCGGATCCCGCCCGGTCTCCTCGAAGACGTGCAGCAGACGGCGTGCCTCGACCACCCGTTGGATCGTCGTGATCGTGGCCCCGATCGCGATCAACCAGAGCGCGACTTCCACGAAGCCGAGCAGCGCCCCGACCGCCAGGATCAGGACCCGCTCCGCCCGCTCCATCAGTCCCACGGAAAGCGTCGAGAGCTGCGCTTCGGCCCGGGCGCGCGTGTAGCTGGTCATGACCGATGCGATCAGCGCCCACCACACCAGCAGCAGGCTCGCGATCTCCCCGTCGCGGGCCATGCCGATCCCGATTCCACAGAACACCACCATGTCGCTCAGGCGGTCCATCGAGGCATCGAAGAACGCGCCAGCCTTCGAAGAATTGCCCTGCTGGCGTGCGACGACCCCGTCGAAGGCGTCGAAGAGCCCCCCGATCGCGATCGCGAACGCGGCCGCGAACGGCTGATGCAGGGCGAACGCGACCGCGGCCGCGCAGGAGACACCGACACCGGTCAGTGTGAGTGCGTCGGGGCGGACTCGGGTGCGCGCCAGAAACGGCAGCATGCGCACCAGCTTTTCATCGAGCTCCGTACCGAACCTCTCCTTTAGCACCGAAAGCGCGCCCGCTGCATGGGCCGGACCTCAGTCGCCGCCGGCCAGATCGAGATCGTCCAATCCGTCGAGCGGAATCTCGGGCATCGGCGGCGCCTCGGGCGGCTTCGCGGCGCGCTCGAGCGCGCGCTGGACACGCTCCTCACGCAACGATTGCTCCTCCGTCAGCGCGAGGCGAAACGCTTCAACCTCCTCCTCTGACGGCTCGAAGATCCGGTCGGCGAGGTCGGGCAATTCCGACTCGGTTGCAACCTTCGACCCGGCATTACGGCGAGCTAGAATTCTCTTGTCCAAAGTCCGGTCCAAAGCCATCGCGCCTCCTCCGCTCGGGGGTCGGCATTGTAGCAACGCGGCGGCGAAATCGCCGTGCCTCGGGCTGCCCGGCCGGCCGCGTTGACACCCTCCGACCCCGGCGATATCCTTCTAAAAATCCTAGTAAAATCAGGTGTTTATGAGATTTTCACGAATCGCGGCCCGGGTCTGTCTGGCGGTCTCTGTGTGGCAGGTCGCGGGCTGCGCCTCGCTACCGCCCGAAGAGGAAGTTCCCTCAGCGGAACGCTACTACACGCGCGCGCTCGAAGTGCTCGACGGGCGGAGCGTCCTGCTCTTCTTCCACGACGTCGATTACCCGCGGGCGATCGAGTTGTTTCAGGAGGTCATCGACAACTACCCCTACAGCCAGTACGCGACTCTGGCCGAACTCAAGATCGCCGACGTCTACTTCGACACCCAGAAGTACGAGGAGGCCGCCAGCTACTACCAGGATTTCGTGGAACTCCACCCGAAACACGCAGACGTCCCCTACGCGATCTATCAGAACGGCCTCTGCTCCTTCGCGCAGATGCGCGAGCCGGATCAGGACCAGGGTCCGACCCTCGACACCGTCGCGCAGTTCGAGGTCCTGCTGCAGCGCTATCCGAACTCCGACGACGCGCCCGCCGCCCGGGAGAAGCTTCAGATGGCGCGGAATCAACTGGCGCTCCACGACATCGAGATCGCGGACTTCTATCTCTCTCGCGGCAACTACTACGCCGCTCAGAAGCGCTACACCGAGGCTCTGACCGAGTTTCCGGACCACACCCTCCACCTCGAAACCCTGTCCAAGCTCGCGGACGCCCTGACGGAGTTGCAGCGCATCCACGAGGCGCGGCAGATTCTGCTGCGGCTGATCGCGGCGAGCCCCGAAGGCGACCTGAGAGAATCTGCCTTCGAACGGGTCGAGGCGCTTGACCTCGATCCGGTGTACGGCGACGCGGTCCCGGCCGGCGCGCCGTGCAACGGCTATCTCGATCCGGATTGTGGCGACCCGGGCTCCGGCGCATGGTCCGAGATTCCGTGCGACGGCCTGCTCGAGCCGGGCTGCGTGCCGGCCGAGACCACGCCGGCGCTGCGGGGAAGCCACAGCCGGCCGTCCCTGGAGTTCGACTGAGCCAGCGCCACCCCCTGGAGGGGGTCGGGGCACTTCCTAGAGACCGCTCACCAGTTCGGTGACGCGTTCGATCGCGGCAGCCGCGGCCTTCCGGTCCGGCGCGCCGCCCTGCGCGAAGTCCGGACGGCCTCCGCCCGACCCCCCGACGTGCTCGGCCACCTGGCGGACGAGATCACCCGCCCGGAAGCGCTCAACCAGGTCCGGCGTGACGCCGAGCGCAAACGCCGTCTTCTGGTTTTGCTCCGTCGCCAGAAAGACCAGCCCCGACTTGAGGCGCTGCCTGAGGTCGTCGACCATCGCGCGAAGTTCCTTCGGATTCGCGTCCGGAACCTCGGTCGCGATCAGCCGTACACCCCCGACTTCGCGCGCGGACTGAAACGGATCCGCGCTGCCGCCGCGCCGGAGCCTGGCCCGGAGTTGCTCGATCTCGCCCTCGAGCGCCCGCCGCTCCTCGAGCAGGCGCCGCACCCGCTCCGGCGTCTCGGCCGGCGCGGAACGGAGCAGGGCCGAAACCTCCCGCAGCAACCCGGCCTCTTCCCGCGCGTGTTCGAGCACACCGAATCCGGTCTGCGCCTCGATCCGACGGACTCCCGCGCCAATCGCCGACTGCGAGACGATGCGAAAGCAGCCGATGTCGCCCGTCGCGCGCGCGTGGGTTCCGCCGCAGAGTTCGATGGAGGGGCCGAAACGTACCACCCTCACCTCATCGCCGTACTTTTCGTCGAACATCGCGATCGCCCCTTCCTCGATCGCCTCGCGATACGGCTTGTGGTCGATGCGGGAATCCAGGTTCTCGAAGACCAGCCCGTTGACGATGTCTTCGATCTTCCGGAGTTCTTCGTCGCTCAGCGGGTCATCGTGCGTGAAGTCGAAGCGGAGACGATCGGGTGCCACCAACGAGCCGGCCTGCGCGACCTGCGGTCCGAGTACCGCGCGCAGCGCCCACTGCAGCAGGTGGGTGCCGGAGTGATTCCGGACGCTGGCCGCGCGCGCGGCCGGGTCCACCGCCAGACGAAGCTCTTCTCCCACCTGCAGGGTCCCGAGCGAGACGTGCCCGGCATGGACGACGAGACCCTCGACGGGTCTCTGGGTATCCTCGACCACGAAGGTTCCCTCGGGCCCCTCGACGGTCCCGGCGTCTCCGACCTGGCCCCCGCTCTCGGCGTAGAAGGGCGTCCTGTCGACGACCAGTTCGAGCACGTCTCCCTCTACGGCTCGGGTGACCTCCTGGCCCTCACGCAGCAGGCCCACCAGGCGCGCCCGGTCTTCGAGCTTGTCGTAACCCGTGAACTCCGTCGGAGTTCCCGCCGCGAGTTCCCGGTAGCGCTGGAGGTCGGCCGAGCCCTCGGCACCCTTCCAGGCCGCGCGGGCCCGCTCGGACTGTTCGCGCATCCTGGCATCGAAGCCATCCCGGTCGTACTCGAGACCGTGCCCGCTCAGAATGTCGTGGGTCAGATCGGTCGGAAAACCGAAGGTGTCGTACAGCTTGAAGACGACGTCACCCGAGAGACGGGCGCGCTTTTCGCGCCGGGCCCGCTCGACCTCCGCTTCGATCAACTGAAGTCCGCGGCCGAGCGTTCGAAGGAAGCGTTCCTCTTCCCGGCGCACGGTGTCCTGAATGAAGGCTCGCCGCTCGCGCAGTTCCGGGTAGGCGGCACCGGCCTCGTCGATCACAGTTCCGGCCACCTCGTAGAGGAAGGGCTCTTCGAGCCCCAGCAGTACGCCGTGACGCGCGGCCCGCCGCAACACGCGGCGCAGCACATAGCCGCGGCCCTCGTTGAGCGGCAGTACGCCGTCGCCGATCAGGAACGTGCACGCGCGCACGTGGTCGGCCGCCACCCGGATCGACAGATCGCTCGCCTCGCTCTTCCCCAGCGGGACTCCGGACAGTTCGGCGATCCGGTCCAGCATCGGACGGAAGAGATCGGTGTCGTAGTTGCTCGGGACGCCCTGGAGCATCCGTGTAATCCGCTCGAGGCCCATTCCGGTGTCGATCGAAGGCTTCGGAAGAGGCTTCCGGATCCCGTCCGCGCCCTGCTCGAACTGCATGAAGACCAGATTCCAGAGTTCCACGTAGCCGTCGCCGGAGGGGTTTCCGCCCGACTCGAAGACCGAGCGGTCCACGATCTTGTGGATCTCCGAGCAGGGACCACAGGGACCCGTCTCTCCCATCTGCCAGAAGTTCTCCTTGTCGGGGAGCCGGAAGATGCGTTCCGGGGCCAGCCCGATCTCGCCGCGCCAAACTTCGTAGGCCTCGTCGTCTTGTTCGTGCACGGAAACCACGAGATCCTCGGGATCAAGGCCGAGCACCCGCGTCAGAAAGTCCCAGCCGTAGCCGATCGCCTCCTTCTTGAAATAGTCGCCGAAGGAAAAATTCCCGAGCATTTCGAAGAAGGTCTGGTGATCGGGCGAGCGGCCGACCTCCTCGAGGTCGTTGTGTTTGCCCGAGACGCGCATGCATTTCTGGCAGCTGACTGCTCGCGAGTACTCGCGCTGCTCGTCCCCGAGGAAGACTCCCTTGAAGGGAACCATGCCTGCGTTGACGAACAGAAGCGTCGGGTCCCCCCGCGGAACGAGCGACGCGGATGCCACTGCGCGGTGGCCTGCCTCCTCGAAGTACTCGAGGAACTTCCGTCGAATCTCGTTCCCGGTCACGCGGGGAGAATACCGAAGCCCGCCTCGGCCGGCATACCGCGGCCGGAACGAGAAGGAATCCGGGAGGCCTGCAGGGCGGGACCCGGGGGCGGGCTAGAAGCGCTCGATCTTGAGGTCTTCCTCGTCTCCATCCGCGGACTCCTTCTCTTCGGAAGTTCCGCCCGCTCCGGAATCCGACTCGAAGTCGTCCCAGGTGCCGTCTGAGGTCGATGCAACCCCCTTGAAGCGGAGTGCGAAGTCGTCCGGGTTGGACACGTGACGCAGCGCCTCCTCGTAGGAGACCAGACCGCGCTTGACGTGGGACATGAGCGACTGGTCGAAGGTCTGCATCCCGTAGGTGGTGAAGCCGTTCGCAATCGCGTCCCGGATCTCGCCGGTCTTCTCCTTCTCCGAGATGCACTCCCGGATCCGGGCCGTCGACACGAGGACCTCGGTCGCCGGCACCCGGCCCTTGCCGTCGGCGCGCGGAACCAGCCGCTGGCTGATGATTCCCCGGATGGTCGCCGAAATCTGGAGCCGGATTTGCTGTTGCTGATGCGGCGGAAACACCGATACCATGCGGGAGATCGTCTCGGTCGCGTCCAGCGTGTGCAGCGTGGACATGACCAGATGACCGGTTTCGGCCGCCATGATGGCGGTCTCGATGGTCTCGAAGTCGCGCATCTCGCCGACCAGGATCACGTCCGGATCCTGGCGCAGCGCCGCCCTCAGCGAGGAGGCGAAATTCGAGGTATCGACCCCGACCTCGCGTTGATTCACGATCGAGCGTTTGTCTCGAATCAGAAACTCGATCGGATCTTCGATGGTCATGACGTGACAGGTCCGATTTGTGTTGATGTGGTCCAACATGGCGGCAAGCGTCGTCGACTTTCCGGAGCCGGTCGTGCCTGTGGCCAGCACGAGCCCGCGGTTCTCCATCGCGATCTTCTCGACCGTGGGCGGCAGATTCAGTTCCCGGATGGTCTTGACGCCAAACGGGATCACGCGGAACACGATCCCGATCGTGCCGCGCTGTCGGAACGCATTTACGCGGAAACGCCCCAGCCCGGGGACCGAATACGCGAGGTCGATCTCGTGCCTTCCCTCGAAGTACTCTCGCTGCCGTTCGTTGGTGAGTTGCTTCAGGATGGTGCCGAGTTGCTCCGGGAGCAGGCGCACACCGTCCTTGAGCGGGAGCAGCGCTCCGTCCACCCGAAACAGAGGCGGAAGCCCTGCCTTGAGGTGAATGTCGGAGGCACTCCCCTTGATCGCGACGCGGAGAATCTCGTTCAGTTCCACGCTTCCCCCGGGGCGAAGTACGGTCCCCGGGCGCTGAATCGACGGAGCGAGCCTATTCCTTGAGGTCGGCGTCCTCCGGCTTGAGGTCGGCCGCCTCCGGCACGGACGAGGCCGCGCCGGCCGTGGTATCCGCAACCGGCACCTTTCGCTTGATTCCCGCGTGGGCATAGACGAGCTCGGAGATCCGCTCGTACACGTCGCGATTCTCGCGCAGAAAACGCTTGGCGTTCTCCCTCCCCTGCCCGATCCGGGTCTCCTCGAAGCTGTACCAGGTCCCGCTCTTCTCGAGCAGTCCCGCGTCGGTCGCGAGGTCCAGAATGTCTCCCTCTCGCGAAATCCCCTGGTTGAACATCAGGTCGAACTCGGCCTGCCGGAACGGAGGCGCGCACTTGTTCTTGACCACCTTCACCCGGGTCCGGTTCCCGACGGAAACGGTCCCGTCCTTGATCTGGCCGATCCGGCGAACGTCCAACCGGATCGATGCGTAGAACTTGAGGGCATTGCCGCCAGACGTGGTCTCGGGATTTCCGAACATGACCCCGATCTTCATTCGCACCTGGTTGATAAAGATCATGCAGGTCTGAGAACGGGCCAGGTTGCCCGTGAGCTTGCGCAGGGCCTGACTCATGAGCCTGGCCTGGAGACCCACGTGCGTGTCTCCCATCTCGCCCTCGATCTCGGCCCGGGGAACCAGCGCCGCCACCGAGTCGATGACGACGATGTCGACCGCCCCCGACCGAACCAGCATGTCGGAAATCTCGAGGGCCTGCTCGCCGGTGTCGGGCTGAGAGACCAGCAACTCTGCCGGGTCGACCCCGAGCTTCGTCGCGTAGGAAACATCGAGCGCGTGTTCCGCGTCGATGAAGGCCGCCACCCCCCCCTGTTGCTGACTCTGCGCCACCGCGTGCAGAGCCAGGGTCGTCTTCCCCGACGATTCGGGGCCAAAGATCTCGATCACCCGCCCCTTGGGCAAGCCTCCGACTCCGAGCGCGATGTCGAGCGAGGGCGATCCCGAGGAGATCACGGGGATCTCGCGATCGAGGTCATCCTTGCCGAGAACCATGATCGAGCCCTTGCCGAACTGCTTCTCGATCGAAGCAACCGTAAGCCCGAGCGCATCCCGCTTGCTGTCCACTGCCTTCTTTTGAGCCATTTCTCGTAGATCTCCTAATCCAAGGGGGCGAGTTCCAGAGCATCCGCCCGCCCGAGGGGCAGGCGGGCCAGGGGTCGATAGCGACTGCCGGCGGAAGAGGGCCGGCTCTCGAAGAGCACGACCTCGTCGACCGGAAAGCGTGCGCCTCCCGGAGCCTCGACCCGCTCGAACGGAATCCGCTCCGGGGTCGGCAGGCGCCCGATCGTGAGGTGTGCGCGGTAGGGCCGCCGCTCCCGCTCTAGTCCGAGCCGGCCCGCCGAGGCGTCCAGTTTCCGGGCCAGACGCGCGAGCGGTCCGGCGCCGTGCGTCACGCCGAGCCAGACCACCCGGGCGGCCCGCGCCGACGGGAACGCACCGAGGCCCCCGATCTCGGCTTCGAACGGGTGCTCGCGCACGAGCTTTGCCGCGGCCAGGTGCACCAGTTTTGGAATCCGGTCGGGATCGAGCTCACCCAGAAACTTGAGCGTGAGATGCAGATTCTCTTCGGGCACCCAGCGGACCGGGTCCGGAAGCTCGGACCGCAGGAGTTCGATCGCGGCCGCGGCCTGCGCGCGCGCTGCGGACGAAAGTTCCACCGCAAAGAAGGCGCGCACCGACTCTCTGCCGCTCATCGCGCGGCTCCGGAAACGGCGCGCAGCCGCGGGAAGGTCTCGTCCGGCAGCGGGAGCCCGAGCACGCGGCGCCGGATCCATTCGAGTCCGATCTGGGTTGCGAGTTCTTTGTTGCGGCCGCGTTCCCGCATCAACTGGTAGCGGCGCGCTTCGGTTCCGGCGGCGTCTGCGATCCCCAGCCAGAGGGTGCCGACTGGCTTCTCGTCGCTGCCCCCATCGGGCCCCGCGATGCCCGTCGTCGCGATCGCCAGGTCGGCTCCGGTGCGCTCCCGCGCCCCTTCCGCCATCTGCCGCACCACCATCTCCGAGACCGCCCCGTGCCGATCCAGCTCCTCGGGGCGAACGCCCAGTTCGCGTACCTTGGCCTCGTTCGAGTAGGCGACGAAGCCCGCCAGCAGATAGCGCGAACTCCCCGGCACGTCGGTCAGACGGCTCGCGATGAGCCCCCCGGTACACGACTCGGCCACGGCCACGCGGAGGCCGGCTTTCTGGAGCAGTTCGCCCGTGATCGACTCGAGCCGCTGCTCTCCGCTGCCGACCAGCAGCGGGCCGAGCCGTTCCCGCAGCTCTGCCTCAGCCGCGGCCAGCTTGCGCCGAGCTTCCGGCTCGCTCTTCGCGCGCACGACAATCCGGACCAGATTGTCCGGGAACTGCGTGCGAAACCCGAGCGTCGTGGAGGGATCGCGGCGAGCGAGGTCTTCCAGGTCCCGATCGAGCGCCGACTCGCCGATCCCGAAGGTACGCCAGAGCGAGGCACGCACGACCCCGGTCTGCGGGCGGCGAGCCTCGAGCCGCGGAAGCAGTTCTTCGTCGACCATCCGGTAGAGCTCTTTCGGGACGCCCGGCATGAAGCAGAGCAGCGCCCCTTCCTGCTCGAGCATGAAGCCGGGCGCGGTGCCGAGGGCGTTGGGCAGGAGTTCGGCGCCCTCGGGTAGGTCGGCCTGTTTGGCATTGTTCTCGGTCATCTCTCGACCCACCGAACGGAAGTAGCCCTGGATCCGCTCCAGCACGCCGGGGTCGCGGACGAGCCGACGGGCAAAGGTACGAGCCGCGACCTCGGTGGTGATATCGTCCCTCGTCGGTCCGAGCCCCCCGGTCACGAGCACCACGCGGGCGCGTTCGGCCGCGAGGCGCAGCACCTCTTCGATCGCGGCCGGATCGTCCGCCACCGTCACGTGCCGGGTGGACTCGATGTCGAGGCGGAGCAACCGCTCCGAGAGAAACGACTTGTTCGAATCCGTGATCTCGCCGCGGACCAGTTCGTCCCCGATGGTGAGGATCCATGCCCCGTCGCGACTCATGCGAGGCCCTCCGGCCAGACGAAACGCCACAGCAGCTGTCCACACAGATTTGCGTAGATCCCGGCCACGACGTCGTCCGCGATCACCCCGAACCCGCCGCGAAGCGACTCCGCCGCACGCACCGGCGGCGGCTTCCAGATGTCGAAGAGCCGGAACAGCAGAAAGCCGCAGACGGCCACGTCGACCCGGACTGGCAGCCAGACCAGCGACACCAGCATCCCCCCTACCTCGTCGATGGTAATCCGCGGGTCGTCCCGAGTGGCAAAGATCTTCTCGGCCGCGTGTGCGATCGGTACACCCGCGACCAGCACCAGGGCGGCCGCCCCCGCGAGCGCCGGAGGCGGCAGCGGGGCGAGCAGTGCGTAGAGTCCGAGCCCGACCAGTGAGCCGAGGGTCCCGGGGGCCAGGGGCGCGTAGCCCGAGCCGGCCCCGCTCGCAGTGAAGAGAATCAATTTTCTCATTTAGTTCCGGATAGTTCCGAGAGGAATCGGGGCTTTCGAGCATGCTAGAGGGCGGCGGCTCCCATGTCAAAAAGCGAATATAGAACGAAAGTTTCGTTCTCGCGAGTCGGGCTCGCTAAGATCGCGCCATGCGGACGCTGGGCCTGGACTATGGCGAGAAGCGAATTGGGGTCGCAATCAGTGACGAAACCGGCCTGATCGCCCAGCCGTTGGAGACCATCACGCGGCCGAACGCCCGCTCCCGGAGTCACCTGGACCGGATCCGCGAGCTGACGAGCGACTTCGGGGTGGTACAGATCGTGGTCGGATTGCCGCTTCATATGAATGGACGCGAGGGGGAGGCCGCGAAGGCGGCGCGCCGCTTCGGAGAAGAAGTCAGGGAGGCGACGGGGATGGCACTCGAGTTCATCGACGAACGCTGGACGACCCGGCAGGCGATGCGAACCCTCGACCAGGCCGGAATCCGGCGCACCCGCCAGAAAGGCCGGCTCGACCCGGTTGCGGCCGCCCTGCTGCTCGATACCTGGCTGCGGAGACGGGAACGGTGAGACGGGCCATCCTGCTCGGCCTGGCCGCGCTGGCGCTCGGCCTCGGGGGCCTCGCCTGGACCGCGAGCCCCCTGAATATTCCGGCGGATTCGGCCGGGGGCCCGCGCACCTTCCGGGTCGAGGCCGGCGTCTCGCTCGCCGAGGTGGCCGGGCAGCTCGAGCGCGAGGGGCTGCTCCCGAGCCGCCCCCTGTTCGGACCCGACGTGCTCGTCTGGTACGCCCGGCTGCTCGGCCAGGAGCGGCAGATCAAGAGCGGCGAGTACGACCTGTCCCCGGCCCAGACCCCGGTCCAGATCCTCGCTCAACTCGTCGCCGGCCACGTGAAGACCTATCCCGTGACGGTGGCGCCGGGTCTGCGCAGCGACGAGGTAGCACGGCTGCTCGAGGAGGCCGAAATCGTCTCCGGGGACGCGTTTCTGCGCACGGTCTCGGCCAGCGGGTTCGCGCGCGAACTGGGCCTCGAGACGGAGCGCCTGGAGGGCTACCTGTACCCGGAGACCTACCGTTTCCGTCGCGGGACACCCGCCGAAGAGGTCGCGCGGCGCATGGTCGAGGAGTTCCACTCAAGCTGGACCGAGCAGGACCGGCAGCAGGCGCGGCAGTCCCAGCTCTCGATCCACGAAATCGTGACGCTCGCGTCGATCGTCGAGAAGGAAACCGGAACCCCCGAAGAACGGCCGATCATCGCCGGTGTCTTCCACAACCGGCTGGCGCGCGGCATGCGCCTTCAGTCCGACCCGACCGTGATCTACGGCCTGGTCGCAGCGCAGGGTTCGTGGGACGGGAACATCCGCTATCGCGACCTGCGCAACGATACCCCGTACAACACCTACACGCGCGCAGGGCTGCCACCGGGCCCGATCGCGGGCGTCACCATGGATGCGATCCGGGCGGTCCTCGATCCGGCCGACGTTCCGTTCCTGTACTTCGTCGCCCGCAGCGACGGCACGCATCAGTTCTCGCGTACGCTGCGCGAGCACACGAACGCTGTAAACCGCTACCAGCGCGGGCGGTCAGGCCGCCGCGATCCTTCCTAGCGGGCGTTCCCGGGCCGGCGGATTGCGACGCGGCGCGCCGCTCGGGACCCGGCGGCGCGAACCCGTGCTCAGGCCGGCAGGCAGATGTCGCGGAGCAGGTCGAGCTGGTCGAGCGCCTTCCCGGCCCCGACCGCTACGGCCGTAAACGGATCTTCGGCGCGGACGATCGGGAGGTGGGTCTCCTCTCGCAGGAGCTGGTCGAAGTTCCGCAGCAGTGCGCCCCCCCCGACCAGGACCACGCCTCGATCCACGATGTCGGAGGCGAGTTCCGGCGGAGTCGTCTCGAGCGTCTCGCGCACGACATCGACGATGCGGGCCGTCGGCTCGGCAAGTGCCTCCTGCAGCTCCTCGGAGGACATCACGATCATTTTGGGAATTCCGGCAACCAGGTCGCGTCCCTTGACCTCCATGGTTTTCGTTTTGCCCCCTGAGAGGGCCGTTCCGATCGTGATCTTCAGAATCTCGGCGGTCCGCTCGCCGATCAAGAGATTGTGCTTCCGCTTGACGAAGCTGATGATCGACTCGTCCATCTTGTCGCCCCCGATCCGAACCGAATTCGAGGTCACGATTCCGGCGAGCGAGATCACGGCCACGTCGGTCGTACCGCCACCCACGTCCACGACCATGTTTCCGGTGGGCTCGGTCACGTTGAGCCCGGCACCAAGCGCGGCCGCCATGGGCTCTTCCATCAGGTACACCTCGCGCGCACCCGCCAACATCGCCGATTCGCGAACGGCACGCTTTTCGACTGACGTGATGCACGGAGGAACACAGATCACGATGCGGGGACGCACCAGCCGGCGCCGATTGTGGGCGCGCTGAATGAAGTAGCGGAGCATCGCCTCGGTCACATCGAAGTCGGCGATCACGCCATCCTGAATCGGACGGGTCGCGCGGATGGTCCCGGGCGTCCGGCCGATCATCTCCTTGGCCTCGGTGCCGACCGCCAGGATCTTGCGCGTCCCGTCCGGTTTCTGGCTCACGGCCACGACCGAGGGCTCGCTGCAGATGATTCCGCGCCCACGCGAGAAGACGAGGGTATTCGCGGTACCCAGGTCGATTGCAAGATCGTCCGACATGAGTCCGGCGAACCACTTCAGCATCTTGAACTCGACCCCAGCTGCAGCGGGCCGGACGGGCTGCCCGACCCCGTGTAGTGGCTCATCGGCAGAGGGGTCGCGAACCTGAGGCAGGGCCCGCGCGTTTGGCGGCGGGCCGGGGCCCGCTAGTCGACGGCCGGGACAGGCTTCGCCAGCGTCGTTCGGAGTTCCTCGACCCGGGCCCCGAGCTCATCCAGCCCCCGGCGCGCCGTAGAGATCCGAGCGCCCTGTACCGCGATCAGTCGGTCGCGAGAAACAACCTGTTCCTGCAGCGTGCGAACCGCGTCGGTCAGTGTCGCGATCTGAGAGCCCAGTTGGACCCGGCTCCAGACCAGGAGAGCAACCGCGAGGGCCAGCCCGATCGCGAGCGCCGCCGGCGCCCAGGCCGGAAGCCGCGCCCTGGGCCCACGCGCTGGCGCAGATGGCGCCTCGCGCGTCCCGGAGTGCTCGCCGGAGTCAGGAGACCCCACGGGCCGAAGTCTGGGCACCCCCCCCATCGCCTAACTCTGAATGACCAGCTTCGAGAGCGAGGTGCGGCGCAGGTTCGTCTTCTGAATCGTTCGCACGAGTTCGGTCACCTTCTCGGTGTCGGTCTCGAAGGGATTGTTGCAGATCACGCGGACGTTTAGAAGGTTTCCGAGCCGAATGTTCGACCAATCGAGGTCGTACTGGATGTTGTTCTGGCGAGCGAGCTTGATGAAGTCGCCGCGCATGCGGGCACGCGTGTCCTGAGGTGGCTCGGTCTTCGCCTTCACGATCTCCTCATCCGAGAGAATCCGGTCTACCGATCCCGCCCGCTCCATCAGATAGAAGAGTCCGCGGTCCATCCGAATATCGTGGTACTGCAGATCGATCATCATCACGCGAGGATCCTCCAGGCTGATCCCGTGCTTCTTGATGTATCTCTGAATCAACTTTCGCTTGATGACCCAGTCGATCTTCCGGTCGAGCTTGTCCGGGTCATGCTCGAGACACTCGAGAATCTCGGCCCAGTCCCCGACCGCCTTACGCAGCTGATCGGAGACGGTCGCCTGCTCCATATACCTGAGCGCCATGTCGCAGTATTCGCGCTGAATTTCGATTGGAGAAAACTCCCGTCCATTCTCCAGTCGAATCTTGTTCTTGCAGCTCGTGTCGTACGAAATGTCCTTGATCGCCTTGACCGGATGTCGAAGTGTAAAGTCCTTGTTGATGAAATTGTCCTCGATCATCTGGAGAACCACCGCACAGGTCGCGATCTTCACGAAGTTCGTGTACTCGGACATGTTCGAGTCACCGACGATGACGTGAAGACGCCGGTACTTCTCCCGGTCGGCGTGTGGCTCGTCCCGGGTATTAATGATCGAGCGATCGTTCGTCGTCGTGCCCGAAATCTTCTGATAGATGTGCTGTGCGCGCTGGCTGATGTGGTAACGTACACCGTCCTGTGTCTGAAGGACCTTGCCAGCGCCCGAGAAGATCTGCCTCGTGACCAGGAACGGGATCAACTGCTCGGCGAGATAGTAGAAGTCGACATCGCGGTCTACGAGGTAGTTCTCGTGGCAGCCGTAGCTGTTTCCTACGAAGTCGGTGTTGTTCTTGAAAATCGAGAGCTTTCCCGGGACCCGCTCCTCACGGATCTTCTCCTCCGCGTAGCCCTGCAGGTCCTCTAGAATCCGCTCTCCGGCGCGATCGTAAATGATGACGTCGCGCGGGCTGGCACATTCCGGGGTCGCATACTCCGGGTGACAGCCGGTGTCCTGATAGAAGCGAGCGCCGTTCTCCAGAAACACGTTCAGGAAGTGCTCGGTCGTAATCAGCTTCTCGAACAGAAAGCGAATAGCCTTCTCGACGGGGAGTGTCTTCCGGCCCTCGGGAGTAAAGATGATCCCGTACTCCGTCTCAACGCCGAAAATTCGCTTCTGCACGAAACTTCCTCGACCCTATTCGATCAAGGCGCGGATCGCCTCCGCCTCTAGGCGCCGAAAAATCCGTCCGTCGAGCCTTCGGTCGAGCGTTGCGATCTCGAGGTTCTCCTGATCCAGCTTGGCCGACGCGTTGGCGGCCCGGCCAAGCGCGCCGCACGCAATCCGCACGCCCTCGCGCAGGCTGATGCCCGACTTCCAGGCGTCGCGCAGCACCTTGACGAGGTCCTCCGAATCCCCACCGATCGCCGCAAAGCGACTGTGATCTGCGATGAACCCGTCGAACATGATCTGGTAGAAGCAGCTTCCCTGTTCGTCGCCGTCCAGTTCTGCGACGAGGATCTCGACCTCGAAGGGCTTCATTTCTCGCGTGAAGATCCCACCGAGAAGCGTGGAGTATTCGTTTGCCAGGTTCTTGGCCGCGACGTCGTCCCGGCAGTAGTTGTAACCCTTGAAGTCACAGTAGCGGATGCCTGCCTTTCTCAGGTTCTCGTACTCGTCGAACTTTCCGACGCCAGCGAAGGCGATTCGGTCGTATGCCTCGCTGATCTTCCGCAGGCTCGTGCTGGTATTCTCGGCGGCCAGAAGAATCCCGTGCTCGTACTCGAGGCCGACGATCGGCTTTCCGCGCGCAATTCCCTTGCGCGCGTACTCCGCCTTGTCCTGGTACATCTGCTCGGGAGACACATAGTACGGTACCGCCACGCTCACCTCTCCTGGCGCTGGCGCATGGTCAGCTCATACGCCGCAAGCAACTCGCTCTCCGGAACCTCTTCGACACCACTCTCGGTGACCAGCATGCAGGTCGGGTAGATCGAGCGGTTGATGTCAAAACCTCCGGTTCCGCGGTCTTCGTCGGCCGCATCGACGAGCGCTCCCACGCTACTGATGATCGCCGCATCCCGCTCGAAAGCAGTGTCCACGAAGGTCTTCTTCAGGCTCGAGCGCGCGTCCTTCCCACCCGAGCCGGTCGCGTAATAGTCAGCCTCTGCATAGCGGCCACCGGTGATGTCGAACTTATAGATCCTGCCCCGGTTCTTCTGGTGGTCGTAGCCTGCAAAGAGCGGCATTACGACCAGTCCCTGCATCGCGGCCGGCAGGTTCTGGCGAATCATGTGCGAAAGCCGGTTGGCCTTGCCCTCGAAGGTGAGCTGCTGGCCCTCGAGCTTCTGATAGTGCTCGAGCTCGACGCGAAACAGCCGAACCATCTCGATCGCAGGGCCGGCCGCTCCCGCAATTGCAACCAGGCAGTCGTCATCGACCTTGAATACCTTCTCGATATCCCGGGTCGCGACCTGGTAGCCCTCGGTCGCGAGTCGGTCTCCGGCCATCAGCACACCGTCCTGGTAGACGAGCGCGAGCACGGTGGTCCCATGCGGGACCTGAACCGTCGACCAGTCGAGATTCGAGAACTCGGGGACCGATTCTGGATGATCGAGCCGGAGCATCTCGAAGAAACTGGAGCCTCCGTAATTCTGCCCCTTAAACACGCCCTATTCTCCTCCGCGCTGGACGTAGTTCTTGACGAACTCCTCGGCATTTTCCTCGAGCACCTCGTCGATCTCCTCGATGAGGCTGTCCATTTCTTCTTTCAAGTCTTCGCCCTTCTTGGCGATCTTCTTCTGACCGGCGCCGTCTCCGCCGGCTCCGTCCTTCTCCTTACCGCCCCCGCCGCGCTGCTTCTGGCTCTGGCCCTCAGCCGCGCCCCAGATTCCGGCAGATCGAAGCGGGCTCCGGCCGGGCTCTTGAATCACTCTCATGGTTAACTCCTGCGTCCCGGCGCCTTTACGCCGTCAGATTCCGCACTAGATCTACAGCGGTCGGGCTCGAGTCTAACAAGTCTCCGACGTGCGCCCGAGTTCCCTTTAGCGGCTCGTTCATCAGAATTCTCTTGATCGGATCGTCCCCGAGGTTGAACGAAACCGAATCCCAATTGACACCGAACACCTCGTCGGGATAGCGACGGATACACTCGCCGCGGAAGTAGGCGCGCGTATCGGGCGGGGGAACCGAGCAGGCGGCATCGATCTCCTCGTCCGAGACGATGCGTTCCACCTCGCCGCGTCGTTCGAGCAGAAAATAGAGGCCCTTTTCGGGCCGGATGTCGTGGTACTGCAGATCCAGCATCTGGACCTGAGGATGATCCCAATCCAGATTCCGGCTGGCGACGTAGGCGGAGATCAACTTCCGCTTGATGACCCAGTCCACCTCTCGATCGAGTTGCATCGGGTCTTCCGCGAGCTTTCCGAGAACGTATTCCCAGCGCGTCATGACCTCCTTCATGAGCGGATCGAGTTCCCTGGAGGAGAAATAGCGCGCCGCAGCCTCCAAGTATCGCTCCTGGGTCTGGACCGCCGTGATTCGGCCACCCTTCTGCAGCGCGTACTCCCGCTTGCAGTCGAGATCGTGAGAAATGTCGGTCAGCACCCGGACCGGGTCGGAAATCTCTAGGTCGCTCGGCAGTGCATCTTCCTGGATCATCGCCAGCACGATGCAACTGGTCCCGACCTTCAAAAAGGTGGAGACCTCCGAGAGATTCGAGTCTCCGAGGATCACGTGGAGACGCCGGTACTTCTCCCGGTCGGCGTGCGGCTCGTCTCGCGTGTTGATGATGGGTCGCTTCACCATCGTGTCGAGCGCCACCTCGGTCTCGAAGAAGTCCGACCGCTGGCTGATCTGGTAGGCGCAGGGCGCCGTTCGGTTCTCGCTGCCCACCTTGCCAGCTCCGCAGTAGATCTGGCGGGAGATGAGGAAGGGCGTCAATTGCGCGATGATGTCCTTGAAGGGTGTGCGGCGATCGATCAAATAGTTCTCGTGACAGCCGTAACTGTTTCCCTTGCGATCGGAGTTGTTCTTGAAGATCAGGACCTGCTGGTCAGATGGAAGCAAATTGGAAGCAGCCCGGCGGGCGGTCTCCATGATCCGCTCCCCGGCGCGCTCGTACGCGATCAGCGAACGAATGTTGGTGACCTCGGGCGTCGAGTATTCCGGGTGCGCGTGGTCCACATAGAAGCGGGACCCGTTCTTGAGGGTCTTGTTGCGCGCGATGTTCTCCTGCTGATTCGGGGTGTACTTTTCTCCTTCGACGTGAAAGCCACGCGCATCCGCCAGGGGATTTTCCTGGTCGTAGTCCCACAGGATCCGGGCCTCCTGGTTCTCCTGATACGCGTTCACGAGCAGGACGCAACTCGAGATCGGATCGAAGTCACGGTCGTTCTGGACCGTAATCCCGTATTCGATCTCGCTGCCGATCACACTAGGAAGAGACATCTCTCACCTGAGGCCCGCAGCCTCCCGATCACACCCGGAGGCATCTAAATCCCCACCCGGCGACCGATTCAGACTTCGGGCTCTAGAGGTACTGACCGGAGCCTCCAACATTCTCGATCGTCCTTTCCGGTCGGTTGATGCCCGTGATCAGAGTCCGCACGTTGATGATCCGCTCGCCCTTGCGGCCAGAGATCCGGGCCCAGTCATCCGGATTGGTGGTATTCGGAAGATCCTCGTTTTCCTTGAACTCGTCGCGCACCGCCTCCAGCAGGTCGACGGTCTGGATCCCGCCCTCCTGTTTCGTGATGAGGCGCTTGACCGCGCGCTTCTTCGCCCGGTCAACGATATTCCGCAGCATCGCACCGCTCGAAAAGTCCTTGAAGTAGAAGGTCTCGCGTTCGCCCTTCGCGTAGGTCACCTCGAGGAACCGGTTCTCCTCGGATTCGGCGTACATGCGATCGATGACTTCGCAGATCATTTTGCGGACGACCTCGGCCCGATCGGGACCGTGCTGCTTGATTGCATCTTCGTGCAGCGGCAAGTCGTGCGTCAGATACTTGAGCAGGATCTCGCGCGCTCCGTCCGCGTCCGGGCGTTGAACCTTGACCTTGAGGTCGAGGCGTCCCGGGCGCAGCACCGCAGGATCGATCAGGTCCTGGCGGTTCGAGGCACCGATTACGATCACATTCTTGAGTGCCTCGATCCCATCGATCTCGGACAGGAACTGCGCGACTACGGTGGCTTCCATGTCGGAAGAGATCCCGCTTCCGCGCATTCGGAAGAGCGAATCCATTTCGTCGAAGAAGATCACCACCGGTACGTCTTCTTCCGCCTTCTCCCGCGCGTTCTTGAAGACCTCCCGGATCTTGTGCTCGGTCTCGCCCACGTACTTGTTGAGGAGTTCCGGGCCCTTCACGTTCAGGAAGTAGCTCTTCGCCTCTCCACCTCGAACTTCCGAGATCCGCTGGGCCAGGCTGTTCGCGACCGCCTTGCCGATCATGGTCTTTCCGCAGCCCGGCGGTCCGTAAAGCAGAATCCCCTTGGGCGGCGACAGTTGATACTCGCGAAATTCGTCCTGGTGCAGGTACGGCAACTCGATCGCATCGCGCAGGACCTCGATCTGGTCGCCGAGACCGCCGATGTCTTCGTAGACGACGTCCGGGACCTCCTCGAGCATCACCTGGTCAACGGTGGACTTCGGGAGTTTCTCGACGCCGTAGCCGGTTCGCGGATTGATCAGCAGATTGTCGCCCACCTTGAGGTGCTCATGCCGCACCGGCTGACTCATCGTGATGACGCGCTCCTCGTCCGCGTGACCGAGAACGACGGCGCGACCGTCTTCGAGGAGTTCCGAGACCTGGACGACCTCACCGCGCGGGTCGAAACCCGACGCATCCACGACGTTGAAGGCCTCGTTCAGAACCAGGAGTTGCCCTCCCTGCAGTTCCTCCACCTGCATACTCGGATGCAGGTTGACCCGCATCATCTTCCCATCGACGTTGATCTCGATGGTCCCATCTTTGTTGGCCCGCTCGAAGACGCCGTAGGTATTGGGCGGCGCGCACAGTTTGTCGACCTCCTCCTTCAGGAGATCGATCTGCTGCTTCGCGTCCTGCAGGGCGTTGACGAGTTTCTCGTTCTGGCGTTCCGAGTCGTACACCTGCTGCCGAGCACGCTCGTAGCGCTGTTTCAACAGGGAGTAGTCCACGAGCGCGCGCTCGACCTGTCGGGACAGATCCGAGGACTCCGGTCCGAGGAAGCGGAGCGAGTCGCGCAGGCTCTCCATGTCGTCCATTTCGGTGGAGGGCGAGGCTGGCGCTCCAGCGTCGTCCTCCCCGGACGCTCCTATCCGACGCATGACGTCACGCACAAACCCTCCTCGTCCAGAATCTGAATCGGTCATGTCCCTCTCTCGCCTCCGGCCACTGCGGCGAGCGGCGGTGCAACTGCTGCGGCACCGCTCCGCGCAGACTGTGGGACGATGCAATCGTCATACCAGACGACTTGCACAGCTTTGAAGGAATTCTGCACGTTGGTTGGCTGATGCATCCCGGCCTCAGCTCCGGAGAGGATTCGAGTTGTATCCAACTGAAATATGGGATGAAACCCGTCCGCGAGGAGCGACCGCATAGCGGCGGATGCTCCGGCGGATTCCCCACATGGCGAGATTTCTACCCTAAAGCGTCCGGATCGGAACACCCGATCCCGACGCGGAATAAAGAAAGCGAGAAACTCCTTTATAATCGAGCATTTACGAGACTTTCGAGGTTACCAAACGACCTATGGGTGTCAAGCGGACTGCGGCGAAGATGTCTCAAAAGGACCCTTGCTTCCAACCACTAGCATCACCTGCGCCAGATTTGGAGCGCGACGGGGAATTGACGCTCGGCGTCGGCCATCTGCCACAGTCAGTGCCTGAGATCGATCACGTCCGTACCCTCGGGCACCTCTAATGTGAAGACGGCTTCCTCCACCCCGATATTCTCCCGGGTGTTTTCAAAGCGAAGTTCGGTCCGGTTCCCGAACAGGTCGCGCACCACCGACTCGCGCACCTGGTAGCTCTCGGGGTCGAGCCAGACCTCGAGAAACTCGAAGGCCGCCGGCTCGCGCGGGCGCAGCACCAGGCCCAGGCGCCCCGGCCGCTCCTCGGCGGGCAACTCGGGGGCAAACACCCGGTCGAGATCGAGATCTCCGAGCAGGAAGGCGATCGCGGTCGGGGAGAAGGCGCCCTCGCCGAGCGGCACGAGCTGGAGTTGAGCTTCCTCGGGGCTGAAGATCCTCAGCATGCCTTCGCTCACGACCATGACCCGCGCGACCGGCTCCCGATATTCCCAGCGCATGCGCCCGGGCCGCTGCACCACAACCCGGCCGCTAGCACGCTCCTCCCGCCCGAGCGACGCATGCTGCGCCAGCTGAACGAAGTCTGCGCGCAGGTCGCGGATCCCCGCATAACGCTGCTTCAGCTTGCCCGAGATCGCATCTGCCTCGTCGGGCGTGCCGTTGCCGAGCATAGGCAGCGCGGCCAGCAGCAGCGCGAGGGTCAGACATCGGCGCGTTTCGCCTTCTCTCCTACACCGGCGGAACGAAGATCTCACGGGGCTTGGTTCCCTCCTGCGGGCCGACGACGCCCTCCAATTCCATCTGCTCGACAAGCCGGGCCGCTCGATTGTAGCCAACCTTGAGTTTTCGCTGAATGAACGAGATCGAGGAGATTCGGCTGCGGGCGACGACGTCGACCGCAGCATCGTACATCGCGTCGAATTCCTCCCCGCGCTCCTCCTTCCTGTCGATTTCCTCGTGCATGCGGATGATCGTTGGATCGAAGTCCGGTGTCCCCTGGGACCTCAGATAGTCCGCGACGCGCTCGACTTCCGCCTCGGAAACGTAGGGAGCGTGGATTCGCTGTAGTTGCGAGGTGCCCGGTGGCAGAAACAGCATGTCGCCCATCCCGAGCAACCGCTCCGCGCCGTTTCCATCGAGCACGGTGCGCGAGTCGGTGCGAGAGCTGACCTGGAACGAAATCCGCGAGGGGAAATTCGCCTTGATAATCCCGGTCAGCACGTCGACCGATGGACGCTGGGTCGCGAGCACCAGGTGGATTCCGGCCGCGCGCGCCATCTGTGCGAGACGCGTCAACGACTCCTCCACGTCGCGCGACGAGACGATCATCAGGTCGGCGAGTTCATCGATGATGACCACGATGTAGGGAAGCGGCCGGGGCGGTTCTTCTCTCTCCGGCCGGCCACGTCCCTGCGCGCGTTCCCGGGCGACGCTCTTGTTGTACTGATCGATGTTCCGCACCCCCCGATCCGCCATCAGGCGGTAGCGGTCCTCCATCTTGCTCACAACTCCCATCAGCGCCGCGGCCGCGCGCTTCGGGTTCGTCACCACCTCCGAAAGCAGGTGGGGAATTCCTTCGTAGCACGAGAACTCGAGCAGCTTGGGGTCGATCAGCAAGAGCTTCACCTGGTCGGGACTCGCGCCGTAGAACAGGCTGCAGAGCAGCGCGTTCAGAAAGACCGACTTCCCGGTGCCGGTGGCGCCCGCAACGAGCAGGTGTGGCATGCGCGCGAGGTCGGTCACGACCGGGGTGCCGAAGATATCCTTGCCGAGCGCGATGGTGAGCTTCGAGTCCGACTCCTGGTAGCTCGCATGCATGAGCAGGTCTCGCAGGGCAACCACCTCGCGGTCGACGTTCGGGACTTCGACCCCCACCACGCTCTTGCCCGGAATCGGCGCGACGATCCGGACCGAAAGCGCACGCAGCGCAAGCGCCAGGTCGTCGGCAAGGCCGACGATCTTCGACAGCTTGATGCCGGCGGCCGGCTCGAACTCGTACATCGTGATGACGGGTCCGGGGTGCACCTTGACCACGCGGCCCGAAACACCGAAGTCCGCCAGCTTCTTCTCCAGGATCCGGGAGTTCGTGATCAACTGGTCCCGGCTGAAGTCCGCAGCCTCGTCCACGCCCTTCGCAAGCAGTTCCAGGTCCGGAAACTCGAACGGCTGCAGGACGCCGCTGCCCCCACGCTCGAAGGGCAGTGCCACCTGGCGCGCGGGGGTCCGCAGCTCTGCGCGGTGCTCGACGACTTCGGGCTCCCCGGCCGGAGGCGCGGGCGCCGGGCGCGCCGGGCGCACGCCCTCGTTGCGAACGGTCGGCCGGATGGCCTGACCGCGCAATCTAAGCTGCGCCACCAGGCGCCCGGCCGGGCCCCGCGCCAGGCGCCCGAGGGACGCGGCCCCGCCCGCCAGGTGTGCGAGTGCCGAGGCAAGTCCGCGCTGCAGCCAGCGGAGTCCATCGCGGAGCGCGAGTCCCGTCGAAACCAGGAAGCTCGCGATCAGTGCGATCCCCAGCAGCAGCACCGACCCGGGCAGGTAGACGGCCGCGCTCAGCGCGCGAACCGTCACCGACCCGGCGACACCCCCCGCATCCGCCGGAATCCGGGCGGGCCAGGCCTGGTGAAGCACCTCGAAGAATCCGGCGAGCGCGAGTCCGAACACGGACCAGCCCAGGACCGGAATCCAGCGCGCGCGGAGCGGCCTGCCGAGCAGATAGCGGAGCGCAATCACGAGCGCGGCGACCGGAACTGCCTGGGCAGCCCAGCCGAAGGATCCGGCGAGGCCGGCGGCCAGAAGCGCTCCGACCGGGCCGCAGAGATTCGAAACCCGGGTTCCGAAGCCCCACCACGGGTCGGCCGCGTCGTAGGAGAAGAGCGAGACCTCGAGGAAGATCGCGGTCGTGGCCAGCACCAGCGCCACCATCTCGGCTTCGAGCCGACCCGGCACCGCACGCGCGCCGCGGCCTGCTGAACGCTTCCGGCCGGGCGCCTTCCTAGCCAACGGCGATGGCTCCCAGTCCCAGTACGACGCAGTACGCGGCAAACGGGAGAAACCGGCGACCCGCCACGACCCTTCGCAGCGCGTGCAGCGAGACGGATCCGACCACGAAGGCGGCCAGGAAGCCAGCGGCCAGCGGCGCGACATCGATCGCAAGGCCCGGCTCGAGCCGCACAAGCAGCACCAACAGATTCGCCCCGATGATGGCGGGAACCGAGGCGAGCAGTGAAAACTCGACCGCCATTTCGGGGCTCGCTCCGCGCCAGAGCGCCACGCCGATCGTCGCGCCGGAGCGGGAAATTCCCGGGATCACCGAAAAACCCTGTGCAATGCCCACCAGGAGCGCGTCGACAAGCGAGAGTTCGCGCGGGCCCGGGGACCCGCTTCCGGCCCGCATCGAGGCGAGCAGGATGCCGGCGGTCCCCAGCAGGGCCAGCCCCACGGCTCCGGGATGGGTCCGGGCCAGCGCGACGGCCGGTAGGAGCCCGGCTCCCACGATCGCCGTCGGAAGGCACGCCACCGCGATCAGGCCGAGCAGGCGGCGATCGCCTTCCAGTCCGGCCGGCCCGCTGCCGCGCCAGACCAGGCTCCATGCGCCGCGCCCGAGCGCCGC
Organism: Myxococcales bacterium; assembly: GCA_013215565.1. Classification (GTDB taxonomy): domain Bacteria; phylum Myxococcota_A; class UBA9160; order SZUA-336; family SZUA-336; genus JABSQV01. The sequence goes on along the minus strand of JABSQV010000030.1, from coordinate 30,164 downwards.
AACCCGGAGCCGGAACCCCCAGAGGATCGCGGCGAGCGTTCCGAGATGGACGATCACGTCGAAGAGCAGAGGCGGCCGTTCCAGACCCGGCATCCAGGCCTCGGCCAGAGCCAGGTGGCCGGAGGACGAAATCGGCAGGAACTCGGTCACCCCCTGCATCACGCCGAGCGCCAGCGCTTGAGCCAGCGTCACGTCCCCTCCCTACATCCCGGCAACCGAAGCACACGCCGTTCGCAGCGTCGGTACACGGGAACTTCGATCGAATTCCGGAGGGGAAACCTCATGATCGGAAACGTGGGAAAGAAAGCAACCGATCCCGAGCAGACGAGCGCGCTCACGGGCCCGTCCATGTGGTAGCTTTGCGTCGAGACCTCACCCCCCAGACCCTGCACAGGAGAAATGCAATGGCAGGCCTGAACAAGGTGATGCTGATCGGCAACCTGGGCCGCGACCCCGAGTTGAGGTACACGCAGAGCGGGCAGGCGGTCGCAAACTTCACGCTCGCGACGAACGAGAACTGGAAGAACAAGAGCGGTGAGCGCGAGGAGCGCACCGAGTGGCACCGGCTCGTCGTCTGGGGGAGGCAGGCGGAGGTCGCGCGCGACTATCTGGCCAAGGGACGCCAGATCTTCGTCGAGGGGCGGATTCAGACCCGCGAGTGGGAAGACAAGGAAGGCCAAAAGCGCACCACGACCGAGGTGGTGGTCAACCACTTCGTGATGCTCGGACGCAAGGACGGGGCCGAGGCCGGACGCGAATCCTCGGGCCAGGAAGATCCCGGACCGGCGGGTCCGCCGGAGCCCGCCGGCGGGAGCGACGACATTCCGTTCTAACTCAGGTTCGGGGTTTTCAGCTCGCGGACGACTTCGTTGATGATTTTGCGCGCGTCGTCGGGCAGATTCTGAAACTCCACGCCCATACCGGGCGGGAAGTCCACCTCTCCGCCCTCGCACACCCAGGCCACGCGACCCTCCAGTTCGAGCGAATGCTCGAGCTTCGGGAGCCGGATCAGGAGCTTGACGCTTTCGCCCGGCTCTTCGGGCGAGTCGGTCTCGATGAAGAGACCGCCCTCGTTGATGTTCGAGGCGAACTCGGCAAAGAACGCGTCGACCGAGCTGTAATCGACCGGAACTCTAACCGACCGCCGGACATAGCGTCGCCGCTCGTGCACGTCCGAGCTGTTCAGTGTCATCTCGCCCTCCCACCCGGGCGGACAGACGGGCCGACAAGCGAGAAAGGTCGCCCGAAAAGACCCGGGGCTACAGGGGCTATCGGTCGCTTGCGCCGCTTACCTGAGCCCCCGGCCAGCCGTCGCGGGCGAGGCTCTGAAAGCCCCGCGCCCCGATCACGATGTGGTCGACCAGCCGGATCCCCAGGAGCGTGCCGGCCTCGACCAGCCGCCGCGTGACCTCGAGGTCGTCGCGGCTCGGACGAGGATCGCCGCTGGGGTGATTGTGGAGCACGAGGATCGCGGCCGCTGACTCCCGTAGCGCGGGCGCGAACACCTCGCGGGGATGAACCAGGCTCTGGTCAAGGCTGCCGCGGCTCACCTCGAGTTCCCGGAGCAAGCGGTGGCGGCTGTCCAGCAGCAGCACGAAGAAGCTCTCCTGGCGCGCGTGACGCAGCCGCGGCCCAAAGTGCCCGAAGACCTGTTCGGGCGATTCGAGCCTGCAGCCCGCGGCCAGCGGGGCGCGGGCGAGCCTCGATCCGACCTCGAAGGCGGCGCGCAGCGAAGCGATCATCGCGGGCCCGATCCCGGCGACCCGGGACAGCTCGGCATCGCCCGCGGCGGCCAGCCGCTCGAGCGAGTCGAAGCGGCGAACCAACTGGTCGGCGACTGCGCTCGCGGGAAGCCCCGGGGCCCCGCTGCGAAGCACCAGGGCGAGCAGTTCGGCGGTCGCGAGGTGGGCGGCGCCAGCCCGCGAGAGGCGCTCGCGGGGGCGTTCGGGCCATGGCAGGACGGGTCTCACGGATCTGGCCTTCCCGGGGCGAACACAAGCATCGAAGCCGGGACCCGCTTCGGGGAGCTGAGAGGGTTAGCAGATCAGCAGACCGCCGACGTGAATCAACGTCCGCAGGCGGCCTCGGCTTCCGCATAGATGGGCGCGAACTCGTCCGCGGGGAGTTCCGGCGCGATCAGCGATCGCAGCGCCAGCGCCGGGTCGGGCTGCGTGCGCGCAAAGGCGCCGAGCAGACCCAGATAGCCCTTCACCTGGGCGCCGGTCTGGAGCGCCATCTCGAGTTCGAGAGGACTCCCGGTACGCAGGCTCTCTCCCGAAAGCGTCTTCACCGACCCACGCTCGAGCCTCCCGAGCCGCTTCATCGCCTCGCGCCGATACAGATCCGCGATCGAACCTGCGGGCCGCAGCGCCCGCGAAACCTGCGCCGGGTCGAGCTGCGCCCGGAGTTCCGACCCGAATCGCTGGTTGCAGGCAGCTCCCAGTGAATACGAAATCCGGTCGAATTCCCGGCGAATCTGCCCGGATCCGGGCAGTTGCGCGCCCTCGCGATTCAGATCGAAGCTGTAGACGTGCTCCTTCCCAATCGGATCGTACCGGTGCTTCGAGCGCACCTCGAAGTCGGGCCTGCCTGTTTCGATCCGCAGTACCAGGTCCTCGCCGAGCTGGGTGAGCTCGGCCAGTTCCACGAGCCCTCCCGAGATCGAACCCGCGCCCTGCCGTCCATCGCCGGTCTCGGACAGCGACAGCGTAAAGCCCGGAAAGGTCTTGCTCTTCATCACCCGGAAGTCCGCCTCCTCGGTGGTGTGGAGCCCGATCGAGGTGCGGCCCCCGAGCGCACTCAGTCCCAGAAAGGTGAGCGAGTTGGGCAGCGCGTCGAGCTTGAGCACGATCATTTCGGGCATCTCGGCTGCCGGGTAGGTGGCCTCCTTGGTCTTGAAGCCGTTCGCAGAGGCGCGCACGATCACGTGGTCCTTATTGGTCGTCTGGATCCTGGCCGGAAGCTCCGCCCGGACCGGGGCCTCGGCGCGCACGAAGATCTTCTGGAAATTCGACCGCAGGTAGTAGAGCTGCAGCTGTGAGTCCGCCGGAACCGTCTCGATCGTCACGAAGCGATCGGCGTACCAGTAGTTGTACCTGCCGAAGACCGCCGTGAATCCGGCCCCCATGTTGCGCAGTCCCCAGCCGACGGATTCCTTCGGGACGAGGCTGATCTCATCCGGCTCCCGCCCTCGAGCGGGCCCGGGCAGCGCTACGAGCAGCGCCAGGGCCAAATAGGAAATCGTTCGGCGCATGGTGTGAGGATAAAACGCGCGCCAGAGCCTAGCCGCCCGGCTCGGAGCAAAACACCCCGGCGCTCGGCCGGGCATTTCCGTGGAGCGGGCCAGGTCAGGGCCGTTCGTAGGTCCCGCTCTTCCCTCCTGTCTTCCGCACCAGCCGAATTTCCTCGATCACAATGGAACGGTCGAGGGACTTGCACATGTCGTAGAGCGTGAGCGCGGCCGCGGACACGGCGACCAGCGCTTCCATCTCCACGCCCGTCCGCGCCGAGATGCCGACCCGGGCCTCGATTTCGATCGACCCCTCCCCCGGCTCAGGACGCAGGTCGATCTCGACGGACTCGATTGCGAGCGGGTGAGCGAGCGGGATCCAGTCCGCTGTGCGCTTCGCGGCCTGGATTCCGGCGATTCGCGCCACGCCGAGGACATCGCCCTTCTTCGAGCTGCCCTCCAGCACGGCCTCGAGCGTTGCCTCGGAGAGTCGGACGCGGCCACGGGCCACCGCCTCGCGCTGCGTCACGGGCTTGGGCCGCACGTCGACCATGCGCGCTCGGCCCTTTGCGTCAAAGTGGCTCGAGCGGCTCACGGCCTCCACCCGGGACTTCGCGGTCCAAGCGCTCCAGCACGGTCCGAACCTTCTCGAGGTACCGATTCCCGCGGATCCGGTTGCCCCAGAAGTAGGCCGAGATCCCGTCGTCGGGCCCGAGCCGACGGATATTGTCGGCCAGGATCAGACAGCCCGCCTCCACGTTGGCCTCGATGTGGGCGAGGTTCCCGGGCAGTTCGAGTTCCCGGAACATGTGCGGCATGACCTGCATCAGCCCAGTGGCCCCGCTGGGGCTTTGGACCCCGGGGCGCGCCATGCTCTCGACGAGCATGACTCGCAGAACCAGTTCGGAATTGAGACCCTGATCCCGTTCGCAGCGGCGTAGCGCGGCGACGATGCGGCCGAGCGTGGCCGGTCCCAGGCGCGGGTTCGCACGGTCCAGGATGGCCCGGATCTCCAGCGCGCGAGCTTCCGGGCGGGCAACCCATGCGGCCCCTCCGCGGCCCGGGAGCGCGGGTCCCAGAAACAGCCCGAGGCCGAGCAGGATCGCGATCCACTGCTGCCGTGGGCGCAAGCGCTCTCCGTGTTGGGGCCGGAAGGCCGGGTAGAAGGGGACAGGAAACGACGGGCATCTACGAGAACGCGCGTCCGGGTCCTGGATGTGTCGAACAAGCTAACGGGACCGCCCCGGGGTTCAACCCGGCGACGCCATGCCGATGCGGCTTCCCCCCAGAGCGGGGAGGTTCGGCGGGTTCGGACCGCTGCCGCGCTCCGGGGAATCGCCCGGAGCCCCCGGCCTGTGCGCGCTCGAGCGTCCGGGGGCTACAGGCCGACGGGTGCTTCTGCCGATCGTGGCAGACACGGATGGGCGTAATCTTTCGCATCGAGATCGACGACGGGGCGCTCGAGAGCGGCGAGATCTCGCCGTTCTCGGCTGAACTGGACCCGCTGCGCTTTCGGGCGGACGACGGGAGCTACTTCCTGGGAGAGCCCGACCTCGCGCTGCTGCGCCAGCGCGGTCTCCGCTTCAAGGTGATCGAGAAGCACCGCGAGGACGAGCTGCCGGTGCGCATCATCCTCCCCGACGCCGGGGCCGTGAACAACCCGCCGCCCGTGGACGCGCGGCTCTCGGTGCTCGCGAAGCTCCTGGCCGAGAACCGGGCGGACGGAAGCGTCCACGTCCGATTCCTCGGCCGCAACCGAAGCCTGCCCCCGGATGGCTTCATGCTGGATCGTGCGGGCGGCAGCCGCCGTTACATCTGGCAGCTGATCCCGGCAGAACAGGCGAACTCGGCCGACCTCGGGGATCGTTTCCGGGCGCTCCGCAGCCTGTTCGGCGATCCCCGGACGCGCGTGGCGCTCTCGCTCGGTTCGGGCGGACTCAAGCTGTTCGCGCACGCGGCCGCCCTGCGGCTGCTCGAGCGGATCGGATGCCTGGACGACGTCGACGAAATCTGGGGCTCGAGCGGCGGCGCCATCGTCGGCCTGCTCTTCTCGCACGGCCTGTCGCCGCAGGCGATCGAGCAGGCGGGGTACGACCTGTACTCGGGACGCTACTCCCTCAACCTGTTCCCGTCGAAACTGCAGGCCCTCCGAAGACTCGCGCGGGACACCCTGCTGCCCACCGAAAGCCGCAAGAACTCCGGCTTCATCGACTGCTCCGAAGGCCTCTCCAGCATGATCGGCCGCTACTGCTCGTCGCTCCGAACTCGAAGGCCGCTCTACTGCCCCGCGTTCAACCTGCGCGAATCCCGGACCCAGGTGTTGACCCCCGAAGCGGTCCCGGCCCATCTAGAGGAACTGTGTGTCCAGACGGGGCCCTGGGATGCGGCGCTGGCTTCGGCCGCGGTACCGCTGCTGTTCATTCCGAGGGACATTCGCATCCGAGGGGAAGACGTTCCTTTCGTGGACGGATCCACGACCGAGGACGTACCGCTGTGGTCGATCGCACGAAAGTTCGACCTCGATCGCGCCGCCGGCGCCGAGCAGCGAGAGCGGCTGGTCATTTTGTATGTGAAGCTGACGCCGCAGGTCGGCCAGTGCCGACAGACCACGGGCCATGTGAGCAAGCTTCGAGTAATCCAGATGGTTGCGTCCGCCAGCATCGATACGATGCACCAGCGCAACGCCGAACTGCTGCGCCTGCGTTCCGACGTCCACCTGCTGCCCCTTGAAATCGAAGATCTGGGCGTGGACTTCTTTGATCTCGACAAGATCCCGAGCGCGCTCCGCTCGGCGAAGGAGCGGTTTCCGCTACAACTCGCCGCCATCGAGCGGGTGCTTCGCGGGGAGTAGCCCGCGCATCGCGCGGTCGGACCGGCTCCGGGTGCGGCTCCGCTGCGGGCGCCGGAACGCTAAGATTTCGGCATGAAACGGGCTCTCGCCCGCCTCGCGTCCCTTCGTGAGCGGCTGACACCGATCCTGGAGCCGCTCTCCCGGGCCGGGATCGAGGTCTGGCTGGTGGGCGGCGCTCCGCGCGACGCGCTGCTGGGGCGCAAGTTCCGGGACCTCGATCTGCTCGTCTCGAGCGACCTCGACCGCGCCGGCCGCGCCCTGCCGACCGGACGCCGCTTCGGAGCCGCGCGCCCCATCCTGTCGCTTGCGGCAGAGGGCGAGCGGCCCGCGGTCGAGATCTCGGCGCCCCGCGCCCCGCTCGGCGAGCGGAACGATCCGACTCCGGATCTGGTCCTGCGCGACTTCACCTGCAACGCGCTCGCGTGGGAAATTCGAGGCGAGCGCTGGATCGATCCCGAGGGCGGTCGTACCGACATCGCGGCGCGGACGCTCCGCGCCTGCGGACCCGACGCCCTGCGGCACGACCCGGTACGGGTTCTGCGCGGGGTTCGGCTCTGCCGGGAGTTCGGATTCGTTCCCGAGCCCGGCACCGAAGCGGCGCTCGGACGTGCCGCGCCCGCGCTCGCGGGCGCGGTCGTGGCGCCTGAGCGAATCCGGGACGAGTTCCTGCGCCTGCTCGAGCTGCCGGAACCCTCGGCCGGAATCCGCGCACTCCGCCACTACGGCGCGCTTGCGGCGGTGCTGCCGGAGCTGCTGCGCACCGTCGGGATCGGCCAGAATCGCCATCACCCGGACGACGTGTACGTACACTCGCTCCGGGTCTGTGACGGGCTCCCGCCCGTGGCGAGGCTCCGGCTCGCCGCGCTGCTGCACGATGCCGCGAAGCCGGAGACCAAACGCTATTCCCCCGAGCGCCGGGAGCATCGCTTCCTGCGCCACGAGCTGGAGGCGCGCAGACACGTCGAGCGCGCCGCGAAGCGCCTGCGACTCTCGAACCGCGACCGGGTCTGGCTGATCCGCATCGTCAGGAACCACCTGTTGCTTCCGGATCAGCTCGAGACCGGCGCCGCGTTGCGCAGGATGATCCGCCGGGTCGGGCGCGATATCCTGAGCGACGTGATCGAATTTCGGCGTGCGGACCTCGCGTCCAGAAGCCAAGCCGGCCGCGCGCCGCCGGATTGGCTCGCCGTCGAGGCCCGAATCGAGGCCCAGCTGTCCTCGGCTCCGGGCGATCTCGCGATCTCGGGGAGGGAAGTGATGCACGAGCTGGGCCTCGCACCGGGGCGCGCGGTGGGCCGCTGGCTGGCGCGCGCGCGCCGGCACGTGCAGGAATACCCCGAGCAGAATCGACTCGATCGCCTGCGGGCCTGGCTGCGCGCCGCCGCCGGCACGCGGGAGTAGCCGTGTACCCGACGCTCTTCAGTCTCGGGCCGCTCGAGATCTCGTCCTTCGGCTTGATGTTGATCGTGGGCTTCGCGGCCGCCGGCTGGGTGGCGGCGGATGGATTCGAGAAGCTCGGACTACCCCGCGACGAGGCGCTTCGGCTGCTGACCTGGGCGGTGCTCGGCGGGATCCTGGGCTCGAAGCTCTGGTACCTGGGCGAGGCCGTCGCGCGCAGCGGGCTCGAGCCTTTGCTCGCCGACCTCGAAGGCCGGGGCGCGCTCGGGTGGCTCAACTTCCTGCGGGCCGGAATCACCTGGTACGGGGGCTTCCTGGGCGGCGCCGTCGCGGTCCTGTGGAGCGCGCACCGAGCCCGGCTCCCGCTCCTCGACGTCATGAACGCCACTGCGCCGGCCTGCGCGATCGGGCAGGCGCTGGGACGCGTCGGCTGCTTCCTGGTCGGCGACGACTGGGGGAGCGCGACCGATGCGCCCTGGGGCGTCGCCTTCCCGCACGGGATCGACCCGGTTGATTTCCCCGTGCACCCCACCCAGCTCTACGAGACGGGCTGGCTGCTGGCGATCTTCCCCTGGCTCATGTACCGCCGCACCCGCTCCCGATTCGTGTTCGGCGAGTACCTGATCCTGGCCGGACTCGGGCGATTCTGGATCGAGATGTTTCGCCGCAATCCGACCTTCGTCGGCGATCTCACCAACGCCCAGCTGACAGCGCTGGCCGCGATCACGCTCGGCATCGTCGGCTGGTGGCGACTCGCGCGGCGGCAGCCGATCCCGCCGGCTAGCTGAGATCGGCCGCCAACGCTCGCGCGCGGTCCGCGAGCCCGTCCGCCGAAGCTCCCTCCGCAAGCTTCGCAAGCGCGGTGCGGGCGTATTCCCGCCACGCGGGAGACGCGTCCGCGCCCCCGCGCGCCCAGTCCCGCACGCACGAGGACAGGGCCTCGAGCGCGGCTGCGGGATTTCCCGCGTAGTAGTGGGACATGCCGCGCGCGAAAGCGGCCGCCTGGCGGCAGAACTCGTCTTCGCGCGCCCATTCGGCGCCCGCCAGCGTCTCTACGTCGTCGAAGTGCCCGTTCTCGATCAGGCTCTCGAGCGCGAGGCGGTAGCCGCGAACCGGAGAGCCGTAGACCTCCTCGAGCAAGATACGCAGCGATCCGAACACGTGCTCGGTGCACTCGGGGTCCTCGAGCAGGCTGCGCGCGATCACGCCACTTGTGGGCCGCTGGCGCAGCAGGAGCCGGAGCTGATCGCGCGTCTCCCCGAACAACTGCGCGGTCTCGGCTTCCGACTCGAGCATGCGGCGGCGTCCCGCCTCGAACACCCGGCGGAAGGCGTCGGCCATCGGGCCCCCCGCGGTCCCATCCTGGATCACGCGGTCGAATCGCGGGCCGTATGCGGTCGAGAGATAGTGCCCCTCCCGGAACTTCATCCCCTCATGGAAGAGCATGCCGATCGCCAGGTCGAAGAGTTCCTCGGCGTGAAACTCCGAGCGGGGTCCCGTGTCGGAACCACGGAAGAGCGAGTGGCACTCCTCCTTGAGCCGATAGAGCAGGAACGCCTCGCCCTCCCCAACCAGCTCGTCGACCAGATCGAAGCGCAGCTCTCCGCCGCGGAGCGCCTCCCCCAGTCGCTCGGCCAGGGTGTAGGCATGCATGAAGTCCCGTACGATCTGGCCGATCCGGCGCTCACGAAACTCCACCCGACTGCTCCCAGAAACGCTCTATCGCTAGAATGCGCTCACCCGCACCCCGGCGGGACGATATCAGATCGGCCAGGCCAGGAAGGATCGAGACCCAGGTGAAAGCAACCGGAAGCCGGCGACGACTCGTCGAGGGGATCATCTTTGCGACGATCCTGATCGACTTCGTGGGTTTCAGCATCCTGATTCCGGTGCTGCCGGGCTACGGCCAGCAGCTCGGCGCGTCCGGACTCGAAATCGGGCTGATGCTGGCGCTGTATTCGCTCGGGCTGGTGCTGTTCCTCCCGGTCTGGGGCTGGATCTCCGACCGCGTCGGACGCCGCCCGGTTCTGCTGGTCTGCCTGCTCGGCACCGCCGCCTCGTTCGCGCTGCTCTCGATCGCGGCGACGGTTCACGAGATCTACGTCGCTCGCGCGCTCGGGGGCTTCTTCGGTGCCAGCATCGGGACGGCTCAGGCCTACATGACCGACATCACCGACCGAGACGACCGCGCGCGCGGGATGGGGATCATCGGCGGCGCCTTCGGCATCGGCTTCGTCGTCGGCTGCGCACTCGGAGGGGGGCTCGAGATGCTGTACCCGGGGCTCGCTTTCCAGGCCGCAGCTGGGATCACGCTCGCCAACTTCGTGATCGCGGTCGCCTTCCTGCCCGAAAGCCGGCCTCCCACGCGCGGAACACCCGACTGGCGCCTGCTGGGGCGCTCGCTGATCCCGGCGCCCCTGCTGGTTCTGGTCACCGCCCAGGACAACGGCCGCCGGCTGTTCCTGCTTCTGTTCTTCCTGGTGTATCTCTCGTTCGCGTCCCTCGAAGCGATGTTCGCGCTCTGGGCGGTGTTCCGGTTCGACTGGAGCGCGCTCGAGGTGGGGCTGTTCCTGTCGATGCTGGGCGTGATCATGGGTGCGACGCAGCTCGGCCTGATCGGACCGCTGACCCGGAGGCTCGGCGAGGTCACGCTGGTCCTGGCGGGGCTCGCGATCATGGCGGCGGGTCTAGCGCTGCTGCCCTTTGCCGGGAACCTGGCGGCCCTGATCCTGGTCGGATGCGCGATCGCGATCGGTAACGGGATCTCGTTTCCGACCTTCACCAGCCTGTTCACCAAGGTCTGCTCCGCGGAGGAAGCTGGGGAGGCACTGGGGCAGAGCCAGGCGATGGCCCAGACCGGGCGAACGCTCGGGGCGCTCGGAGCCGGCTGGGCCTTCAAGAGCCTGTCCGCCGGGGCGCCGTTTCTGTTGAGCGCCCTCGGCATGGCGCTCAGCCTCGCAATCTTCGGCGCGTCCCTGCGGCTACTGGTCCCCGAAACCGTCCAGCCGAACCCGTCCGCGGCGGGAGGCGGCTGGCCACCCACGGCCGCGAGGCGTTATCGTGCCGCGCGAGAAGACGGGGAGGAACCGGAATGAGCCAGGAGGTGGAACGCGAGCGGCTGGACGTCGACATCCTGTTCGTGGGAGCGGGACCGGCGACGCTTTCGGCCGCGATCCACCTGGCCGACCGCTGCAAGGCGCAGGCGGTCGAGACCCCGACGATGCTGGTGATCGAAAAGGCCTCCGAGATCGGCGGGCACCAACTCTCGGGCGCCGTGATGAACCCGAAGGCGATCGGCGAACTCGTCCCGGACTTCCTGGATCAGGGCTTTCCCGTACACCACGAGGTGAACTGGGACGCCATGTACTGGATGACGCCGAAGCGAAAGCTGGCCTCGCCCGTCACGCCCCCAAATTTTGCGAACCACGGGAACCTCGTGATCTCGCTGAACCAGGTCGTGACGTGGCTGGCCGAACAGGCCGCGGCCCGCGAGATCGAGGTCTACCCGGGCTTTCCGGCGGCCGAACTGCTTTTCGATGGGAACCGCGTGTGCGGCGTGCGGATTCAGGACCGCGGCATCGACAAGGACGGCAAGCCAAAGGGCGTATTTGAGGCCGGCCCCGAAATCTACGCGCGCTGCGTGGTGCTGGGCGAGGGTCCGTGCGGCTCCTGCACGAAGCAACTGCTCGCGAAGTTCCCGGAACTCGCGGGCCGCAACCCGCAGGTCTATGCCACCGGGATCAAGGAAATCTGGAAGGTCGCGCCCGAGAAGCACCAGCCGGGTCGCGTGATTCACACGATGGGCTGGCCGCAGGAGCCGGAGGTATTCGGCGGCGCCTGGATCTACGACATGCGAGACCAGATGCTGTCGATCGGCTTCGTGACGGGACTCGACTCCGAGAACCCCTACAACGACCCGCACGACAACATGCAGCGCTTCAAGACCCACCCCTTCATGCGCGACCTGCTCGAAGGCGGGGAACTCATCCGCTACGGCGCCAAGGCGATTCCCGAAGGCGGACTCTTCAGCCAGCCCAGGCTCTACGCCGAGGGCGCGCTGCTCGTCGGGGACTCCGGTGGTTTCTGCGACGGGTTCCGGCTCAAGGGTGTCCACATGGCGATCAAGAGCGGGATGCTCGCGGCGGAGACGCTGCTCGAAGCCACGCAGCAGGACGACTACGGCAGCGACACACTGGCTTCGATTCAACAGCACTACGAGCAGAGCTGGGCCTACAAGGAACACCGAAGCGCTCGAAACTTCCACGCCGCCTGGAAGTACGTCCACAAGATGCCGCGCTGGCTCGGCTACGCGCGCCAGCTGCCGTTCTTCATCAACGTCGGCGCGATGATGGTGACCGGGGGACGCGGGATTTCGGGCTTCATCAAGTCCGAGCCGGACCACACGCACTACAAGAAACTGAATCAGCTATCGAAGCGGCAACTGGAAAAGCGCGACAAGGTCGAAGCCGACAACAAGCTCACCTTCGACAAGGTGACGGCCGTCGACTTCGCCGGCTCACGTCACGAGGTCGACCAGCCCCATCACCTGCAGGTCGCTGACCCGCAGGTGTGCGCGGATCGCTGCGCCGAGGAATACGGAAACCCCTGCGAGAGCTTCTGCCCCGCCTTCGTATACGAGATGATCGAGGACGAGTCGCGACCGGGAAAGAAGAAGCTCGTGATCCATCACGAGAACTGCGTTCACTGCAAGACCTGCGACATTGCCGACCCCTACCAGATCATCACGTGGGCGACCCCGGAGGGCGGAGACGGTCCCGACTACACGCTGATGTAACGTCGGGGAGGGCACGCTCCGCGCTCAGTCCGGGTCGCAGGCATCTCCCACACCGTTTCCGTCGACGTCCTGCTGGCTGCGGTTGGGCCGGTCGGGACAATTGTCCTGGGCATCCGCGACCCCGTCCGCATCCCGGTCCGGTCCGCGGGCTTTCGGATCGGCGATCGCGGCTCCGACCAGGGCACCGAGCAACCCCCCGGCCGCGGCGCCGGCCAGCGCCCCGGGTCCGGACTCGCCGGCCACCGCTGCGCCCAGCGCAGCACCCGTGGCCGCTCCGGCCACGGCGCCCTCGCGGAGACCCGGCGTGGCGCAGCCCAAGCCGAGCGCAAACACGAGCAACGCGGCCGGGACACCCCTCGCGATCAGCCGCAGCCGCTGCTCTCCCCGCAGGTCTGACATACGTAGCAGGCCCCGGCCTGAACCATCAGCGATCCGCAGTTCATACACGGCGGCGCGTCCGAGGAGACCACGGCGCCCGGGTCGTCTTGACTGCCTCCCCGGATCGGAACCACCCGATCGGGCACCTCCAGGCCCGGAGCCGGAGGATCCCGCCGCTCCTCTGATTCGCTCCGCTCCTGCGGATCCTCGATCTCGGGTTCCCCACCCCGGAACTGCTGTCCGAGCCAGCGGAACACGTAGTCGGTGACCGACTTCGCGTACGGCACCTCGGGGGTCTGGGTGAAGCCCGAGGGCTCGAAGCGCATGTGGCTGAACTTGTCCACGAGCGCCTTGAGCGGAACCCCGTACTGGAGCGCGAGCGACGTGAGCAGTGCGATCGAGTCCGTGAGGCCAGAGATCGTCGAGCCTTCCTTGGCCATCTTCAGGAACAACTCCCCGGGCTCCCCGTCTTCGTAGAGCCCGATGGTCATGTAACCCTCGTGACCCGCGATCGAGAACTTGTGCGTGAGCGCCTGCCGCACAGCCGGCAGCTTGCGGCGCCGTGGCGCCACGGCCTCGACCAGGCGGGCCTTCTCGGATTCCTTGTCTGCCGACTCGAGACTGGTCGAGAGCGGTTGCGTGCGTTTGGATCCGTCCCGGTAGATCGCGAGCGACTTGAGCCCGAGTTTCCAACCGCAATGATACGCTTCCGAAACCTCCTGAACCGTCGACTCTTGCGGCATGTTCACGGTCTTCGAAATTCCGCCCGAGAGGAACGGTTGCACGGCCGCCATCATCTCGAGGTGGCCCGTGTAACGGATCGAGCGAACGCCGCGCGCCGGCCGGAACGCGCAGTCGAACACCGGCACGTGCTCGGCCCGCAGCCCGGGCGCGCCCTCGATGGTGTCGTTCTCCTCGATGTAGCTCACGATCCCGTCGACCAGCGCGTCGTCATAGCCTAGGTAGGAGAGCGCGGTCGGAACCGTACGGTTCACGATCTTGAGCACGCCACCGCCGACCAGCTGCTTGTACTTGACCAGCGCGATGTCGGGTTCGATCCCGGTCGTGTCGCAGTCCATCATGAACGCGATCGTGCCGGTCGGCGCGATCACGGTCACCTGGGCGTTGCGGAACCCGGCGCGGCGGCCGAGTTCGAGCACCCCCGCCCAGCATAGCCGCGCGGCTGCAAGCAGCCCCTCCGGCACACCGACGGACGAAATCCCGTCTGCGTATTGCCGATGCAGACCCATCACCTCGAGAAACGAGGATTTGTTCTTGTCGTAATCGTCGAAGGTCCCGACGCGCTGCGCGATCTCGGCAGAGCGCAGATAGGCCTGACCACACATGAGTGCCGTGATCGCGGCTGCGAGGTTCCGTCCCTCGTCGCTGTCGTACGCGATGCCGTTCCGCATCAGGAACGCACCGAGATTCGCGTAGCCGAGCCCGAGCGGGCGCAGGCGATGGCTGTTTCTGGCGATCCGCTCCGTCGGATAATCGGCGAAGTCGACGATGATCTCCATCGCCAGGATCAGTACGTTCACCGCGTGGCGGAAGTCCTCCTCGATGAAGTTCCCCTCCGCATCGCAGAACGCGAGCAGGTTCAGCGACGCCAGGTTGCAGGCCGTGTCGTCCAGGAAGATGAACTCGCTGCACGGGTTCGTGGCGTTGATCCGCCCGCTCTCCTTCACCGGGTTCCAGCGATTGATCGTCGTGTCGTACTGGAGCCCGGGATCCCCGCAGCGGTGCGAGGCTTCCGAGATCTGGGTCATGAGTTCGCGGGCACTCAAGGTATCGATGACCTCGCCGCTGGTCACCGCGCGGGTCTGCCAGCTCCCGTCGTTCTCGACCGCCCGCATGAATCCGTCGGTGACCCGGAGCGAGTGGTTGGCATTCTGGTACTGGATCGAGTCGTAGGCTCCGCCCGGCACGTTGAAGCGCCCGTCGTAGCCGGCATCGATCAAGGACCAGGCCTTGCCCTCTTCTTCGGCCTTGCACTGAATGAACTCGCGGACGTCGGGATGGTCGGCATTCAGAATCACCATCTTGGCCGCGCGTCGCGTCTTCCCTCCTGAGCGGATCACACCCGCGAAGGCGTCGAAACCCTTCATGAACGAGACCGGCCCGCTGGCGATGCCGCCGCCGCCGAGCGTTTCGCGGGAACTGCGAATCGTCGAGAGATTCGTACCGGTTCCGGAGCCGCCCTTGAAGAGCATCGCTTCGGTCTTGGCCAGGTCCATGATCGATCCCATGGTGTCCTCGACCGAGTTGATAAAGCAGGCGCTCGCCTGCTGTGAAACCATGCGGCCGTCGTCCTCGACCACGCCGAGATTGAACCAGACCGGAGAGTTGAAACACGCCTTCTGGTGCAGGAGCAGGTGTGTGAGTTCGTCGCTGAAGGTCTGCCCCTGCTCCGCAGACGAGAAGAAGCTCCCGCGCACGCCCCAGTCCCGAAGCGTCGAGACCACGCGCCCGATCAACTGGCGGACACTGAATTCGCGCCGCGGGGAGTCATGGTGGCCGCGGAAGTACTTGGACGCGACGATATTGCTCGCGAGGTTCGACCAGCTCGCCGGAACCTCGACCCCGGACTGCTCGAAGACGACCCTGCCCGAGTCATCCTGAATGCGGGCTTCGCGAAGCTCCCACTCGACCGAGGCATACACGTCGTCGCCGCGGCGGGTGAAGTTGCGCGGGAGCGAGATCTCTGCGCGCCCGTCGGAAGTCTGTTGCGTCCCTGGCTCCTGCATCCCGGCCCCTTTCCCGTGTTCCTGCCCGCCGTGCTCT
Source organism: Myxococcales bacterium (assembly GCA_013215565.1). Classification (GTDB taxonomy): domain Bacteria; phylum Myxococcota_A; class UBA9160; order SZUA-336; family SZUA-336; genus JABSQV01. Next base: position 14,729 of record JABSQV010000030.1, on the reverse strand, counting down.
CCGCGTTCCCGTTCGCCCGGTTCCGATTCCCGGTTCCTGCCCGATCGACGCCGGACGCGGTGGACTACCACGCCTCGCCTTCGAGCCGCCGCGGACACGCCCGCGACTAGGCGGGTACGGGGCAAGGAGAGGCCCCGAACCTCGGGGCCCCCAGGACGCTGACCTCCTCCGCGGCCGCACGCCCCAGTTCCTTCCGGCAGCCCAATGCCCCCCTGGCCGCCGGAAGAACTCCTTGTTTCCCAGAGGAGCATTAGTAGCCCCTCTCCGGGGACTCGGTCAACTCTCGAACCCCAATATCTTGGGGTGGACGATCCCAGTCCTCCAAGATATTGATATTTCGGCGCTTTCCATGTGGGTCGATTTACCCGCGTGGGAAACTCAGCTCAGCCCGCGCGCGAGCGCTTCCAGATCCAACGCGCCAAGCATCCGGAAATGCTGGGTTCGCGCCTGGCGGACCCGGGCGCCGGCCGCGCCGGCGCGGGCTCAGAGACCGCGGCGCCCCTTGCGGATCAGCGCGCAGATCATCGGGGTCACGCGCTCGTAGGTCCGGCGATCCTCGTCCCTCACGAAGACGGGCGCCGCACTCTGTTCGGGGTCCCAGCCGGCCTCGATCCAGCTCCGAACCCGGGCCCGGAACACCGGATCCAGATCCGGCCCCGCCTCGATCCGGACGAAGCTCGGCGCCTGGGCCGCCGGCACGGCGCGCGCCACGAACCGGAAGAACGCCTCGGGTTCGAAGTCTGCCGACTCCGCCAGCACCAGCGCCGCCATCACGGCCCGTCCCCGCTCGTCCGGGGCCTCGACCCCGTAGACCTGGGCCATGCGCACGCGCTCGCAGCTCCGCAGGGCGGCCGCGAGTTCCTCGGGAAGGACCTCGACACCGCGCCAGTGGAAGCGTTCCGAGACCCGGCCCAGGAACCAGCAGAAGCCCTCGCGATCGCGACGCACGAGATCGCCGGAGCGCCGCCACAGATCGCCCGAGCGCCGAACTCCGCGAACGCGGCTCTTCTCCTCGTCGTCCTCGGAGAGGTAGCTCACACCGACGCTCGACTCCCCGATCTCGCACACCAGTTCTCCCGCCTCGCCGGTTCCGCACTCGACGCAACGCCCCGCCGCGTCCCGCTCGGGCTCGCCGCTCTCCGGATCAATCCGGATCAGGCCCACGCCCGAAAAGCGCCGCAGCGGGAGGCGTCCGATGGCTCCGGCATGGCCCTCCAGGTTCCAGAGCGCCGCGCGCCCATCCTCGGTCCGGTGCAGTTCCAGGATCCGCGGGATGCCAAAGCGCTTGGAGAGCGGCTCCCAGAGGTCGGCTCGAAGACCGCTCCCCACCAGGGTCCGCAGCGAGTGCTCGCGGTCGGACTGCCGGGGCGAGGCGAACAGAAGCAGCCGGGCGAACTCTTCCGAGTAGTGAAGCGAGCTGACCCCGAAGCTCCGGCAATCGTCCAGGACACGCTCGGGCGCGAAGCTCTCGGGCAGCACCAGCGACGCGCCCGCAGCGAGCGCGGCTCCGACTGTGCCGACGAGCCCGGCCGGGTGCCAGAGCGGCAGCACACTGTAGAGAACGTCGTCGGACGTGTAGCCGGCCGCGGCGGCCAGGCGAACGCCCTCGGCGAGCAACGCGGCATGCGTGAACCGGATCGCCCGGGCCCCGCCCGTTTCGGCCGCTTCCCAGAGCAGCGCGGCCGGGTCCCTGAGGCGCGCTGCTCCCGCGCCTCGGCGGTCGGGGTTCGCGTTCGGCATGCCGCCGAGTTCCCGGCCGAAGTCGCGAATGCCCGGGGACAGCTCGGGGTCGGTCCAGGCCCGCTTGTCTTCGCGCCAGATCCCGACCTCGACGCGCCCCGCAGCTTGGCGTGAGAGCAGTGGTGCGTCTGTCAGATCCCCGGAGCCGCAGATCAGGAACCGGGCGCGCGCGAGTTCGAGCGCCGACTCGAGCTCAGCGCCACGCAGCGAATCGGGTAACAGCGCCGGAACCACCCCCGCCTTGGCCAGACCCGCCCAGCCCACCAGAAGTTCCAGCGGTCGCGCGTGGCAGAAGGCCACGACGTCTCCCGGGACCAGACCCCGGCGCGCCGACCAGTGCGCGACCCGGTTCGCCTGCTCGTTCCACTGCCCGAAGCGAAGGCTCCGCGAGCCCGAGCGCAGAAACACTCGATCGGGGCAGGCGGCGGCCAGCTGCTCGATTCGGTCGACCAGGCTTCGCGCTCGGGTTGTGCGCCTCCGGGACCGGCCGCGGCCGAGCCGCAGCAGGCGCAGCGTCGACAAGAGCCGTTCGATCCACATCGCCCGAAGAAGGTAGGCAGAATCGCGCGGGCGGTCGATCGAGAGGTCTCGTATGCTGGCGGCCGGTGGCGAGGGCGGACCAGAGAGACGAGGCGAGTCCGCGGGTGTCGGGGCACCGGAGCGATCCCGGAGAGGTCTACGCGGAACGTCATCGCGCGCGAGTCCGGGAAGCCGCCCGCCAGGCCCGGCTCGAACGGCTCACCCAGCGGGCGCGGCTCGCGGTGTTCGCGGCCGGCGTGGCCAATGCCTGCGCCGTGTACGCATTCGAGCCGGTCGCGATGGCCACGCTGCTGCTGCCCGCGGCCGCGTTCGCGGCGCTCGTCATCGCACACGACTCGCTGCGCGGACGCCGCGCGCGGGCCGACCGCGCGGTCGAATTCTACGAACGCGGCCTGGCCCGGCTCGAACTGCGGTTCGCGGGGCGAGGCCGCGACGGCCTTCGGTTCCTGGATCCCGACCACCCGTACGCTCGAGCGCTCGACCTGTTCGGCCCCGGTTCGCTCTACGAACTGCTTTCGCAGTCACAGACGGTCGCGGGAGAGGAGATCCTGGCGCGCTGGCTGGTGGGCGATCCGGGCGCCGCCGCGCAGCTGCCGGCGGTCGTGCGGGACCGGCAGCTCGCGGTCCAGGAACTGCGCGACGGACTCGACCTGCGCGAAGACCTGTTCGTGGCCGGGCCCGAGGTCAGAAGCCGGGTCGACAGCCGCGCGCTGGCCGCCTGGGGTCGCGCGCAGGGCTCCGCCCCGGTGGGGCTCCGGGCGTCCGCGGCAGCGCTGGCCGCGGTCCTGGCCTTGAGCGTCGGGGCACTGCTGTTTTCCGGCACCGGCGCGGGCCCTGCGCTGATCGCCGGGAGCGTGGCGCTCGCGTTCGGAGGCGTGCTGCGGCGTCGCGTGCTCGCGATCGCAGCCGAGGTCGAGGGGCCCGCGCGCGCCCTGATCGTGTTCGGACGCCTGCTCGAACGCATCGAACGCGAGCACTTCTCGTGCCCGCGGCTCCGTGAACTCCGCGCGCGCCTCGACACGAAGGGTGCGGCGCCCTCGCGCGAGATCGCGCGTCTCAGGCGCCGCGTCGAACTGCTCGACGCGCGGCGAAACCAGTTCTTCGCGCCGCTGGCACCGCTGCTCCTGTTCACGACCCAGGTCTCGCTCGCGATCGAAGCCTGGAGGTTGCGCTCGGGCCCGGGGCTCGAGCGCTGGATCGAGAGCATGGGCGAGATCGAGGCGCTCTGCGACCTGGCCGGCTACGCCTACGAGCACCCGCGCGACGTGTTCCCCGAACTCGTCGAGACCGGGCCGCTGTTCGCGGGGCGCGAACTCGCGCATCCGCTGCTCGACCCGGGCGCGGCCGTCAGCAACGACGTCGATCTCGGAGCCGAGACCGGGCTCTGGCTGGTGAGCGGATCCAACATGTCCGGCAAGAGCACGCTGCTCCGCACGGTCGGAATCAACGCGGTGCTCGCGTTCGCGGGAGCGCCGATCCGGGCGCGGAGTCTGCGGCTCTCTCCGCTCGCGCTCGGCTCGTCGATCCACCTCCAGGACTCGCTTCAGGACGGCCGGTCCGGCTTCTTCGCCGAGATCACCCGGCTGCGCCAGATCATGGCGCTGATGGAGCGCGCCGAGGGAGAGGGCGCCCCGGTGCTGTTCCTGCTCGACGAAATCCTGGCCGGCACCAACTCGCACGACCGGCGCATCGGCGCGGCAGCTCTGATCGAGCGGCTGATCGAGCGCGGCGCGATCGGGCTCGTCACGACCCACGACCTGTCGCTCTGCGCGATCGCGGACGATCTCGGAGCCCGGGCCCGGAACGTCCACTTCGAAGACCGTATGGAGCAAGGCGAGATCCGCTTCGACTACCGGCTGCGCGAGGGCGTGGTCCAGCACAGCAACGCGCTCGCGCTGATGCGCCAGGTGGGACTCGAGGTCTAGGCGCCCCCGGCCGGCGGATTAGATGTGGGTGATGCGAAAGCCCGTACCTTCGCGAACCCGGTAACGAACGTTCACGCCGATCAGGAACGCGGTCCACTGCTCGACGTAGCGCGCGTTGTAGAGCTGGCCGCCGTTGATGGCGCGAACGCCCGGAATGTCTTCGCAGAGCGGATAGACACGCTCGCGCGCTGACTTCTTGCCGGAGACGACCACGTCGCACTCGACCGGCTCGCCCCGCGCCAGCAGCCGGTGCGCGGAAACGTTCTGGAACGCGGAGACCACCTCCACGCCGGCGGGCACGAGGTCACGACAGAGCTCGGCGACCGACCCCTGGGACACCCCCACGCTGCGCGAGGCGACATCCCCGATCGCGGTCGCGAGCGGAACCCCCATCGACACCAGCAGCGTCCCGGGCTCGAGCGCGTCCCGGATCGAGGCCAGAGTCGAGACCGTGTGCTCGAACGGAACCGAGAGGATCACGATCTGGCCCGCCACCGCGCGCACCGCGCTTGCGTTCTCGAGCCCCTCCACGTCCGCGCCCTCGACCCGGGCCCGGATCTCTTCGGCCGCCGCGAGCGCGCGCTGCTGCTTGCGACTCCCGATTCGGAGCGTTCGCTTCGCCTCCGCAAAGCGGTACGCGAGGCCCAGTCCCTGGTCCCCGGTTCCCCCCAGAATCGCCACCGCTTCTCTGCCCGCCATAGAGTTCCTTTCCCGCGCTTGCGGCGAATCGTATCACCCGCGGCGGCTGGGCTACCCTGGCGGAGTGAACCAGGCCACGACCCCGGCTGGAATCGAGAAGGCCGGCCCCGACACGCTCCGGATCCGCTGGAGGGACGGCCACGAGAGCCTGTATCCCGTCCGCGAACTCCGGCTCGCGTGCCCGTGCGCGCGCTGTATCGAAGAGATGACGGGGCGGCCGGTGCTGGACCCGGCGGAGGTTCCGGCCGACGTCCGGCCGGTCCGGATCGACCCGGTCGGGCGCTACGCGATCCAGATCGCCTGGACCGACGGGCACGACACGGGGCTCTTCACGTTCGAGCGACTGCGTGAGCTCTGTCCCTGCTGTCGCCGGGAGTCTGAACGGGGGTGACGAATTCCGCGTTCGTCTCAAGGTCTAAGGAGTAGGAACCGATTTCGCACACGGGACCCGGGTCCCGGACTGCGCGGAGGTCCGCCGATGACCGAGCCGAGCCCGAAGCTGGACCTGATCGCGCTGGCCGAGCGCTTTGTGGCGACCCCGTCCGTCTCGGCCGACGGCAACAGCGCGATCGCGAAGCTGGCGTGCGAGCTGATTCGGAAGATCGGGCTCGAGCCCCGGCTCCAGACCTGCGAGATCGACGGCGCCGCGCACTACAACGTGATCGCAGATCTCGCGCCGCGCGAGCCCGCCGGCGCCGAAGCGGCCGAGGGCCTGCTGCTCCTGACGCACCTCGACACCGTACCGCCCGGCGACCCGGCCGCGTGGACGGCGACGGGCCGGGACCCCTTCCGTCCGACCCGGGACGGGGATCGACTCTACGGGCTCGGCTCCGCCGACGCCAAGCTCGACTTCCTGTGCAAGCTCGCCGCGATCGCCGAAGTCGACGCCACGAAGCTCCAGCGGCCGCTCCGGCTGGTCGGGACCTTCGCCGAGGAAATCGGGCTCCGCGGGGCCCGCCACCTGGTCGAGTCGGGAGAGACGCGCGGGTTCCGCTACGCGCTCGTGGGAGAGCCCTCGGAACTGGCCTGCGTCCGGGCGCACAAGAGCTACGCGGTCTACGAGGCCCACATCCCGCTGCCCGAACTCGGACGCGGATCGGGCACCGCCGAGAGCGAAGACTTTGCCGGGGCTGCCGCGCACTCCTCGACCCCGGCGTTGGGGCGAAACGCGATCGAGGCGGCGCTCGCGCGACTCGATCGCGACGACGTCCGGGGGCTGGTGGCGATCGAGGGCGGGACCCACGCCAACGTCGTCCCCGATCACTGCAGGCTCGCGGTCGCGCTCCGGGGCTCGGCCGCGGGTCCGGCCTCGGGCCGCGCGGTCTTCGATCCGGCGCCCCTGCTCGATTTCTGGCGCGCCTGGTGCGCCAGGATCGCGTCTGCAGCAGAAGTTCGTGATTCCGACTTCGATCCTGATCACACGGTCTCGAACCTGGGCCGGATTCGACTCGAGGACGGCACCGCAATCGTCACACTCGACCTTCGCCCGATCCCGGGCCTGCGCGCACCGCAACTGCTCGCGCCCCTGACCAAAGCGACGGATCTTCGACTCGACCGCCACAATCCACCGCTCTCCACTGCGGCAGATTCCCGGCTGGTGCGCGCGGTTTGCGAGGCGCAGGTCGCGGCCGGGCTCGAGCCGCAGATCGCCACCAAGGCGACCTGCACCGAGGCGGGCGTACTCGCGGGCGCCGGGGTCGAGACCGTGATCGTGGGCCCGGGGCCCTCGGTCGGGAACGTGCACCGGCCGAACGAGTACACGCGCATTTCGGAACTGTTCGGGGCGGTCCGGCTCTACGCGCACGCGATCACCGAGCTCTGCAGCGGCGAGCGCGAGTCGGAGAAGCTGGCATGTTCTGCCTGAGACCCGCCGGCCCGGCCGACCTCGAACCGGTCTTCGAACTCGCGCGTCACCTCAACAGCCCGAACCTGCCGGCCGAACGGGAGTTCCTGGCCGCAAGGCTCGGGCGTTCGGAGTGGTCGTTCGGCGAAGCTGGCCCGCCCGACCCATCGCGCGAATATCAGTTCGTGCTCGAAGACGCGGCCGGCGAGATCGTCGGGACCAGCGCGATCCTGTCGAAGCACGGGACGCGCGAGATGCCGCACCTGTTTCTGCGCGTCGGCCGCGAGGAACGCTACTCGCGTTCGGTGGGCGTGCACCGAACCCACCTGACGCTCCGGCTCGGCCGCCGGCTCGACGGACCGACCGAGATCGGGGCCCTGATCCTGCGACCCGACCAGCGGCGCACGCCCGGCTGGCCGGGCCGCCTGCTCTCCTGGGGCCGGCTCGTCTTCATCGGACTCCATCCGGACCGCTTCGAGCGAGAACTCCTGGCCGAGATCCGCGCCGCCATCGACGAGCAGGGGCGAAGCGCCTTCTGGGAAGCCTTCGGCTACCGCTTTACCGGGATGAGCTACGAGGAGGCAGACCGACGCAGTGCGGACGAGAAGGACTTCATCCTCGACCTGTTCCCCGAGGCGACCTTCTACGCCTCGCTGCTCGAGGCGTCCGTACTCGAGAAGCTCGGCCAGGTGCACGCCGACGCGCTCCCGGCCGTGAGCCTGCTCGAGCGGGCGGGGTTCCACTGGAACGGCCAGATCGACCCGTTCGACGCCGGGCCCTTCTACGCGGCCCTGACCGGCGAGATCATGCCGATTCGCGAGGCCGTACACGTATTCGTGTCGGAGGACGAACCCAGCGAAGAGGGGCGGCCTTCGATTGTATCGATCGGGAGGGGCGCGGGTTTTCGGGCCTGCGCGATGCTGGCCGAACGCCACAACGGCCGTGCCAGCCTGGAAGCGGCCGGACGGGACCTGCTCCGAATCAAGCCGGGCGACGAGGTCGACATGGCGCCGCTTCCGCCGCGGCGCCGGAACGGGAAACCCGCTTGAGCGAGTCCGGCTCGAAACCACAGGGAGACTTCATCGGCGGGCGCTTCGCGCTCCCGGACGAGCCTACGGGCGAACTCCGGTTCGAGGACCCGGGCGATCTCGACGCCGCCGGCCCGGTGTTTCCGTTCGCGCCCGCGTCCGTCGACCGCGCGATCGAGTCGGCGCGCGCCGCGTACCCCGCCTGGCGCGACACTACGGCCGGGGCGCGCGCCGCGTGTCTGCGGAAACTCGGAGACGCGATCGAAGACTCGGCCGAGCTTCTCGCGCACACGATCGCGCGCGAGGTCGGCAAGCCGCTCTGGGAGGCGCGGACCGAGGTCGCCGCGATGCGCGGCAAGATCGAGATCACGCTCGGGGCCGGACTCGAACAGGTCCGCGAGCAGAGCTTCGAACTCGGGCCCGGCCGCACCGGCCGCTGGCGCGCGCACGCGCGCGGCGTACTCGGCGTGCTCGGCCCGTTCAACTTCCCCGGCCACCTGGTGCACGGCCACGTCGTGCCCGCACTCGCAACCGGGAACACGGTCGTGGTCAAACCCTCCGAGCGAACCCCGGCCAGCGGCGAACTCTACGCGGAGCTCGTGGCACGCGCGGGCTTTCCGCCGGGCGTATTCAGCCTGATCCAGGGCGACGGCGCACAGGGCGCCGCCCTCGCCGCGCACCCCGACCTGGCCGGCGTGCTGTTCACCGGGTCCTACGCGGTCGGCCGCCGGATCCTGGAGGCGACGCTCGACCAGCCCTGGAAGATCGTGGCGCTCGAGATGGGCGGCAAGAACGCGGTGCTCGTGCTCGACGACGCCGACGTCGACGCGGCCGTGGTCGCGAGCGTGTTCGGCGCCTGTGTCACGACCGGCCAGCGTTGCAGCGGGACCTCGCGCGTGATCGTGGACCGGGCGGTCGGGAGCGAATTCCAGGAGAAGCTCGTGCGCACCCTCGGCGCGCTCCGGATCGGCTACGCACTCGACGAAGCGGTCTTCATGGGACCGCTGATTTCGAACGACGCGCGCGAACGGCACGCCGGGTTGCTCAGGCTCGCACGGGACGAGGGCGCGGAAGTGCTCGTCGCCGGCGGCCCCTGCGACGGCCCGCGCCGCGGACACTACGTACGCCCGAGCGCGCACCGAATCGCGCGCACGCTCTGCGAAAGCCGCTACCAGCAGCAGGAGCACTTCGTCCCCGACCTGGCCGTGCTCGAGGTCGATTCGCTCGAAGACGGCCTCGCGGCCTTCAACGCCTCCGACTACGGGCTCGCGGGGAGCGTCTTCACGGCGGCGCGCGAGCGCTTCGAACGCGTCTACCGCGAGAGCCGGCTGGCGCTGCTCAACTGGAACACCTCGACCGTGGGCGCGTCGTCCGCGCTGCCCTTCGGGGGCGTCGGGCGCAGCGGCAACGACCGGCCCGCGGCCGTACTCTCGACGCTCTACTGCACCTACCCGGTCGCCTCGGTCGAATTGCCCGAAGCGTCCGAGACGCCTTCCTGGCCCGGGTTTCCAAACTCGTGAGCGGCGCGCAGGCATCCGGCCGGCACACCGTGCTGATGGGCGACCCGACCCACTTCCAGGTGGTGGGCGGCGCGAACCCGCACACGCGCGACCGCTTCGGGCGGCGCAAGTCCGTCGACCGCGAACTCGCGATCCAGCAGTGGAAGCGGATGCGCCGCACGCTCGAGCAACTCGGCGTACGCGTGCACGTGATCCCGGCCGACCCGAAACTTCCGGGTCTCGTCTACCCCGCGAATGCGGGTGTGATGCGCGAGGGCCAGTTCGTGCTCTCGAACCTGACTCCGACCCGCGCGGGCGAGCGCGAGGTCTATGCGCGCGAACTCGAACGGCTCGGCATCACCCCGCAGCGGATCGAGTCGCGATTCGAGGGCGAGGCCGACCTGTTCCCGGTCGCCGAGCACTGGATCTTTACGCACGGGCCGATCGAGCGGCAGCGCTTCGTCGCGCGCATCGGCTGGCCTCCGTGGCGCCGCGTCTACGGCTTCCGCAGCGACCCCGCCGCGCTGCGCGAAATCGCGGCCAAGGCCCCGGCCCAAGGCGAGACGATCCGGATCGAACTCCACGACGAGCGCTTCTACCACGGCGACACCTGCCTGTGCTCGTTCGGGCCCGGCCGCGCATCGCTGCTCGCCTATCTTCCCGCGCTCGCGCCCGCGTCGCAGGACACGCTCAGAAAGCGCTTCGGCGAGCGACTCATCGAACTCTCCGACGACGACGCCGCGATCTACGCCGCGAATTCGTTCGCGCTCGAGATCGAGGGCCAGCCCACGCTCGTCATGCCCGCCGGAAGCTCAGGCCAACTCCGCGCGCTGGTTGCCGAGCACGACACCCAGGTCATCCCCGTCGACGTCTCCGAGTTCTACAAAAAGGGCGGCGGCAGCGTGAAGTGCATGATCGGGGACCTCGGGGGGATTGGGTAAGCAGCGGCAGCGAAGACACCGTTCCCGCGCCCGCGCGGTATGATCAGGGGACGGAGGGTCTTCGATGAGCGAGCGAACCGCGCTTCCGGTCTGTGACGCCGACAGCCACCTGATGGAGCCGCCGAACTGGCTCGAGGATTACGCCGAGGCGAGCATCCGGGAACGGCTCAAGCCCGTCGGCCTGGTCGACAGCGAGATGATGTCGAAGATCGTCGGGGCCGCCCAGCGCAGGCTGGACGGTCAGGAGCCCGAGACCGACGCGCTGCTGCGCTCCGATCTCAGCCACAGCCTGCAGAAGGGCTGGCTGGGTCTCGGCGCGATGGAGGGATCCGAGCGCGGCGCCCTGCTCGACCTGATGGGCGTCTCTTACCAGCTGGTGTTTCCCACGCTGGCGCTGACCCAGTTCGCGCGCACGCGCGACCTGGACCTGCTGTACGGCGGATCGCGGGCGCTGAACCGCGGGATGGTCGACTTCTGCGCGTCGGATCCGCGGGTACTGCCGATCGGCTACCTTCCGCTCACGGATCCGGAGCGCGCGCTGGAACTCGCGAAGGAAGCCGTCGCCGGCGGCTCTTCTGCCCTCTGGGTGCCGTCGGATGCACCCGGGAAGATCTCGCCCGCGCACACCGATTTCTACCCGATCTGGAGCCTGCTCGAAGAGGCGCGGGTGCCGATCGTGCTGCACGTGGGCGGGGGCGCACTGCTGCCGCAGGAATACCACCGCAACGGTCGGCCCATGCCCAAGGACTGGTCGGGCGGCGGAGAGAACCTGCGCATGAAGGACTTCCCGGTGCTGCACCACTCGCCCGAGCGCTTCCTCTCCTGCATGGTGCTCGACGGCATCTTCGAGCGCTTCTCGGAACTGCGCTGCGGCGTGATCGAACAGGGAGCGGCCTGGGTGCCGGCGCTGATGCAACACGTCGACGCGGCCGCGCGGAATTTTGGGAAGTTCGAGCCCGAGCTCAAGAACCTCTCGCTCAAGCCGTCGGAGTACCTGCGCCGCCAGGTGCGGGTCACGCCGCTGGTCTTCGAAGACGTGGAGTGGCTGATCGAGTCGGCCGGGCCCGAGCTGTTCCTGTTCTCGACCGACTTCCCGCACCCCGAAGGCGGCCGCGACCCCTTCGGAAAGTTCGAGGCCAGCCTGGGCAAGATCGGGGAGAAGGAACGCAGACTGTTCTACGCCGACAACTTCCTGGACCTGATGCAGATCGAGGCGGCCTGACCCGCTCGGGCTCCGGCGCAGCACACGTCCGGCCCACAGCACCGGCCCCCTCGGCCTATACTGGCGCTCAGCATGGCGCCGGATCTCACGCTCGAGAACATCGACATCATCCGGCCCTCGAACTACGCCGCGAACGGCTACCCGTACGCTGAATGGAAGCTGCTTCGGGAGCAGGCCCCCATCTATTACTGGGATCGCTCGGTCCAGAACCCGTTCTACGCGGTGACCCGCTACGACGACGTCGTCTGGATTTCCAAGCAACCCAAACTGTTCCAGAACGGGCCGAGGATCGCGGTGATCCTCGGGAGTGATCCGGGCGCGAACGCACCCCGAGAGGGCAGCCCGCCCGAGGGGGTGCAGCTGAATACGCCGCTGTTCCGGCAACTGCTCAACATGGACCCGCCCGAGCACGCCAAGTACCGGCGGGTCGCGAGCAGCTGGTTCACACCGCGCGCGATCCAGCGTCTGCAGCCCGAGATCGAGCGGATCACGCGCGAGCTGCTCGACCGCCTCGTAGAGACCGACGGCGAGGCCGACTTCGTGGGCGCGATCACGGCGCCGCTTACGCTCTCGGTGCTGGCCGAGATGCTGGGCGTCCCGCGCGAGGACTGGGAACTGATGTTCCGCTGGACCAACCAGATCGCGGGCGCGACCGACCCCGAGTACCAAAGTCCGGGCAAGACCGCGTTCGAGACGGTCCGCGATGCCCGCGAGTCGCTGTTCAAGTACTTCTCCGCGCTCGTAGAGAAGAGCCGAGCGAAGCCGGGCGACGACATCGTGAGCGTGATCGCGCACGGCAAAGTCGACGGCGAGCCGCTGCCGGCCTTCGAGTTGCTCTCCTACTGCCTGGTGCTGGTCGTGGCCGGCAACGAGACCACGCGAAACGCCGCCAGCGGGGGGCTGCTCGCACTGATCGAACACCCCGGGGAACTGGAAAAACTCCGGCGCGATCCCGGGTTGATCGACTCCGCGGTCGAAGAGATCGTGCGCTGGACCTCGCCGGTGATCCAATTCTGCCGCACCCCGATCGAGGACGTGGAGATCCGCGGCCAGAAGATCCGGGCGGGCGAGAACCTGTGCCTGTTCTACCCGGCCGCGAACCGCGACCCGGAAGTCTTCGAAGAGCCGGACTGCTTTCGGATCGATCGTGACCCGAACCCCCAGCTGGGTTTCGGGATCGGCGAGCACTTCTGCCTGGGCGCGAGCCTCGCGCGGCTCGAACTGCGCGAACTCTTCCGGCAGTGGATCGAGCGCATCGACCAGTTCGAACTGGCCGGGCCGCTCGAGCGCCTTCACTCGAGTTTCCTCGGCGGTGTCAAACAGATGCCGATCCGGTTCCGTCCCCGCGAGACACGGGCACCCCGATCCGGTTAGGCTATCCGAAGTTCAGCGACCGGAGGACAGGGAGGATCCAGCATGGCGAACGTCTACGATCTCGAAATGGACTCGATCGACGGCCAGCCCGTCGAACTCTCCGGCTTTCGCGACCAGGTCTGCCTGATCGTGAACGTCGCGAGTAAGTGAGGCTTCACTCGGCAGTATGCAGGTCTGCATACCCTTCATGAAGATCACAAGGACCAGGGCTTCTCGGTGCTGGCGTTTCCGTGCAACCAGTTCGGTTCGCAGGAACCCGGCAGCAACGCCGAGATCAAGGCGTTCGCGAGTTCCAAGTTCGGCGCCGGCTTTCCGATGTTCGCCAAGATCGAGGTGAACGGCGACGGCGCCTGCGAGCTCTACCAGATTTTGAAAGCGGCCAAGTCCGACGAGCAAGGCAACGCCGACATCGGCTGGAACTTCACCAAGTTCCTGGTCGACCGCTCGGGCCAGGTGGTCGAGCGCTTCGGCCCGGGTGTCACGCCCGAAGATGTCGCGGAAAAGCTCAAGGAATACCTCTAACGAACGGTCCGAAAGTTCGTCCGGTCCGGGTCAGCCGGTCGCGAAGCGCGAGTAGAGCAGCGCGTTTCCGGCCTTGCCGACCTGGGTGACCGCTCCGGACTCGCGCAGGCAGTAGGCGGCCTTTTGCGCCAGCCAGCGCGGGCGGCTCAGTGCAGCCGCGAGTTCCGCGGTCTGGAATGGGTCGGGCAGATCGCTCGGAAGCAGTTCGAGTAGATCCCGGGCCTCGCGGATCAATCTGCGGTCCGCGATCTCGATCAGCCTGCGCTCCACCACGACCCAGCCCCCGCGGCTCCGGCCACGCCGGCCATCGAAGCGCCGGACTTCTTCTTCGCGGGTCGCCAGGATCTCGAGTTCGAAGTTCTCGTGGTCAAGCAGGTCGGGCAGGCTCACGAGTTCCTCGAACACGCCCTCGAAGCCGCCGCGCTTGGGCGAGCGTCGCCGCGTGAGTTTAGATTCCCCTTTTCGCGGGAGCTTCACGAGCCACCGCTCCGCGGCCACCGGATGCACCAGCCGGACGCGGTGCCGCTCGACCAGGTCCCGGAGTTTGCGCGCGATCGACGAGAAGCTCTGGGTCTGGATCTCGATGATCAGCTCGCCCCGCAGGATATCGACGACGTAGCCGTCGACCGGCACCTCGAGCCGGTCGCCCGGTTCCGCGTACTGCTGCTTGAGCGCCGCGTGAAGCGGTCCCTCTCTGAGTGTTCCGATCGCAGACACCGATCCCCCCCGAGCCGGTTCCGGCCACAGACTGTAACTGCGGACACGGGCGTCGACACCCCGAGGCTCGCCCGGGCCCGCGCTCGTCCGCGCCACGATGAACCGTGTCCGGCGAGAACGCGGGTAGAACCCGCGCGAGGTACTGGGCGCCGAGACGCCTCGTCATGCCTGGCGAGCAGGTTTTCTGGCCCAGAGACGCGCGGTGTGGTTCCCGTTCGCATCCCAGCCTGACTCGAGACTCAGCGTCTCGAGTCCCACCCGGGAAAGCGCTGCTTCGAGTTCGGAAACCTCGATCACGAAGCGTCGACCGGGATGGGTATGGCGTTCCAGGTGAGTGAGCGTCGGGTGCACGCAGGCCAGCCGGCCGTCGGGCGCGAGCACGCGGACGATCTCGTCCCAGAGCCGCGGCGAGATCCGGTACCAGCTGCACAGGACCAACTCGAAGGGTCCGTCGGGGAGTGGCGTATCGTCCAGGTCGAGCGCCACGGTCGAGATCGAACGACCCGCCGCGACCGCGGCGGCTTCCGCAAGCGCGAGTCCGCGCGGAGAAACGTCCACCAGCGTCACGTCGAGGCCGCGCTGGGCCAGAAGGAGTGCGTGGCGGCCACTTCCCCCGGCGAGGTCGAGCGCCCGGCCCGATCTCGGGAGCTCCGACTCGATCTCTCGCAAGAAGGGATCG
>JABSQV010000003.1 GCA_013215565.1 Myxococcales bacterium | reverse complement strand
TCCGAGGCTTATGTAACGCTCTTCGACCAGGTGCTCGGAAGTTCTCACCCCGTGTCTCCGGATTGTGGTTGTCCTCGCTTCCGTTTACCCTGCGGCGGTGCCGTTGTCCATCACCTCTCCCGAGATCTTTGGCGTCACCGAGTCCACGATCACACTGTCGTTCGCCGTCGAGAGCGCGAGCGGCCCGGTGGATGCGCGAGCCGAGGTGCTTGTCGATGGGGAACTGCGTGTGGTCTCGGAGGGTCCGGCGGGTACGCGCCTGATCCGGATCGACCAGCTCGAGGCGGACCGCCCGTATCGGATCGAAATCTCGGCGGATGGTGCGGGGCCGCTGGAGCGGGATGCCTTCTTCCCGGAGCAGGTCACGACCTTGCCCGCAGTGCGCGGGAGTCTGGTCGGCAGCTTCGCGTCTCTCAACGACCTCCACTTCGGCGAGGAGCGCTTTGGAGGCTCGCCGGGTGAGGACGGGGAGTTCGGGGAAGAGGCGCCGGGATATCCCGCGGTGCGCGAGACCGACGGCGAAGTTCCCTACTGGCTCTTCATGAACCAGGACGCGGTGGCCGACATCAACGCAGCCGGCGTCGACATGGCGGTGATCAAGGGCGACATCGCGGACCGGGGCCGTCGAGAACAGTTCGAGGTTGCGGCCCGCACCTTCGCGCGCTTCGAGATGCCGCATCACGCGTTTCTGGGGAACCACGATCACTATGCGCTACTCGAGGGCGAAGAGGTGGACGGCTACGGGCTGCTGGGGCAGGCCCCGGCCCCCCGCTGCGTCGATCTCGGGGGATGGCGTCTGGTGTTGCTCGACACCGTCGAGCCCGGCGAGCACCACGGCGTCTTTCCCGACGGTCGCATGCGCTGGCTCGAGGAGTCGCTCGAGGAGACGCGCGAACTCGGCATGCCCACGTTGCTGCTGATGCATCACCAGCCGGTTCCTCCGGAGTTTCGCAACACCTTCACGAACCGGATCGGAATCCTCTCCGAGCACTCGCTGCGGCTCTTCGATCTGATCGGTAAGCATCCGCAGGTGAAGGCGGTGCTGATCGGGCACACCCACCAGAATCGGGTTCGCCGCTACCCGGCAGCGGGCAGCGTTCCCTTCGTCGAGATCAACTGCGTCAAGGATTATCCTGGAGGTTTCGGACACTACCGCCTGTACGACGACGGGAGCTTTCGACAGGAAGTGCGGCGCACCTCGCGTGCGCGCTCTCTCGCGCACTCGACGCGCTGCAGCGGCTTCTTCAAGGGCGGCTACCGGCGCTTCGCCCTCGGAAGCCTCGAGGAGCGCAGTTTCGTCTGGGGAGGCGCCGGCCTCAGCCGGTGACGTAGATCAGCTTCTCGTCGTTGTCTCGGTAGCACTCGGCCATGCTGGCCTGGCGCAGGTGTTCGAGGTGGGCGTAGGTTTCGCTCTCCGCCATCGGGCCCCAACTCCGCCGCTTGAACAGCCTCTGCGTGTAGGCCTCGACCGTCGCCCCGCCGAGTTCGCGCCCGATCTCCTTCACTTTTTCGAGGCGTTCGTAGTGGTGACGCTTGATCGCCTCCGTCCGGGCGTGCAGGTCGTGAAACGGGTGGCCGTGCGCGGGCAGCACCTTCTTTACGCCGTGAATCTCGCCCACCCGGTCGAGTGAATAGAAGAACGACTTAAGGGGATCCTTGGCCTGGCCGAGCCCCGAAATGTGCGGAGTGATGGTGGGGAGCACGTGGTCTCCCGCCAGAAAGACCCCCGACTCCGGATCGTGAAGACAGATGTGGTCCTCGGTGTGTCCCGGGGTATGAAGTACGAACCACTCGCGTCCACCGATCTTGAGCACCTGCCCGTGTTCGACCGGCTGCGTGATCGTCGGGATGAAGGATCCCGGGCCCGCCATCCGCATCAGGCGCCAGCGCAGTCGCGAGCGGAGTGGCGGCTTCGGGTTCTGGCCGCCCCAGGGGGAGTTCCCCTTCCACCGATCCCGCGGATTTGGTGCCGCCCCGGCCGGCTCCCGGGTCGCCTGCTCCGGCTCCTCTGCGGCTTCCCGGCGGCGGACCCGGTCGGCATCGAGGTCGTCGACCGAAACCTCGGGCTCCGCGGGCCGAGCGCCGTAACTCGCGAATGCGAAGTTCCGGTGCGCGATGACCTCTGCCCCCGACTCCTCGGCAAAGCGCGCGGCCCCACCGAAGTGATCGGGATGCGAATGCGTCACCACCACGGTGTGGACGTGCCGTGCCGAGAGCCCCGCCTGCTTCAGGCGGTCGAGCAGTGCCTTCCAGTTCGCGCTCCCCGGAAGTCCCGGGTCGACGATGGTGGCACCTTCGGGGTCGATCAGCGCGTAGCAGTTCACGTGGCCGAGTCCCGGCATGGAGATCGGGAGCTCCATTCGCAGCACCCCGGGCACGATCTCGACCGTCTCGGGACGCGCCTTCTCCTGCTCTTCTCGCCTCGACATTGCGGCCGAGCCTACCCGATCCGTTCCGTATGAGCGAACCGGCGTCCCGAACCGCGCGTTTCGGCGAGAGCAGGGCGCGCAGCAGCTCCGCTCGCACACGCAGCGTCAAAGCGGAGCGTCGTCGCTCCGCGCGCACTCGAGCGCGCGCGGAGCAGTGACAATCGGCGTTCGCGAACCGGACGCTGGCGGATCGAGCTGTACGGAATCTCTCCGTCCTGAGCCCGGGGGTTTTCGGTCTACTCTTCTGCGCCGCTCGCCGGTTCGTCCTCATCGGCTCCGAGGCCATAGCCGGCGAGATCGTCCTGGGTCGCGGTGTCGGATTCTGCCGCCGCCGCTTCTTCCTTTCGGAGCTTGCGGCGCTCGCGCTTCATCGCGGCCTTCTCCGCCTTCTTGAGTTCGCGCTGGCGTTTGAGGACGCCCATTCTGCTTTTTCTGGCCATGGCCTAAGCTTCCAGAGGACTTGGGGCCCACACCGGGATTGGAGCCGCGCGATTCGGGATTCGTTGGACGCGAGCGGTGCCGCGCCACCTCGTCTAGTAGCGTCCGCGTCCGCCGCCGCCGCCGCCACCGCCACCGCCACCGCCACCGCCGCGTTCGTGTGCCTCGTTTACACGGAGTGTGCGGCCGCCGAGTTCCGTGCCGTTCACGGCCTCGATGGCCTGATCGCCATTCTCCACTTCGACGAACGCGAAGCCGCGCGGGCGTCCCGTCTCACGGTCCGTGATCACCGACACGGACTCGACGGGCCCGTGGGGCTCGAAGAGTTGCCGGAGTTCATCCTCCGTGATCGTGAACGGTAGATTTCCTACATACAGGCGCTTGCTCAAAACTCGATCTCCATTCTCGGACGGGACAGTGCCGCCCGGAAACGGGCTCCGGGCCCGACCGGACCTTCCGGTGTCTGGGCTCTGGTCCGAGCGGGGAATCTTACCAAAGAGTTCCCGCTTCGCCGCCATGCGCGCCGGTGTCTGGGCGCTCCGGCTCCCGCGAGGCGTTTTTTCAGCCGTAGGTGCGGGTGACGAGCCAGAACAGCCCCAGGCCGCAGATCGTGGCCGAGCTGACGTCTAGCGCGGGCCCGGAGAAGCGAGCGGGGCGCGAGCGCAGCCAGCGCAGCCCGGGCCAGAGCGCGGCGACCACGGCGAGCTGCCCGATCTCCACGCCGAGGTTGAAGCCGAAGAGCGCGCGCGTGAGCCGTTCACGCGAGAGCTCCAGGTCGGCCAGGACCTCCGCGAAGCCGAACCCGTGGAGCAGCCCGAACACGCAGGCGACCGCGGTACGCAGACGCCCGCTCTGCTTCGTCCGGGCGAGCAGCCCGAAATAGCAGACCGAGAACGCCGCGAGCCCCGCCAGGGCTGTGCCCGGGACCGCGCCTGCGCCCAGGAACGCGGCGAGCGCCATGGCACCCAGGCCGCCGGCGATGACGGAACCCAGCGCGCGGCTCCCACCGCTCTCGTGCCAGGCGTTCTCGGCCGCCACGATCGCGATCGAGAGACCGATCAGGGCCTCGACGGCGGGCCCGGGTAGACGCAGCGCGCCCAACACCGCCAGCGCCAGCGTGAGGCTGTGGGCGACCGTGAAGCCGGTGACGAGCGCGGCCAGGTCGCGCAGCCGGTGTGCGAGCAGGATCAGCGCGAGCAGGAACGCCAGATGGTCGGTGCCGCTCCAGACGTGTTCGATTCCGAGCCGCACGTAGTCCGCGATCGACGCGGGGATGGCTCGAGCCGATGCCGGCCCGGAGCCGGCCTCGAGTACCCAGCTCGGCTCTGCGGTGGACAGCACCCGCTCCAGGGTTCGGGATCCCGGGCGCCGAAATCGCGCGAAGTGGAGGTGCCCGGACGCGACGTCGAGCAGGATTCCGCTTCGGAGTTTCACTGGCCCCGCGGCCTCGCAGGCGACCCGCCACTCGATCCGGGCGTTGCCGGCGCTGGCTGCGAGTGCGCGTGGGCCGTCCGTTACCCGGCAGGCTTCGCCGGCGCTGGAGACGGTGAGTCGCGAACTCAGGTACCGGGCGAGTGCGGGATCCAGATGCGGAGCCGCCACGGGTCCCCAGGGAAGGCGCGTGAGCTCGAGCTGCGGAATCCGCACCACGACGTGGCCGCGGGTCTTCCCGGCGTCGGACTCCAGGGTCCAGAGCGAGTACGAGACGCTCCGGGTGTGGGCGGAGGCGGGCGCGGCGAATGCGACGAGTACCGCCGCGAGCGCGAGCTTGAGCAGGCGCGCACTCACGGGAGTCCGGGCGCGATCCGAACCTCGGACCGATCGCGGAGTTCGTCCAGATACGCGCGCAGTGCGCGTTCGCCCTCGCGACGGGACCACTCGGCCTCGACGAGCGGCCGGATCTCGGCGAGCGCGGGGGTGCGCGCGCTGTCCCGTTCGACGAGTTCCAGGATCCGGAATCCGCCCGGGGCCGGGACCGGGGGGCTCGGGCTCCCGGGTTCGAGTGCGAGGGCTGCTTCGAGACCGGCAGGTCCGATGTACTCGCGCAGCTTCGCGGGAGGCAGCAGCGTGTCCGGGATCGGTGCCACTTCCAGGTCCCCGACTTCTCGCTTCAGCTGGCCGAAGGCTGCGCCGCCCAAGAGTCTGCGCCGGGCCGATTCGGCGCGTGTTCGCGGCGTGGGATCCGACTCGCGCCCGGATTCACGCAGGTAGATCTGCCGCACGCGCAGGCGCGGCGGGCGCGTGAAGTAGGCGCGGTTTTCGTCGAAGAAGCGCCGCAGCGTATCCGGCTCCGGGACTGCGCTCTCCGCGTCGGAGGTGACGGCCGCGATCATCGCCGAGACGAGGTTGCCGCGCACCCGGCGATCGCTCCCGGCGAGTCCGAGTTCGAGGGCGCGCTGGACCAGCAGTTCCTCCTCGATCATGCGATCGAGCACGTGGCGCCGACGCTCCGGGTCGGCGGCCTCGCGCGTGTCGCTCTCGAGTCCGGTCAGGAGCTGTCGATAGGCATCCTTCAGGATCAGCGCGCCGTTCACGCGCGCCACTGCCACCGGTGGAAGCGCCTCGGAATCTGCGTCTTCCCGTAGCAGGCCCACGGCCGCGAGCAGGAGTCCGGCCCCGGCCCCGGCGGCGAGCCAGAGCAGGGGCGCTCTGCGCGGCTCTCGGCTCGTTCGGGGCGACATCAGACTCTCCCGGCGCGAGGACGCGGGCGAGTATACCGGCCGGCTTCCGGCCAAAAATGGCTGCTGCCGCGCCGGCCGCACTCGCCGCTGCTAGTCTGCACGCGTGGCTCTTCGAAGCGCACCCCGCTCGATGCGGTTTGCCGCGTTGCTCCCGATGCTGCTGGTCTCGTCTCCGGGCTTCGTGCGCGCGGGCCCGCAGGCCCAGCCGCCCGAGTTTCAGGCTGCGGCCGGCGCGGGCTGCACGCTCGGTGCCACGGATGCGCTCTCGACCGAGGACTGGCGGCGGCTTCGGGACGGCGAGATCCTGATCCGGGACCTCAAGCATCCGGAGTCTGGCTTGGACGCCTCTCTGGACGTCAAGGGGTTGAGCTTGATCGATGCTCCACCCGAGCAGGTGTGGCGGACGCTCTTCGAGTTCGAGAACTGGCCGGGCTTCATGCCGCTGATCCGCGAGACCCTCGTGACGCGCCGGGACTCGGGCCGGGTCTGGGTGCGGCAGCGCTACCGGATCCTCTTCCTGAACCTGGAGCACACCTCGATCTACGAGCTGGAGCCGGCCAGCTGCGAGGTCCGCTGGCAACTGGACCGCGCCTCACACCATGACATCGCGGCCACGCAGGGGCGCTGGCAACTCCTACCCGTGAATCAGGGAGTCGCCACCCTGGTCGTGTATCGCGGGGCGGTGGACGCGGGCCGCGCGGTGCCCGACTTCGTCCAACGTATGCTCACGCGCCGTTCGCTTCCTCGGATGCTCAGGCAACTGCGCGCGCAGATTCTGGAGGGCACCGCGGCGGGTTCGAGCTCGCCCGATTGAGTATGCGCCCTCGAGGGCATCGGCAGCGACGTGAGCCAAGCTGCCGAAAACGCGGCTTTATGTGGCCAAAGCAGCACTTCGCAGCGTCGATTCGAGCGTTCGGGTCCGGTTTTTTCGCGAGCCCAGAAATTTCAAAGAAAGTGCTTGAATTTCGAAAGTTTCGTGGTATAATACTGTTCGTTCGTCGCAGAAATCGCTAGTCCGCCTCGGCGGGCTTTTTTTTTGCTCTTTTTTCGTTTGGGTTTCTCGGCCGCCGGGGCGGTGGCGACCTCATACTTGTCGTGTGTCTGTGGGTGAGGGATAAAACCCCGGGTCGGGGGAATCTGATGGGATACAAGGCCGTTGTGTTCGATGTGGGCGGGGTCGTGACCGGCTCTCCGCTGCACGCGATCCAGGCCTACGAACGCGACTCCGGGCTCGATCGAAACGCCATCAACCGCGCGATTGTCGCCGCAGGAGAGGGCGGCGCCTGGTCGCGCCTCGAGCGGGGCGAACTCGAGCTGGAGGCGTTCTTCGCTGAATTCGAAGCGGACATGGGTGCCCGGGGCCTCGCTGTCGACGGCCGGCGGATGTTCGAGTATATGGCGGAGGCGTCGTCGCTGAGGCCGAGCATGCTCACAGCGATCCGTTCCCTGAGGGCCCGTGGGTTTCGGGTCGCGGCGCTCACCAACAACTGGCGCAGCCAGGCGGAGGGCGAGGGCCGCCCCTTCGCGGAGTTGTTCGAGTTGGTCGTGGAGTCGAGCGTGGTCGGGCTCCGAAAGCCAGACCCGCGCATCTACCGACTGGTGTGCCGCGAACTGGGGGTCGAGCCCGCCGAAGCCGTGTTCCTGGACGACATCGGACGTAACCTGAAGGCGGCGCGCGCGCTCGGGATGGCGACGATCAAGGTGGAGGAGCCGATCGCGGCCCTGCGCGAACTCGAGACCCTGCTCGGGATCGATCTGGTCGAACGCGAAGTCGCGTACGACTTGTGAGGGGCCGGAGGCTATGGCTCAGGATCGCGCTCGCGGCGGCCGTGGTCGGCGTCGTGCTGGCGGTGTACACGAGCGGGCTCGATGACCAGCTTCGGCCGGACGCAATCCGGGCACTCCTGCTCGACGCCGGACCCTGGGGTCCCCCCCTGTTCTGGGCGATCTTCGCGCTCGGGGAGATGGTCGCGATCCCGAGCGTGCTATTCGTGATCGTCGCGGGAATCACCTGGCCGCGCGAATCCGCGCTCGCGATCTCGTGGGTGGGGGCGGTGGTGTCCGCCACCAGCGTGTTCGTGGTTGCCCGCTATCTAGCCCGGGACTTGGTCCAGGGCCGCATGCCCGCCAGGTTGCGCTGGTTGGAGTCCTGGACCGAGTCGCGCCCGCTCCTGGGCGTGATCCTGATCCGGCTCGTCACGTTCATGGCTCCGTGGACCCATCTGGTGCTGGCCGTGTCGCGCGTGCGCGTGCGCGACTACGTGCTGGGCACCGCGATCGGCGTGATTCCGGCCATTGTTGCGCTGGTCCTGGCCGGCGAAGCGGCGAGCGAGTTTCTGCCCGGGGTTCCGGGCTGGGTGTGGTTGCTCGTGGGCCTGTTCGTCGTCGCGCAGATGTTCCGCAGCGGTCGCGTTGCGACCCTCGAACCCGGGCCCCGATCGCCGGAATGAGGGGCGTCGGCTAGTCCTGTTTGGCGACGCGCGAGAGGTGTTCGATCTGTCCGTCCTCGCGGCGGTGGAGCACCTCGTTGTAGTGGCGGCCGCGGTGCGGGCGCGACTCTGGGCGTGCATAGCCGGTCACCGCGCTGATCCTGTAGCAGTCGAGGCCGTCGCCCTGTGGAGGAGGAGCGGCGTGCATGGTGTCTCCGTAGTGCAGGGACACGTCTCCCGGATTCGCCGCGAAACAGGCTCCGGCGGGCGCCCGGGCATGATCGGCATCGATCGGGGCACAGCCCGCCTTCCAGGAACCGGGCAGCATCCGCAGGTCGCCGGTTTCGGGGGTCGACTCCGTGAGAAACACCGATGCGACCAGTGACGGGCAAATGATGGCGTGGCCTCCCATCCCGCAGTCCCGGTGCCAGGGCAGATCTCCGAGGCCTTCCCGCATCTCCGGGTGCTTGAAGATCACGGTCACACCCTCCTCCGAAGAGGGTGGGACCCGGTGCTGGAGAGGTTCCTCCGCTAGGTCTTTGAGCGCCTGCATTCGAGGCTCGTCCGGGATGCTCCGGAGACGCGGCTTCGCGGCTCCCCGCGTCACGCGGCAGAGGACTTCTCTTCCGTCGCGGTCCTTGCCCCACCACGAGAGCTTGTCTCCCTGTCGGGCCTCGTGCCGGAGTTCTCGCGCCTCGGCGAGGAATCCCGTGACCTCGTCTTGTGTGAAGACCTCGCGCACGAACAGGTAGCCGGCCGTGTTGAGAAAGTGCGCCATGTCGTTGCGCGGGTCTTCGGGCCTAAAGGTCTGCTCGGGGTTGAGGATTCCGCCGCCTCTGGCCGGAAGACTCACCTCGTGGGGATCGTAGACGGGCCGTCCGTGGAACATGGCCCGCAACACGGGCTCCCAATTGAGCCAGGCAAGCGCCTTCCCCTTGATGCAGCGTCCGCGTCCCCCGTACAGCAGTCCGGCCGCCGCGTCCAGTTCGTTTACGACGTTCTGCCAGATTTCGTCGCTGAGTTCGATCACCGTGTCGGCGTCGTCGCCCGGCAGGATCTCGATCCGGGTCTCGTGGGGCCGGTAGGTATACGCGCCGCCTTCCTGACGCCGGAAGGCAAGACTGCCGAGGTGGCGTGCGCCGGCGGCCGCGAGGACTCCGTTTCCGGAACGGAGCCTGTCGGGCAGCACCTCCGTGTGGAAGCGCTGGAAATCCAGGGGCTCGAGGTTTGCGGTCATCGGGTGTCCGGGGTTGGCTGAACTCTACTCGGAAACTGGGACCGATCCAAGCAGGCCGGAAGACCCGATCAGGCGCTCACTCACCTGCCGGGGCAAAAAGACGCGCGCCCCCGAGACGACGGAGCGTCCCGGAGGCGCGCGCGGCGGTCTTCCGAGTCGCGCTATTCGCTGTACGCGGACTCGCTGTGTTGCGTGAGGTCGACGCCGGTGGACTCGTCCTCTTCGCTCACCCGGAGGTCCCCGAGGATCACGCGGAGTACGTAGAGGATGATCGTGGTGGCCACGATCGCGAAGACGGCCGTGAAGCCGATGCTCGCGACCTGCTTCATGACCTGGCCGCCCCAACTGACTCCGTCCTGCACTGCCCAGGGCGCGATGAAGAGACCGGTTGCCAGGGCTCCCCAGGCGCCTCCCACGCCGTGTACTCCGAAGACGTCGAGCGAGTCGTCATAGCCCGCGCCAGGCTTCAGCATGGTCACGGCCATGTAGCAGAAGATGGCGGCCCCGAGCCCGACCAGAATTGAGCCCCCGGGAGTGACGAATGCGCACGCGGGCGTAATCGCGACGAGCCCCGCGACTGCGGCGGTGGCACCCCCTAGTACGGTCGGCTTGCCACGGTGCATCCACTCGATCAGAAGCCAGGCCAGCACGGCGGTGGCGGTCGCGGTCTGGGTCGTCAGGAACGCCAGACCCGCCGTCCCGTCGGCAGCGAGTTGGCTCCCTGCGTTGAAGCCGAACCAGCCGACCCAAAGCAGTGAAGCGCCGATCACAGTCAGCGGGAGGCTGTGCGGCGCCATCTGCTCGGTCCCGTAGCCCCGGCGCTTGCCGAGGATGATGGCCGCGGCCAGGGCAGAGAAGCCGCTCGACATGTGCACGACCAGGCCCCCCGCGAAGTCCATTGCGCCCATCCCACCGATCCAGCCCCCGCCCCAGACCATGTGGGCGAGGGGGCAGTAGACGACGAGGACCCAGATCGCGATGAAGCACATGTAGGCGCTGAAACGCATGCGTTCGGCGAAGGCGCCGAGCATCAGGGCCGGTGTGATGATCGCGAACATGCCCTGGAACATTACGAACACGTACGCTGGAATCGTTCCGTTGAGCGTCTCGGGGCTCATGCCACCGAGCAAGAACTCGCCGAGGTCTCCGACGAACCGGCCGTCACCGCTGAATGCGAGCGAGTAGCCGACCAGCACCCAGAGCACTCCGATGAGCCCGGCCGATGCCAAGCACTGCACGAGTACCGAAAGGACGTTCTTGCCACGGACGAGGCCGCCGTAGAACAGCGCCAGCCCCGGTAGCGTCATCAGCAGGACCAGCGCGGAACTCGTCAGCATCCAGGCAGTGTCACCCGAGTCCAGCAGTACCTCAGGCTCGTCCATCCCCTGGCCGAAGGCCGTGCCCGCGGCCAGTAGCAGCAATGGCAGCGCGGTTGCGAAAAGGCCCATGCCGGCGCGTCCGATACTTAGGAAAGTCAGTTTTTCTCGCATGATTGCGTTCTCTCCCTCTCCCGTGGCGACCTCAATGCACGCCCGATGGACTTGCCGCTCCGAGGATTCTCCGGCAAACAGAGAGGGTGGTGCCGCACCCGCGGCACGAAAACGCATCCCCCCCTCTCCGCGACAACTCCCCGCAACCCCTGCCGCCCTGCGTGATCCGGCATCTTATGGTGCTCGGGTACCGGAAAGTCAACAGAGAATTGCGTCCCCGGCGCGACACCGGGGTGGGGGCGCCACGCAGCCGGGGGGCCGGTTCGGGCCCCTGGCGGGATCCGGGGCGTGGCGACAGGCCCCCGGCGTCGCCCGGGAGCCGGCGGCCCTCCGAGTGGCGCCCGGGCTATCATGGCTCGGGATGCGCACCTCGATTCTGACGGCGAAGCCCGTGAGCCGGGCCCCATGACCTCCGCCTCCTTCAGCTTCCAGCGCGGTTACATCCTGGGTCCCCGGAGCGACGCGTTCTGGTTCCTGGTACTGCCGTTCATGGCGGTCGCCGCCGCGCTGCTGGCACAACGGCACCTGCCCGCGCTCGGCCTCGTCGTCGTGATCTTCGCCGTGACGGTGCCGCACCAGGGTGTGACCTGGCTGCGCCTGTACGGCTCACCGGCGGAATTTCGGCGCTGGCGTGGGCGCTTGGTCGCGGGCCCCCTGCTATTCATTCCCGCGGCCTTCCTGCTGCTCAAGTTCGCCCCGATCAGCCTCATCCTGCTGGTAGCACTGTGGGATCACCAACACAGCATCATGCAGCAGTACGGGTTCGGCCGAATTTACGACTTCAAGGCCGCGACCGGCGGCCCGGCCACGCCCCGCTTCGACTTCTACCTGCACTGGACGCTGTTCGTGAACCTGCTCCTGACTTCGCCCGTCTTCACCATCTACTGGGTGCGGATGCTCCACCTGTGGCACCTCCCCGTTTCGAGCGGCGCGATCGAGACCGTGCACCTGGTTTCCTGGACCGTGACGGGCCTCTACGGGCTGGCCTATCTGGGGCACGTGGTGGGGTGTCTGCGGCGAGGGACTCCGCTCAATCCCACGAAATACCTGTTCCTGCTCGCCAGCTACTTCCTCTGGTATTTCACCGCCTTCGCGACCACCTCGCTGCTGGTCTGGTCGATCGCGCACCGGATCATGCACGGCGGGCAGTACCTGGTCATGGTGTTCGCCTATAACCGCAATAACGTGGCCCGGAGCGGGGGGGACTCGTCGCTGCTGCGTTACCTGGGCGCACCGGGTCCGTTGCACGTGGCCGCCTTCCTGTTGCTGTGCGTGGGCTACGCCGGGGTCTTCTGGCAACTGAGTTCTCTGCGTTCCCTGCCGGTCGACTTCGACCTGCTGAGCGCGTCGCTGATCAGTTCGTTCGCGCTGCTTCACTACTACTTCGACTCGTTCATCTGGAAGGTGAGAAAGCCCGAGTTGCAGCGGGTCCTGTAGCGTGCGCACTGCGGAACGGGTCAGCCGGCGGCTGCGTGTTCTGCTGCTGCCGGTCGGCATCCTGACGGTTGCGGTCGGACTCGTGTGGGTCGAGCGGAGCTGGCTGGCGCCTCACGGTCACCTCCGACCTGCGACCGCGCCCGGGAACATTCCGAAACTCCGGGCCGAGATGCTCGAGTCCCTGTCCGGCGTGCTGCTCGAGGTCTACCCGGACCGCGCCGAGTCGAACCGCTTTGCCGGGGTCTGGGCCGCCGAGCGCGGAGAACTCGATCTGGCGCGTCGCCACTTTGCGCGCGCGCTCGAGCTCAATCCGCTGGACGGGCAGCTCCTGTACTGGTACGGGGAGGTATTGATCCTGCTCGACGAGGACCCGGCCGAACTCCGCCGGATCGGCCGGATCCTGGCCCTCTACTTCCCGGCCCAGTTCGACGAACTCGAGGCGTTCGAGATTGCGCGACGCCGACGTGCGGTGCGCCCGAAGTAGGCGTCCGCGGCCCTACCCGACCGCGGAAAGGGATTCCCGCAATGCCGCCAGGGCAACCTCGCGCAGCCTGCGCTTCGTCGCGCAGTGCGCGCTTAGGTCGAGGGCCGCGAGCGCACTTGCGCGCGCGAAGGCTTCCTGGGGGAGTTCCGCTGCCGGTACGACTCGATCCAGGAAGCCGGCCTCGACGGCCCCGTCCGGGCCAAAGATCTCGGCGTTCAGGGTCGCGCGCGTCAGGTGCGTGGGCGCGAGGCGTTCGCGTGTCAGGATCAGCGCGAAGTCCGGAAGCGTCATTCCGATCGCGGTTTCGTTCAGGCCGATCTTGAAGTCCCCGGAGGCCCCGATGCGTTCGTCCGCCACGAGCAGCAGCACCGCACCCATCGCGAGCGCATGTCCCGTGACTGCTGCCACCACCGGAAGCGGGAAGGCGTAGAGGCGCGCCGCCAGCTCCGCGCCGCCGCGCACCATCCGAGCCACCTCAGCGCCGCCCGCGCGCATGACGCCGAGGTCGAAGCCGGCCGAAAATCGGCCGGGACGGCCCGCGAGCACCAGCGCGCGCGCCTCCTTCTCGGCCCGGTCGAGCGCGGCGTGGAGAGCCGCCTGTGCGGCGGGCCCGATCACGTTGGCCTTGCCGTCGTCGAAGCCCAGCAACGCCACCGATTCCCGCAGTTCGTAGCTCACCAGTTCGTCTCTCATGTCGCGAGTCTACCAGAAGCTTTCCGCGCCTCTGGTATAGTGCGCAGACCCAGACACCGACGAGGGAGAGGCCCATGCTGGCGCTGATTGCGAAGATGAAGGTCAAGGAAGGTCAGGAGGCCGAGTTCGAGAAGTTTGCGGTCGAACTCGCGGCCCAGGTCGAAGCCAACGAGCCCGGAAACAAGCTCTACAAGCTCTGCAAGGATCCCGGCGGCGAGTACGTCTTCGTCGAACTCTACGAGGATCAGGCCGCGCTCGGCGCGCACCAGCAGACCCCGCACTTCCAGGCTGCGGGTCCCAAGTTCGCCGAGGCGCTGGACGGCCGTCCCGAGATCACCGTGCTGAGGGTGCTGGGCGACTGACGCCGGCTGTACAGCGTCGCCTGGGACGTGTCGGGGGTCCTGGCTGTACGGGGCCGGTTGTTTGATCGGAGCAGATGCATGAGCGTCGAGATCAACGGCATCGCGCACGTCCAGCTGACCGTGAACGATGCGGACCGCTGTGTCCCGTTCTGGGAAGGGCTCTGTCACTTTCTGGGGATGAAGACGCTGATCCGCGGGGACGGCATCGTCTACTGCATCGGGGGCCGTACGGGCGTTCTGGTGCGCGGGGTGCCGGAGGGGAGTCCACGCGATCCGTTCGACCAGAACCGGGTCGGGCTCCACCACCTCTGCTTCCGGGCGCGCAGCAGCGAGGACGTCGACGAGATCCACCGCTACCTGCTCGAGCAGTGCGACGCGAAGATCGTGCACGCACCCGAGGAGGGGTCCGAGTTCGCGCCCGGTTACTACTCGGTGCTGTTCGAGGATCCGGACGGAATCCGGGTCGAGGTAAACTACCTCCCCGGCAAGGGACACTTCGGTGAGCGAGGACGCCTGGGCCCCGACGGTCCCGGGCCCGGCGACGGTCTGGGTGCGCTGGGTTTCAGCGGATCCCGCGAGGGAGCCTGAAGATGGTTCGAGCGACGCTCAACTACCTGGCCCAGATGGATGAAAAACCGATCTACTACCAGGTTCGGCCACCGCCCGGGAGCCCGTGGAGGAACACCCGCGGAGACCGGCGGACGCTTCCGATCCACGACGCGCGCAAGCTCGTCCCGGAGCCCTCGCTCGACGCCCATGGCTTCGAACTGGTCCCGGTTCGGACCGCGGTTCGGGATCTCTACGACGCCGACGCGGTGCGACGAGTCTACTATTCCGAGGTCGAGGCGCTGGTTCGGGCGCATACGGGTGCGACCCGCGTCCTGGCCTTCGATCACAACGTGCGTTCGGCCGAACTCGCCGAGCGCGGTGAGCGCGGCGTCCAGAATCCCGTGCTCTTCGCGCACAACGATTATACGGAGCGCTCCTCGCCCCAGCGGGTGCGCGACCTGCTCCCAGAACAGCAGGCCCGGGCACTGCTCGAGCACCGCTTTGCGGTGATCAACGTGTGGAAGCCAATCCGGGGCCCGGTCGAAAAGAGTCCGCTCGCGGTCTGCGATGCACAGACACTGCGTCCGCCCGACTTCGTTCCGACGGATCTCCGGTACCGTGACCGGACCGGCGAGGTCTACTCGCTCCACTTCAACGAAGCGCACCGCTGGTACTACTTCCCGAACATGCAGGCCGACGAGGCGCTCTTGCTCAAATGCTTCGACTCCGCCCTGGACCGCGCGCGCTTCACCGCCCACACGGCCTTCGAGGACGAAACCAGTCCCAGCGACGCGCCCGCGCGCGAGAGCATCGAGGTCCGAACGCTGGCCTTCTTTGCACCCGTGGACTGAGCGCCGGATCCGGAGCGAAGCGCTGGCCGGAGTTCCAGCGTCTCATGCGGCCGGGGGTGGCCGCGCATGCGTCAGTCCGCGGGCACTCCACTCCGGCTCGCCTTGTTTGAGAGCGTGCGCGCGATCTCGTGTGTCGCAAGCCGGCCGCAGGAACGCCGGCCGCGCCGTCCACCCGATTCAGGTTTCGAGTTGTGCGCGAAGCGGTTCCAGGAAGCGCCGCACCCGGTCCGCTGCCGACGCCAGCTGGCCCAGGTTCTCGAGCGCGTGAAGTTCTGCGGTGGGCAAAAGATCCGAGAGCCGCTCGGCGGTCGACAGCGGGTGCCCCGGGTCGCCCCGGACCGGCAGCAGCAGAGCCGAAGCGCGGATCGTGCGAAGCACCTCGGGCTCGGGCAGGTTGCTCGCGGCCGCGCCGCGGAGTGCGCGGCCGAAGCTCGCGGGGTCCCAATCGCGCAGCACCTTCGAGAGCGTTTCGAGCGTCTGCTGCATGCCGGGCTGGGCTCCGAGTTGCACCTCCATGGCGCGCACGACGCTCTCGGTGCCCTCGCGCGCGAGCAGCGCCTCCATCCCGAGGTACGCCTGCGACTGTGCGGCGCGCGTCTCCCATGCGGTGGGCGGAAGCAAGAGGAGCAGACCGGCGACCCGCTCGGGCGCCTGCACGCCCGCCCAGAGGCTCGCGGCTGCGCCCATCGAGACCCCGCCTGCGACGAAGCGCTGGCAGCCGAGCGCATCCGCGAGAGCGATCAGGTCCTGACCGAGTTGATCCCAGCCAAGACTCGCGTCGCTGCTTCCGGCATCGGAACGCCCGTGTCCGCGTGCGTCGTAGCGGACCACGCGCCAGCCCTCGAGGCCGTCGAAGAGCCTGGGGAGTCCGGTCGCGTCTTCCCCCGCGGAAGGCATCATGAAGCCGTGCGTCCAGAGCAGCGTCGGCCCCGCGCCGCGCGCGAGCAGATGCGTGCCGCCCGAAGGAAGCTCAACGCGCGACTCGCTCCACCCCGCCATCGACCCCGAGACTACACCCGGCGCTTCGGGGTCTGGGATGCCGCGGCCCGCGACTCCACAGGCCATCCGCAGCTGCGAGCCAACACAAAGGATGGTGGCGCAGGGCAGAATCGAACTGCCGACACCCTGATTTTCAGTCAGGTGCTCTACCGACTGAGCTACCGCGCCACGATCCCCTGCCGCCGGGGACGCCGGATTGCGCAGCCCCCGGGCGAGCGGGCGGAGTATCGCTTTTCCCTCCGGACCCAACAACGTCGACCAATAACGGTTCTCTGGCGGCTGGCGGCGGCGGGCGGCTGGCGGCCCGGGGTGCGTCCGTGCAAGCTCTCGCTGTGAAATGTCGCGCGATCGGAGTCGGAGGCAGGTGTCGGTGGCTCGGGCTCGCGTTGCTGACCGTGCTCGCGGGCTGCCGGGCGGAGCCGCCCCCGAACCTGGTGCTGATCTCGCTCGATACGGTGCGGCGCGATCATCTGCAGAGCTACGGCTACGCGCGCGACACCGCGCCCGCGGTCGCCCGGCTTGCCTCGGAGTCCGCCGTGTTCGAGAACGCCTTCGCGCAGGACGTCGAGACGAATCCGTCGCATGCCTCGATGCTCACCGGGCTCTACCCGAACGTCCACGGCAACCGGCACCACGGGATCAAGCTCAGGGCCGGGGTGCCCACGCTCGCCGCGATCCTGGATGACGCCGGCTTTCGAACCGGGGCCTTCATCTCGGCCGTGACCTTGCGGGCGCAGCTCTCGGGCCTCGATCGTGGGTTCGAGTCCTACGACGATCGCTTTGGCGGGATGCGACGCGACGGGCGGCTGACGACCGCGTCCGCGCTCGGCTGGTTGCGCTCGCTCCTGCCCGCGGAGCGGTTCTTTCTCTTCTTGCACCTCTACGACGCCCACGGACCCTACGCGTCCACGGGACGCTACGCAGAACTTTTCGACTCCGGGGAGGCGGGGCCGCGCCTCGAACGAATTCCGGACTACCAGCCGCTCCCGGCAGCGCGCGGAGCGAGCGCGCACTACCTGAACGACTACGTCGACCGCTACGACGAGATGATTCGCTACGCGGACGACCGGGTGGCGGCGTTGCTCGAAGAGATCGACCTAGACCGGACCGTGGTGGTGGTTCTGGCCGATCACGGTGAGACGCTGGGTGGCCGCTGGTGGCCGCTCGATCACGGCGCGCGCGTGGTCGACGAACAGGCGCGGATTCCGCTGATCGTGCACGTGCCCGGACTCGCGCCGCGCCGGATCGAGGCCACGGTCGAGACCGTGGACCTGTTGCCGACCCTGCTCGAACTCCTCGGTGTGGACCTCCCGCCGGAGGTGTCGCTGCAGGGCCGGAGTCTGGTTCCACTGCTCGAGGGACGCGGCGTCGAGCCGCGCGAGTTCAGCTTCACGGGTGCGCGGCCGGTCGACCGGCGCTACGCGGATCGGGCGTACCAGCTCGATCGGAGCGGTCGCATCGAATCGGTGCGGGGCGGCCGCTGGAAGCTCGTGGAGCTTCCGGGTCTGCGGTCTCCGTATCTGGAACTCTACGACCTGGAGTCGGATCCCGGCGAGACGACCAACGTCGCCGAGCGCCACCCCGCGGTCCGAGACGCATTGCTGGAAATACTCTCGGACTGGCGCGCGGCCGGTCGCGCGGGCGGGCGTCCGCGCGAACTCGATCCGGAAGCCGCCGCGCAGCTGCGTGCGCTGGGATATCTGGACTGATCGGGCCGCGCGTGGGGCTCAGTTCGCTTCGGGCACGATCGTGACGGACTCCGTCACGATGTTCTCTAGCGGCCGGTCGCGCCGGTTCCGGGGCTGCTGCACGATCTTGTCCGCGACCTCCATGCCCTCGATCACCTCCCCGAAGACCGTGTACTTGCCGTCCAGGAAGCTCGAGTTCTTGAGCACGATGAAGAACTGGCTCCCGGCGGAGTCGGGGTCGCTGGCTCGGGCCATCGAAACGATTCCGCGGCGATGGGGCGTGTCGCTGAACTCCGCCTTGATCTTGTAACCGGGATCGCCGGTGCCGTCGTTGTTGGGGTTGTCGTCCTTGGTGAGTGGATCGCCCCCCTGGATCATGAAGCCCGGGATGATCCGGTGAAAGGTCGTCCCGTCGTAAAAGCCCTTGCGGGCGAGCTTCTTGAAGTTCTTGACGTGGCCGGGTGCCCGGTCGGGAAAGAAGCGGAGCCTGATGTCGCCGTAGCCCTGCACCGTGATCACAGCGATCTCGTTCCCCGCGGGAGCCACCTCGGCCGGCGCCGCCTCGGCCTCTGCCGCGCCCGGTTCCGAGACCGCCGGATTACAGGCCGCATATGCGACAAGTGCCAGACCCAGGCTCAGGGCCCGGCCGCTTCGCTGCTTCCGCGTGGGTGTCATCTCTTCCTCCCATCCGGGCGCCGGCCCCCGTAGCAGTTCCCGACCGGGGCCTGCTACGGTCACGCCGTGCCTCGTTCTGCTGATCGCCCTGTTTCCGGCCGCCGGACCCATCCGGGTGCTCGCTTGGTTGCGCTCGGCTTCGTGTGGATCGCACTCGTGCCGCCCGCCGACGCCGCCGCACCGAACCCTGGCTGGGGCCGGCAGGGGATGGTAGTGACCTCAGCGCGGCCGGCCAGTGAGGCCGGGCGCGAGATCCTCGCCCAGGGGGGCAACGCGGTGGACGCGGCGGTGGCGGCGGCCTTTGCCGTCGGGGTGGTCGAGCCCTACCACTCCGGGATCGGGGGCGGCGGCTTCATCCTGCTCTACGAGGCGGAGTCGCGCCGCACCTTCGCTGTAGACGCGCGCGAGACCGCGCCCGCGGCCGCGCACCGCGACATGTACCGGGACCCCGCGGGCAGGGTCGACCGGGGGGCGTCTCGTGCCGGCGGGCAGGCGGTGGCCGTACCCGGGCTGGTCCGGGGTCTGCTCGAGGTGCATGCGCGATTCGGGAAGCTCGAGCGTCGGGCCGTGCTCGAGCCTGCGATCCGAATCGCGCGCGAGGGCTTCCCGATCAGCGTGCGCCACCGCCAGATTCTGGAATTCCTGGTCCGGTACCGACGCCTCGGTGGCTTCCCGGAGACCGAGCGGATCCAACTCGACGCGGGAAAGCTGCCGCCACTCGGCTGGCGGCTCACGCAGGAGGACCTCGCCCGCACCCACGAAGCCATCGCGCGCGCCGGGGCCGAGGCCTTCTACGCCGGTCCCATCGCGGAGGCCATGGTGCGGGCGGCCCAGGACGCGGGCGGGGCGCTCACGCTCGAGGATCTGGCTGCGTACCGGACGCGCTGGCGCGAGCCCGTACGTGGCGAGTACCGCGGCCTCGAGGTGGTCTCGATGCCCCCGCCGAGTTCGGGTGGCGTCCACCTGATCCAGATGCTGAACATGCTCGAGCCCTTCGAGTTGGCGGAACTTGGCGCGAACTCGAGCGAGAGCATCCACCTGGTGGCGGAATCGATGAAGCTCGCGTTCGCGGATCGCGCGATGCACCTCGGCGATCCGGACTTCTACCCGGTTCCGGCGGCCTGGCTCACCTCGAAGGCGTACGGCCGCGAGCTTTCGGCGCGCCTCGCGCCGCAGCCCTTCTACCGGCGGCCGCCTTGGACCTGGGGCAAGCGCCGGATCCTGCAGGTCGAGCGAGCCGGAACGCCGCCCCCCGACGACAGCGGTACCAGCCACCTCTCCGCCATGGATGCGGCCGGGAACGCAGTCGCGATCACGCAGACCGTGAACCTGCTGTTCGGTTCGGGCATCACGGTTCCCGGGTATGGGATCGTGCTCAACAACGAGATGGACGACTTCTCGTCTGCGCCCGGTGTGCCGAACGCGTTCGGGCTGATCGGCCACGAGGCCAACGCGATCGTGCCCGCCAAGCGTCCGCTATCCAGCATGACGCCCACCATCCTGTTTCGGGACGGGCAGCCCTGGATGGTGATCGGGAGTCCCGGCGGCCCGCGCATCATTACGACGGTGCTCCAGACCGTACTGAACGTGGTCGACTACGGCATGAACATCGAGGAGGCCGTGGCCGCGCCGCGCTTCCACCATCAGTGGAGGCCCGATCGCCTGTCGCTCGAGCCCGACCACCCGCGCGACGTTACGCGTGCGCTCGCGCGCTGGGGCCATCCGGTCGACGTGAGCGATCGTCGCTGGAGTTCGGCGCAGGGAATCGTGCGCGATCCCGAGACCGGAATCTTCTGGGGCGGGACCGATCCCCGCTCCGATGGCCTCGCCGCTGGCTACTAAACGGCCGCCCGACCGCGCAACCGGTCGGCCGTCACCCGTCGTCCTGCTCGCGGACGCGTGCGACGATTCCGTCGCGCCGCCCCCTGGCTCAGCGGATGACGACGATGATCGGAGAGTCGAGCCGGATCACGCGTTCGGCCACGCGTCGAACGTCGTCGGGGGTAACCGCCTCGATCCGTTCCCGGTAGCCTTCGTGGTGGAGCGGGCCTAGGCCGTAGAGCTCGTTGAGCGAGAGCAGCGACGCCTGCGTACCCAGCATCTGGAGGCCCACCGCCTGCGTCCCGATCAGGTAGGACCGCGCGCGTTCGAACTCGCGCGCGTCGATCGGATCCTCGACGACGCGTCGGAGCTCGGAGCGGATCCCGTCGATCGATGCCTCGAGCTTGTCGGGTGCGGAGGCCATGTAGACGCCGAAGGAACCCGGGTCGACACCCTCGATCGAGAAGGCCGAGACCGAGTAGGCGAGGCTTTGCCGGTCGCGGAGTTCGAGGAACAGACGGCCGCCCTGGCCGGACAGGATCTGGGTCAGCACTTCGAGCGCCGGTACCTCCGGATCGCCGATCGCGAGCCCGGTGAAGCCGACCACGATGTGCACCTGCTGTTTGTTCTTCTCGAGCGAGACCTCGATCTCGTCCTCGGGTGGCTGCGGTGCCGGGTGGGCCGGGAGATCGACCGAGTCGGGCCCGGTCCAGAGACGCAGCCGCTGCCAGACCGCGCGCGCGAATTCGTCGGGCTCGACGTCGCCCGCCACCGCCAGAACCCCGTTGGAGGGAACAGCGAGGCGTTCGTAGTAGGACACGAGCGCTTCGCGATCGAGCTCCGCGGTCGACTCCTCGGTGCCGATTGCCCGGAAGCGGTAGGGGTGTTCCGGGTAGACCGCCCCCGCGAACAGCTCGAACGCCTTGCCCGCGAGATTGTCCTCGCGCCGCTCGATCGCCGCGATCCGCTCGACCCGCAGCTTCTCGATCTCGTCTGCCGGAAAGTCGGAGTGAAGCAGGACGTCGGCAAACAGGTCGAGTCCCTGATCGAGAGAGTCCCGCAGGAATTCCGCGCTGAGTCCGAAACTGTTCCGGCCCGAAAACCCTACGAGCGCACCCGCGATTTGCTCGACCTCCTCGGCCAGATCGGCCGCGCTTCGGGACCGGGTCCCGCGTTCGAGCATCTCGGCCACGAAAGACGAGATCCCCTGATTCGATGCTTCTTCGGCGAGCAGGCCGCCGCGAAAGGAGAGCCGCAGCGCGACCAGCGGAATCGAGTGGTTGGTCCTCACGACCAGACGCAACCCGTTCGGAAGCCGGTACTGCCAGGTGTCGTCTGCAAGTCGGACTCGCGACAGTTCCCGGCGATCGCCCGGATCGCTGCGGTAAGCGGCGAGCAGCGCGGTGCCGTCGAGGTCGGGTCGCGCTTCGATCGGGAGCAGGACCGCGAGATTGGCACGTTCGGGGCGCAGGTAGGCCCCGGCCACGCGCTGCAGATCCTTTGGAGTCGCGCCCCGGATGCTCTCGATGTAGTCCGCTTCGGCCTCGAGGCCGCCCGCAAAGGTTTCGTAGTACCCGACCTTTCGCGCCTGCCCCTGCATCGTTTCCTTTTCGCGGATCTGGTCGGCCAGGAAATTCACGCGCGCGCGGTCAAGCTCGGCTTCGGAGGGCCCCGAACTCCGAAGCCGTTCGATCTCCAGCGCGATCGCGGCGAGGCTAGCTTCGACCTGGTCCGGCTCGAGCACCGCGTCGATCATCAAGAGCCCCGGATCGGCGGGCGTGTAGGCGCCGGCTCCGATGCCGTAGACGAGCTGCTGCCGATCCTTCACGTTGCGGTAGAGCCGGGAAGTCTCTCCGGCGCCGAGCACATGCGCGAGCAGATCGAGGTAGGCGGTGTTCGGATCGAGAAAGTCCGAAATCGGGTACGCGATTCCGAGCAGGGTCTGCTTGAAGTCGCGGCGCACGACCTCGGCGCGCGCTTCGGTCTGAGAAGCCTCTGCGGCGCGCGAGTGCGAAAGCTCGGGCCGGGGCCGCGCGTCCTTGAAAGCCTCCCGGATCTGGGCGACGGCAGCCTCGGCATCGATGTCGCCGACCACCACGAAGGTCATATTGTTAGGCACGTACCAGCGGGAGTAGAAGTCGAGCAGCCCCTCTCGCGTAAAGCTGCGCACGTGGGCCTCTGTTCCGATGACGGGGCGGCCGTAGGGGTGACTCCGATACGCTGTGTCGAATACCTCCTGCGTCAGGACGCGCCGCGGAGAGTCTTCACCGCGGCGGATTTCTTCGACCACGACCTCCTGCTCCTTCAGGAGTTCGTCGGGATCGAAGCTGGAGTGCTGGACCGCGTCGGCGAGTACGTCGATTCCGGTCGCGGCGTCGCGGCTCGCCATGGTGATGTGGTACACGGTCATGTCAAACGAGGTGTAGGCGTTGATGTTCCCGCCCGAGGCCTCGACGGTCTGTGCGATCTCGCCGACGTCGCGGCGCTCCGTGCCCTTGAAGAGCATGTGCTCGAACACGTGCGCCATTCCGGATTCCGGATCGGTTTCGTCTGCGCTGCCGGTTCGTACCCAGACGTTGAGAGCGACGACCGGGGCGGAGTGGTCTTCGACCACGACGACCCGAAGCCCGTTTTCGAGTATGGTGCTCAAGACGTTTCCTTTATCCGGCAGTGGGGTTCGAGTTTTGTCTGAGAGCGGCTGCATGGCCGCGCAGGCAGCGTACCCCAGCAGCGCCGCCAGCAGGATCGGTCGGATCATGGCGCGAGGCTTCTCCCAATCTACGCCCGCTTGGGCGGTCCTCGCTTAGGATAGACGCCGTGCTCGCCCGAACAAGAGCGCCCGACGTCGGCGTCTACGTGCACCTGCCGTTCTGCGAGCGGATTTGCCCGTACTGCGACTTTGCCGTCGAGCCGGCGGGGCGCCTCGCGCCGGAGCTGGAACGCCGCTACCTCGAGTGGCTCGAGGTCGAGCTCGATCTCGCCCTCGCGGGTCCCGCGCGGCCGGCGGCGGGACGCGTGCTGCGCAGCGTCTACTTCGGGGGTGGAACGCCCTCCCTGTTCGAGCCCGCCTCGATCGAGCGTCTGCTCGGAACGATTCGAAAGCGCTTTGCGGGCGAGCCCGAGGAGGTCACGCTCGAACTCAATCCCGGAACCGGCGAGATCGGTCGGGTGCCGGGCTTTCGCGCGGCCGGCGTGACACGGCTTTCCGTCGGCGTTCAGTCCCTGCGCGACGAGACGCTCCGGAAGCTCGGGCGCGCGCACACGGCTGCGGAGGCGCTGAGTGGACTCGAAGCGTGCCTGCGGGGCGGTTTCGAGTCCGTCTCGACCGACCTGATCTTCGGAGCGCCCGGGCAGTCGGAGTCCGAGTTTCTGTCGGACCTCGAACGCGTGATTCGTCTCGGGGTTCCACACATTTCGGCTTACGCGCTCACGATCGAGCCGGAAACGCCGTTCGCGAGGGCTCGAGCGCGCGGGAAGCTCGCGCTGCCCGACGAAGACACGCTGCTCGCGGCCGGCCGCAGGCTGCGCGTGGGGCTCGCGGCGTCGGGCTTTACGCAGTACGAAATCTCGAGCTTTGCCCGGCCCGGCCACGCCTCGCGTCATAATCAGCGCTACTGGCTGCGGCGCGACGTACTCGGGATCGGGGTCGGCGCAGCCAGCCTGGTCGAATCGTCGCGCTGGAAGAACCTGCGCGCGCGCTCCGAATGGGAGGCGCGGCTCGCAGACGGCCGGCTGCCCGTGGCGGAGTCGGAGTCTCTCACCGAGCAGGACGCGCGGCGCGAGACGCTCTTCCTGGGGTTCCGGCGCCTGGCCGGAATTTCCAGGGCGGCCTACCTGCGCCGCTTCGCGGAGGCGCCGGAGCGCCGTTTCGGGGCCGAGATCCGGGAACTCCGCGAACTCGAGCTGATCGAAGACCGGAAGGGGCGCATTCGGCTGACGGAACGGGGAATCCTCTTTGCCGACGAGGTCTTCCTGCGTTTCGTCGCTTGTTGACACCGGCTCCGGCGGCTGGCTAGCCTGAGTCCAAAGGGAGCACCGGAGACAATGGCCGCGGTCTGCACGAACCTCGAGCAACTCTCGCCTCGCATGCGGGAGGTCATGGTCGCGCTCGTCGAAGAGTACATCGAGACCGCGCAGCCGGTGTCGTCGAGCCGCGTGCTCGAGCGCTCGGGCCTCGCGGTCTCGTCCGCCACCGTGCGCAACAGCATGGGAGAACTGGCGGAACTCCAACTGCTCGAGCAGCCGCATCCGTCGGCCGGCCGGGTTCCGACCGATCGTGCCTTCCGCCTCTACGTCGATGGACTGCTCGAAGCGAAGCCGCCCGAAACCGTGGTGTCGAACTCGTTCCGGACTGCGCTCGCGGGCGCCGCGGGTCTCGACGATCTGTTGCACCGCGCGGCCGACCTGCTCGCCGAAGAGACCGGGCAGCTGGGCTTTTTCGTGGTGGCGCAGGCGGACCGCCTGCGCGTGGGTGAGATCCGCTTCGTCCGGGTTTCGAGCGAACGGGTCATGGTGCTCTTGATCTCGGAGCACGGACTCGTCCAGAGCCGTGTTATCGAGGAGCGGCGATACGATGCACGAACGCTCGAGCGCGTCGGCAACTGGCTCACGAATTTCGTCTCCGGCGCCACGCTGGCGGCTGCGCGCCGGCAGCTCGCGTCTGCGATCGAGACCGAGCGCCAGCGCAGCAACGCGCTCGCACGCAGGGCGCTCGAACTCGGGCTCCTGGGCCTCGCGCTGCTGCCGGGTGCGGAGCTTCACCTGAGCGACCTGAATCCGCTGTTCGGCCAGCCCGAGTTCAGAGACCTGCGGCAACTGCGCGAACTCATTGCCGCCCTCGAGGAGAAGGAGCGCATGCTCGAGCTTCTCGACGAGATCATGCAGGCCGACGTGCTTCGGGTTGCGATCGGGAGCGAGATCGACGATCCGGTCGTGGACGCCTGCGCGGTGATCAGCGCGCCGTTCGGGGACGGCCCCGCGCTCGGGGGTCTCGGTCTGATCGGCCCGATCCGGATGCGTTACGACCGCTTGATCCCGCTGGTCCGGCGGCTGTCCGATACGATCAATGGTTTCATCGCTTGACCTCCCCGGACAGGAATGCGCGTGTCTGAGCCGAAGGGTCCCAAGGTGGAGCTACCCCCCGACCTCGCCGCGGAACTCGCGGACTCCGGGGCGTCCCCCGACGGGGCGACCCCGAAGGACGCGGCGAAGCCCGAGGACGCGGAGCAGCGAGAGGACGGAGACGCCGGGAGCGGCCCAGAGGAAGTCGATCCCTCGGCGGAGATCGAGGCGCTCAGGGACCAGCACCTGCGGCTCGCGGCCGAGTTCGAGAACTTCAAGCGCCGCACTGCCAGGGAGCGGCAGGACCAGCTCAACTACGGAAACGAGAGCCTGATCAAGGAGCTTCTGGGTACGGTCGATAACCTCGAACGGGCGCTCGGTCACGGCCAGGCGTCGGAGCAGGGGAGCGACCCGAAGTCACTTCTGGCGGGCGTCGAACTTACACACCGCGCGCTGTTGCAGGTGCTCGAGAAGTTCGGTGTCCAGCCGGTGCTGGCGGAGGGGGAGCCTTTCGATCCGCAGCTGCACGAAGCGGTCGGGCAGGTTCCCAGACCGGAAGTCGAAGCCGGGACGGTCGTCGAGGTACTGCAGAACGGCTACCTGCTCCGTGATCGTCTGGTGCGGCCCGCGCTCGTTGTCGTCTCAACTAAAACCGAGGACGGTTCGGACTAGCGTGTCCCTTCCGGCCGTTTCGGGCGGGAGTTCTGCGCGTGGGCAAAGTCGTCGGGATTGATCTCGGAACCACCAACAGCTGTGTCGCGGTGATGGAGCGTGGCGAGCCGGTCGTCATCGCGAATCGCGAGGGCAGCCGCACCACGCCCTCGGTCGTGGCGATCGACGAGTCCGGAGAGCTACTGGTGGGTCAGATCGCCCGCCGCCAGGCGGCGACGAATCCCGCCCACACCGTGTTTGCGGCCAAACGCCTGATCGGTCGCGACTTCGAAGACGAGGACGTGGTTCGCTTCCGGAGCGTGGCCCCGTTTGAGATCGTTCCGGGCTCGAACGGAGATGCGCGCGTCAGCCTGCGGGGCAAGGAATGCAGCCCCGAAGAGATCTCGGCGGCCACGCTCCGCCGCATGAAGGAAACGGCACAGGACTACCTGGGGGAAGAGGTCACAGATGCGGTGATCACCGTTCCCGCCTACTTCAACGACGCGCAGCGCCAGTCTACGAAGGACGCGGGCAGGATCGCGGGCCTCAACGTGCTCCGGATCATCCACGAGCCGACTGCGGCTGCGCTCGCCTACGGCCTGGTGTCGAGTGAAAAAGAGCAGATCGCGGTCTTCGATCTCGGGGGCGGGACCTTCGACATCTCGGTCCTGAGAATCGGAGACGGCGTGTTCGAGGTATTGGCCTCGTGCGGCGACACCTGCCTCGGAGGGGAAGACTTCGACCAGCTCATCGTCAACGACCTGGCCGAGCGCTTCCTCAGGAGCCAGGGGATGGACCTGAGGGAGGATCCGATGGCCCTGCAGCGGCTCAGAGAAGCAGCCGAGCGCGCGAAGCGCGAACTCTCCTCCTGCCTCGAGACCGAGGTCAACCTTCCCTTCATCTGCGCCGAGGGCGGAGAGCCCAAGCACCTGATCGAGAGCGTGACCCGCGAGCACGTCTCGGAACTCGTCGAAGCGCTGGTCGCGCGTCTCGAGGCGCCGTGTCGAACGGCGTTGGCCGACGCCGGGGTCGAGGCCGACGCGCTCGACCACGTGATCCTGGTCGGCGGCATGACGCGAATGCCGCGCGTGGTCGAAAAGGTGGGGGAGATTTTCGGGAAGCCCGCGTACACCGGCGTCAACCCCGACGAGGTCGTGGCGGTCGGGGCCGCGATTCAGGGCAGCGTCCTGGCGGGCGAATCCGACCAGGTGCTGCTGCTCGACGTCGTCCCGCTCTCGCTCGGCATCGAGACGCAGGGCGGCGTGATGACACCCATCATGCCCCGCAACACCACGATTCCGATACGCAAGGCCCAGGTCTTTTCCACGACCGAGGACAACCAGAATCTGGTCCGCGTGCACATCCTGCAAGGCGAACGCGAGATGGCCGCCGACAACCAGAGCCTGGGGCGTTTCGAGCTGCTCGGAATTCCGCCCGCACCCCGCGGAGTACCTCAGATCGAGGTCACCTTCGACATCGACGCCGACGGCATCCTCGACGTCTCGGCGCGCGATCTCGGTACCGAGCAGCGGAAGGAAGTTCGCCTCGAAGCGGGGCGGGGTCTCGGCGATGCCGAGGTGGCGCGTCTGGTCGAGCAAGCGGCCGGCTGCTCCGAAGCCGACGCCCTCAGGCGCGAAGCCGTAGAGCTTCGAAACTCCGGCGAGGCGCTGATCTACGGGGTCGAACAGGCGCTTTCCGAGTACGGATCGACGCTCTCGGAATCCGAGCAGGCCGAGGTCCGCGAGGCGCTCGCCGAAGCGCACAAGGTGCTCGCGGGCAGCGACACCGCGGCCCTCGGAGGGGCGCTCGAGGATCTGCAGGATCTCGCCTACAAGATGACCGAGGCCGTCTACGAGCGCCTCGAGGACGAAGCCGGTTCGGCGCAGGGTCCGGCCGGGGAGGCTGCGGCGGTGGCGGACGCCGACGAGGAATATCTCGACGATTGAGGATCTCCGGGGCGGCCGCCTAGGACCCGGCCGCCCGTTTGCTAGCCTGTGCCCGGCGCCTGCTTGGACCGGCCGGGCTTGACTCGGAGCGGGTGGGGCTTAGGAGGCCTTCGTGCCG
The DNA here is from genome assembly GCA_013215565.1 of Myxococcales bacterium. Classification (GTDB taxonomy): domain Bacteria; phylum Myxococcota_A; class UBA9160; order SZUA-336; family SZUA-336; genus JABSQV01. The sequence goes on along the minus strand of JABSQV010000003.1, from coordinate 80,683 downwards.
CGGGACTACTATGAGGTACTGGGGGTCCCCCGGGACGCCGGCCCGGATACGCTCAAGAAGGCGTACCGCCGGCTGGCCCACCAGTCCCATCCCGACAAGAATCCGGGCGACGCCGGGGCTGAGGCGCGCTTCAAGGAGGCCTCCGAGGCCTATTCAGTGCTCTCCGACGCCGAGAAGCGCAGTGCCTACGACCGCTTCGGGCACGAGGGCCTCGCGGGGCAGGGCGGAGATCCCTTCCAGGGCTTCACCGACCTGTTCAACGAGGTGTTCGGGGGCGGGGACCTATTCGGTCGGGGCCGGCGTCGCGCGACCGGGCAGCGCGGGGCGGATCTGCGCTACGACCTCGAGATCGACTTCGAAGTCGCCGCGCTCGGCGGCAAGCAGAGCATCCGGATCCCCAAGCACAAAGCCTGCGCGGACTGCGACGGCCGCGGGGGCGAGCGCGAACTCTGTGATCGCTGCGGCGGGCACGGCCAGATCTTCCTGCAGCAGGGGTTTTTCCGCGTCAGCCGGACCTGTGATCGTTGCCGGGGAAGTGGCCAGAGTCTCCGCCGAGTCTGCGATGGCTGCCGCGGCGACGGCAGGGTCGAAACCGTACAGAGCATGTCCGTCCGGATTCCGGCCGGCGTCGACACCGGGATCCGGCTCCGTCTCACAGGTGAGGGGGAGGCCGGCTACGATGGCGGACCGCCGGGCGATCTGTACGTGGTGCTGTTCGTGCGCGAGCACCCGATCTTTCAGCGCGACGGCCCCGATCTCCACTGCGAGTTGCCGATTTCGATCGCGCAGGCGTCGCTCGGGGCCGAGATCGAGGTCCCGACGCTCGAAGGCAAGGAAAAGGTCCAAATCCGGGCCGGCGCGCAATCGGGCGACGAAATTCGGCTTCGCGGACGCGGTCTCGAACGCCTGAACGGGGGGGGACGTGGCGACCTGATCGTCGACGTCTTCGTAGAGGTACCGACCCGGCTGAGCCAGGAGCAACGCCAGTTGCTGGAACGCTTCGCCGAGATTTCGGGCGAGGAAGTGACGCCTCGCCGGCGGGGCTTCCTCGACAAAGTGCGCGACCTGCTCGACTGATGCGCCGACCGGTCCTCGCGTGGGTGTTCGTGGCTCTGCTGCTGGGATGCACGGAGGCCACGGTGCTGCGCGGGGGCGTCGAGGTTCCTTTGAGCCAGGCCGAGGCGCTGGACTTCGCCGCGGCGCGGCGCGCGGCAGAGGGCTCGGACCTGGATCTCGCGCGCGCCCGGCTCGAACGCTTTCGCCGGGACTTTCCGCGCAGTGCGCGCGGTGACAGAGCGCTGTTTCTGCTCGCGGGCGTGAACGAGCGGGTCGGCGACCTGGACGGGGCAACGGCGGCCTGGCGCGAGCTGATCGAGCGTTATCCGCGCAGCCCCTGGACTCCCGAGGCGCGCTATCGGCTGGCCTGGAACTGGCGCCGGGGCGAGCGGGTCGAGTTCGCGCGCCGGGTGCTGCGCGAGACCGAGTTCGCGCGGGCGCCGGACGAACTCCGTGCGCGCATCTACCGCCTGCTCGCGGACCTCGCGCGGGATGCCCGGGACTACCCGGATAGCGTGCGCTGGCTGGCGTACGCGCGGCGGGAGACCGCCACGACCGAAGAGGCGCTGGAACTCGATCTCGAACTCGCGGAACTCGTCGAGGAACGGCTCTTCGATCGCGAACTCGCCGAGATCGTCGACGAGGTTCCGCCCGGCCCGCCGCACGACCGGATCCTGCTCGAACTGGCCGACCGCTCGCTGCGGCGCGGAGACGCGGATGCCGCCCTCGAGGCGCTCGCGCGCCTGCCGCGGAGGCTGCGGCCCGCGGAGGACGCGCACCGCGAGCGCCTGCTGGAGCGAGCCCGGGTGGAACGCGAGACCGAGGGCCGCGTACTCGGCGTGGCGGTGCCGCTGTCGGGCCGCTACCGCGACTATGGCGAGGCGGTCCTGCGGGGTCTGGTGTTGGGGCTGGAGCCGTTCGGGGACCCCCCCGGCCCCTACCTGATTCACATCCGGGATACAGCCGGAGACCCGGAGCGGGCCGCGCTGGCGGTGCGCGAGCTCGCCTTGCTCGGGGTCTCTGCGATCGTCGGGCCGCTCCGTTCTCCCGCGGCCGTGGCTGCCGCGCCGCTCGCGGTCGAGTACCGCATTCCGCTTCTGACCCTGGCCCGGCAGGCTGTGCTTCCGTTCCTGGGTCAGCAGGTGTTCCGGCTTGGGCTTACGGCTGCGGACCAGGCGCGGGTGCTCGTGGCGTATGCGATGGAGGTGCGCGGACGGCGGACGTTTGCCGTGCTCTATCCCGAAGACGCGTACGGCCGGGAGTTCAAGAACGTCTTCTGGGACGAGGTCGAGGCGCGGGGCGGCGAGATCGTCGGAGTGGAGAGCTACCCTCCCGACGCAGTCGATCACCAGGAGCCGATCCGTCGCCTGGTCGGCCTCTACTACGTGACTCCGGAGGAAGCCGAACTGATTCAGGAGCGGGATCGGCTTGCGCGGCGCCCGCTCGAAAATACCGAACGTCTCGAGGATCCCAACCTGGCCGAGCTGCCCCCGCACGTCGATTTCGACGCGCTGTTCATCCCTGACGCGGCCTCGCAGGTCGGACTGATCCTGCCCCAACTCCGCTACTACGACGTGCGCGACGTCTTGCTGCTGGGCCCAAGTGGATGGAACGACCCGCGGCTTCTCGAGATCGCCGGATCGGACGCCCGCGGTGCCGTGTTCACCGACGTCTTCTTCCCCCGCAGCCGTTATCCGGCGGTCCAGGAGTTCGTCGGAAGCTATTACGAAGCCTTCGGGGCCGAGCCGGAGCGCCTCGCGGCGCAGGCCTACGACATTGCGGTACTGCTCCGCGAATTGCTGGAGTCGGCCGGCACCGGGTCCGCCGAGGAACTTCGTGCCGAACTGGCCGCGACCCAGAGTTTCGCGGGGGTGTCGGGTGTGACCTCGCTGAGAGAGGGCGGTGGAACCAGGCAGGCGCTCTACCTGCTGACGGTGAGGGGCAACGAAATCATCGAGATCGAGCCCCTGCCCTGAACCGACGCCGTAGGCGGAGGAAATTCGAGGCGGCTCCCGCCGGCCGGGGTCCGCACCCGGTCAAGTTCGGATTCACGACCGTCGATCCATCTCGTGAAAAGTGAAGGCGTAACCGCTCGGGAAGCGAGGCTTCGCGAGCCCGGCCGGAATCGAGACGGGACGGATCAGACCTTGGACAACGAAGCTCCTTCTGCCTGCTTCACGATTCCGGAGAGGCTGCCACTGTTGCCGATCCGCGACGCGGTGGTGTTTCCTTCGATGGTCCTGCCGCTGTTCGTCTCGAGAGCCGCGTCCATTAAGGCGCTCGAAACTGCGCTTGCGGGCGGCCGCCTGGTGGCGTTGGTGACGCAGCGCGATCCGGAGGTCGAAGATCCGGGCCCCGACGACCTCTACGCGGTGGGTACGCTGGGAATGTTGATGCGTTTCATGCACCTGCCTGACGGCCGCGTGAAGGTGCTGGTTCAGGGGCTCTCCAAGATCCGCCTGCGCCACTTCCTCTTCACCGAGCCGCACATCGAGGTCGAGGTGGAACCGATCGAGGCCGATCCGGTCGGGGCCGACCAGAACGAGTGGACGGTGGAGACCCAGGCGCTGTTTCGTTCGGTCCGCGAGAAGCTCGAGTCGCTGCTCCCGCTGCGCCAGGTGCCCGCCGAGGTCGCAGCGATTGCATCCCACGTCGACGAGCCCGGGCGGCTGGCCGACCTGGTGGCCTCGAACCTGGCACTGCAGGCAGAGGAGTCGCAGTCGCTCCTCGAGATCGAAGATCCGATTCGGCGGCTGCGCAAGGTCGATGCCATGCTTCGCCGGGAACTGGCGGTGTCGTCGGTACAGGCAGAGATCCAGAGCACCGCGCGCGACGAATTGATGCGGGGTCAGCGCGATCACTTCCTGCGCGAGCAACTGCGGGCGATCCGGGCGGAGCTCGGGGAGAGCGAGGAGAAGAATCCCGAGGTCGAGGAACTCCGTTCGCGCATCCAGACGGCCGGCATGAACTCCGAAGCCCGGGCCGAGGCGGAGCGCCAGTTCGAGCGCCTCGCCCGGATGCACCCCGACTCGTCAGAAGTCCAGATTGTGCGCTCGTATCTCGAGTGGATGGCGGATCTGCCCTGGCAGGCTGCGACCGATGACAACCTCGATCTCGCGCACGCCCGCGAGGTACTCGAGCACGACCACGCCTACCTCGACGGGGTCAAGGAGCGGATCCTCGAGTACCTGGCCGCGCACAAGCTGCGTGGCGGCGGTGCCCCCAAGGGGCCTATCCTGTGTCTGGTAGGACCGCCGGGCGTGGGCAAGACCTCGCTGGGGCAGTCGATCGCCCGCGCGATGGGTCGCAACTTCGTGCGCATGTCGCTCGGCGGTCTGCGGGACGAAGCCGAGATCCGGGGCCACCGGCGCACCTACGTGGGTGCGCTGCCGGGGCGGATCCTTCACGGCATGCGGCAGGCCGGAAGCGTGAACCCGGTCTTCCTGCTCGACGAACTCGACAAACTCGGTGCCGATCACCGCGGCGATCCGGCATCGGCCATGCTCGAGGTCCTGGATCCCGAACAGAACTCGAACTTTCGCGACCACTATCTGAACGTGCCGTACGATCTCTCGAAGGTGCTGTTTGTCGCGACCGCCAACCTGGTCGATTCGATTCCGCGTCCGCTTCTGGATCGCACCGAAGTGATCCGGATTCCCGGCTACACGCACGAGGAAAAGGAGCAGATCGCGCGGCGCTTCCTGCTGGCGCGGCAACTCGAGGGGGCCGGAGTGCGGTCTTCCCAGCTCACGATCTCGCCGGGCGCGATCCGCGAGACGATCCGCCGGTACACCCAGGAGGCCGGGGTTCGAGGCCTCGAGCGCGAACTCGGGCGCATGATCCGCAAGGGCGCCCTGCGGTTGGCCGAGGGCGAGACCGAGAAGATTTCCATTTCACGTCGGAACCTGCGGCGATTCCTCGGGCCGGCCCCGGTTCCGGACGCGGTGGTTCCGCATTCCAGGGAGGTCGGCGTCGCGATCGGGGTCGCCTGGACCGAGGCCGGCGGCGAGACGCTGATCGTCGAAGCGTCGCTGCTTCGCGGCCGGGGGCTCACGCTGACCGGTCATCTCGGGAGCGTGATGAAGGAATCGGGCCAGACGGCACTCTCCTACATACGCGGCCGGGCGGGCGAACTGGGCCTTGCCGAGTCCCTGAACCGCAGCGCGGTCCACCTGCACGTACCTGCCGGCGCCACTCCCAAGGACGGGCCTTCCGCCGGCGTCACCATGGCGACCGCTTTACTCTCGGCGCTCTCCGGAATTCCAGCGCGCAGCGACGTCGCGATGACGGGCGAGATCACGCTGCGCGGCCGGGTGCTCCCGGTCGGAGGAGTGCGCGAGAAGGCGCTGGCGGCGCTGCGGCGCGGGATTCGAATTCTGATCCTGCCCGAGGCGAACCGGTACGACCTAGAAGAGATCCCGCCCGAACTCGCGCGCCAGATGGAATTTCACTTCGTGACGCGCATGGACCAGGTCCTCCAGCTGGCGCTCACGAAGCCGCTCAGCCCGCGCCGGCCCGCACGCCCCGGGCGCGTGCGCGCGGTTCGCGTTTCCTCCTAGCCGAAGCGACGGCTAATCTCTGTACGTGGCCGCCAGGCTGGACCTTCGAGCGCTTGGAGAGTTCGGGCTGATCGAGGCGATCCGGCGCCGCGCCGGGGATGCCGGGCGCGCGTGGCGCGCCTCGATCGGGGACGATGGGGCCGTGCTGCGCGCGCGACCGGGCCGGGAACTCGTGCTCACGGCCGACGCGCTCGTCGAGGGTGTGCACTTTCGCTGGCGCACCACCGATGCGCGTTCTCTCGGACGCAAGGCGCTGGCCGTCAATCTGTCGGATCTGGGCGCGATGGGGGCGACTCCGCTCGGTTTCCTGCTCACGCTGTGTCTGCCCGGGGAACCGGGCGCCGTTTCCGAGCGGCAGCTGGACGGGTTGCTCGGCGGGATGCTCGCCGAAGCGAAGGCCGCCGCCTGTCCGCTCGTTGGGGGCGACACGGTTCGCGCACCCTGCTGGAGCCTTCAGCTGACGGCGGTGGGCGACGTGCCCCGAGGCCGCGCGCTCACGCGGGCGGGCGCGCGTCCCGGGGATCGGCTGCTTGTGACCGGCTCGATCGGAGGGGCGGCGCTGGGCCTCCGGCTGCTCGAGGCGGGTCGACCGCTCGCGGGGGCGCTCGGGGGCTTTGCGCGGAGGCAGATTCTGCCGCGCCCGCCGTGGCGGCTGGGCGCGCGTCTGGTCCGGGCGCGCCTCGCGACGGCCGCGATCGATCTCTCCGATGGCCTGGCGCTCGACCTCGAACACCTGGTCCGCCGGAGCCGCGTCGCCGCCGAGGTCCGGATCGAGGCGCTCCCGCTCGCGCGCGGCCTTCGCGCGGCCTGTCCGGAACTCGGGCTGGATGCCCTCGAGACCGCGCTTCACGGGGGCGAGGACTACGAACTTCTGTTCTGCGTCCCGCCCGCAGCGCCATCGGCCCGCGTGCTCGCAGGTCGCCTCGGAGTTCGTCTGAGCGAGATCGGCGTGATCTGCCGGGGCAGGGGCGTTCGCTTCCTGCGGGGAGGTGCGCCCACCGAGATCCGGGTCGGCGGCTACGACCACTTCAAGCCCTCCGCCAGCTGATCCGAAGAAGGGTCGGGTGCCCCCGGCTGCGGCCGGGATCTGGACGGAGTAAAGGCCAAGGTGGATCGCAAGCTCGCAACGCGCCTGGGGTTCGGGGCCGCTCTCGTGGCGGCCGTGTCGTTCCTGCTCGTCCAGGGGCTGTTTCCGGCAGAGGTCCCGCTCTGGGTCGCGCTGCTGGGCGCCTGCGCGGCGATTCCCGGCGCTGCCTGGGCTTTCTCCGGGTCCGCACGCGGCCGTGCCCTCGCACTCGCGAGGCGCAGGCTCGCGGAGCGGCTGGCGGAATTGTCGCAACTGGTGGGTGAGCTTCGAGCCACGAACCAGCAGATCGAAGACGGCATCCACGACGTGGTTCGAGAGCAGGGCACCGGCAGCGAACTGGCCGGCGTCCAGGCGCGGACAAGCCGGATCGCGGATGCGATCCGGTCGGCCGTCGAGGCTGCGGCCGAGTTCGGGGACGCGGTTTCGGAATTGGATCGGTCCAGCGACCGCTGCATCGAGGGTTCGGAAGAAATCCGGCGGCGCACCCAGAGCCTGTCCGAGCGGGTCGAGGCGGCCGGCCTCGGATCCGGCCGCTTCGAGGAACGGCTCAGGTCGTTGCACGAGGTCACGGAGATGATGACGAGCGTCGCTGAGAAGACCCACCTGCTCTCGCTCAACGCCTCGATCGAGGCGGCTCGAGCCGGGGACGCGGGGCGCGGCTTCTCGGTGGTCGCGGAAGAGATCGGGAAGTTGGCCGAGCGTTCCGCGGCCTCGGCAGAACGGACCGAGGCGCTGTTTCGGGAACTCGCCGCGGAATCGTCGGCGGTCTCGGCCACGCTCCGGGAATTCGGGCTCGAGGCCGGCGCCTGCAGCGGCGGCGTCGACCGGGTTCGCGCCTCGCTCGACGAACTCAGGTCCCGGGCGCATACGGCCGTCCAGCGCGCTGCGCCGCTCTCGGCCGAGGGACCGTTCCAGGAGGCACAGCCGCTGCTGGACGAGGTTGCCGAGCGGGCGGGCCGGTCTGCCGAAAGTCTCAAGGCCTCCCAGTCGCTGCTCTCGCAATTCGAACAGGAGCAGCGCCAGATCGAGCGGATCGGCCGGGAGTGCGAGGCGCTGGTTCGGCTCGGCGCCGAACTGGGTCCCGTTGCCTCCGGGAATCCGGACCGTTGAGCGGGTGCGCGGAGGATCCGGCTGCGTGGCTCTGGTTTCGGGTCGGAGACTGGAACTTCGCGATTCCGCTCGCCGCGGTCGCGGGGGTGATGGCGGCCGGCACGCCAAGCCTGATCCCGCTGGTCCCCCGCTCGGTCGGAGGCATCTTGAACCTGCGCGGCGAGCCGCTTCCGGTGCTGATCGGGGGGGCGCTGTTCGGAGGCCGGGAGTATGCCCCCGGCGATTACCTGCTGGTCTTCGAGCACGACCGGCGCAGAGTCGGCGTCGTGGTGCACGAGGTCCGCGGGATCGAGGGCGCTCGCCGCTCGGCGGCCCCAGAGCATGCTCCCGAGGGCCCGTCCTTCGTCGAGTGGATCGTCTGTAACCGGGAAACGCTCGGTCTGATCGAGCCTGCGGGATTGTTCGATGCGGTGGCTGCACTGCTCTCCGCACGGGTCGCAGCCGACACACAGGGAGAAGGGTCATGTCAGCACGGATTCTGATCGTCGACGACGCGCTGCTGGTTCGCGAAATGCTGCGCGACATCCTCACAGAAGGAGGCTTCGAGGTCGTCGGAGAAGCTCGCGACGGGATCGAAGCACTCGAGCGCTTTCGCGAACTGGAACCGGACTTGGTCGTGCTCGACATCGTGATGCCGCGCAAGAGCGGCGTGGATGCGCTAGCCGAACTGATTGCGGAACGGCCGGATGCGAAGGTCCTGATCTGCAGCGCGCTGGGACAGGAAGCCCTGATCGAGGAGGCGCGCTCCGCCGGAGCCTTGGGCTTCATCGTCAAGCCGTTCTCGCCCGGGGACGTGACCGCCGCCATCCGCCGCGCGTTGCGGGAGAAGCCGCGGGACTGAGCCGGCCGTGAACCTCACCCGCTACCGGCAACTCTTCATCGACCAGGCGCGGAACCATCTCGAAGAGATGGGGTCCGCGTTGATTGCGCTGGAGCGGGACCCGGGCGGGCAGGAAGCCACGGACGCGATCGCGGTGCTCTTTCGCATGGTCCACTCGATCAAGGGAACGGCGGCCTCGCTCGGATTCGACGCGATCTCGACGTTCGCGCACCGGCTCGAAGACTGGCTGGATCCGGTTCGGGACGGAGCGCCGCTGGACTGCGCGAAGCTCGATCTGCTCGACGACGCGATCGGCGAGTTCGAACGGATGCTGGCCGGGGTCTCGCGCGACGGTTCTCCGCCGCCGGCCGGCGACGGCTGGGAAGCGCGCCTGGTCCGGGATCCCGGCCCGGTCATGTCCAGCGAGCCGGCCACGGCCCAAGAGGCGACGGAGTCGGACGCGCCGGCGATATCGGCCTCGGTTTCGGTGGCGGCCGAGAAGCTCGACCGTTTCCTGGCGTCGGTCGGGGAACTCATGCAGCACCAGTCGCGGTTCGAGGGGCTCCATCGAGCGTCTCCCGTCTGGGACGGACACCGCGAATTGGGCGACGAACTCGAACGGATGGCGCACGCGGTTCGCGAGCTGCGGCGACGCTGCCTCGAGATCCGCACCACGCCCCTGCGTGGCCGGCTGGGACGCCTGCCCCGGGTCGCGGCGCGTCTCGCGCGGGATCTGGGCAAGCAACTGGAACTGGAAATTTCCGGGGCCGAGGTCGAGGTGGATCGCTCGCTGCTCGACGCCCTCGAGGAGCCCCTGCTCCATCTGCTGCGCAACGCGGTCGATCACGGGATCGAGACCCCCGAGGAACGCGAGGCCCAGGGGAAGGACCCGACCGGCCGGATCCGGGTGCGGGCCGCTCGCGCCGGCAGCCGGTTGCGTCTGACCCTGGAGGACGACGGGCGTGGGATCGACGTGGACGCGATCCGCGCGCGCGCCGTCGAGCGCGGGCTGCTTCCCGAAGAAGTGGCCGAGGACCTGCCTCCGGCACGTGTCTTCGAACTGGTCTTCGAAGCGGGACTCTCCTCCCGCGAGCGAGCGGGTTCGGTGTCGGGACGCGGAGTCGGCCTCGATGCGGTCCGGCGCGCGATCGAGGCCCAGCGTGGGACCGTCGCGCTGCTCAGTCGCGCCGGGCAGGGAACCCGCTGCGAGATCGATCTGCCGCTGATGGTGGCGCTGCAGCGCGTGCTCGTGCTCGAGATCCGGGGCGAGGTGGTGGCGCTGCCCTCTACGAGCGTCGAGTCGGTGGTTGCGGTCTGCGAGGGAACCCTGGAGCGCTCGGGCGACGAGGCGTTCTTCGTATTCAAGGACGAGCCCATTCCCGTGATCGATCTGGGCCCCCGGGTCGGCCTGAGCGCCCCTGCCGCAGACGCAGACTCCGCGCTGGTGTTCGTCGAGAGCCGGGGTCTGCGCGTGGGGCTGCGAGTCGACGCGGTGATCGCGGACCGCGAGGTCTTCGTGCGGCGCGTTCCGGCCGTGCTCGAGCCCATCGGACTCCTGGCCGGCGTTGCGATTCTGCCGAGCGGCATCCCGGTGTTCCTGCTGGATCCGGGTGCCCTGATCGGGGAGCCTGCATAAATTCGTGCGGGTCCGGGCTCGAGCAGTGAGTCCCCGAGGGCGCAGTCCGGGCGGTTGCAGCGGTCTCGGCCGGGCGGCGTGGTCTCCCACCCGCGGGTGCTCGGGACGTACAGCGGTGCGCGCATCTACCCGGCGGACTCGAACTGGGGCGGCGGACCCGCCTCGCCGGGGGTGTGGTTCGTCTGGGCCGGCGCCGGCTCTGTTCCGGCTCTCGCGCGGAGTCCAGACGCGACTGGCCCCGGCTTCGTCTATGCTTTCCGGGTGGACCTCGAACGCTTGAAGAGCCTGCTCGCGGGATACGACCGCGGCGAGGTCTCGCGCGAGGAGTTGCTGGAGCGGCTGGCCCGGCTTCCCTTCGACAATCTCGTGGACGCACGCGTGGATACCCACCGTGGACTCCGCCAGGGCCGCCCCGAGGTCGTACTCGGGCTCGGGAAGACGGCCGATCAGATCGTTCGCATCGTGAATTCGCTGGAAGCTGCGGGCAGCAGCGCGCTGGTGACGCGCGTGGAACCCGAGCTTGCGCGCGCGGTACAGGCGGTCCTGCCGGACATCGTCTACCAGCCCGGGGCCCGCTTGCTCGTCCGGCGCAGCGGCCCGGTGCCGGTGCGGGGCCGTGGGACCGTGGTGGTCGTCACAGCCGGGACCGCCGATCTTCCGGTGGCCGAAGAGGCCGCGCTCGTGCTGGAGTTCTTCGGAGACAAGGTCGAGCGGCTCTACGACGTCGGAGTGGCGGGTCTGCATCGGCTGCTGGCTTCGCTCGACGTCCTGCGCAGCGCCGAGGTGGCGGTTGTGGTGGCCGGAATGGAGGGCGCGCTTCCGTCGGTCGTAGGGGGCCTGATCGCGCGGCCCGTGATCGCGGTTCCGACCAGCATCGGGTACGGGGCCTCGTTCGGCGGCGTGACGGCCCTGCTCGGAATGCTGAACTCCTGCGCGTCGAACGTGACGGTGGTCAACATCGACAACGGCTTCGGCGCGGCCTACGTCGCGTCGCTCGTGAACAGTGACTGAGGCCTCGCGTCTGCTGCACCTCGATTGCTTCTCGGGGGCGAGCGGGAACATGCTTCTGGGGGCGCTGATCGATCTCGGCGTTCCGGCCCGCGTCGTCCGGGAAGGCGTGCGTGGGCTCGGGGTGGACGGAATCCGCATGCGGGTCTCGCGCGTAAAGCGGGGTGCGGTAGAGGCGCGCTACGTCAGCTTTTCGGGGCCGGCGCGCAGTTCCCGGGAGCGCCGCTATCGCGAGATTCGAAAACTCCTCAAGCGGGCGCGGCTCCCGGCCGCGGTTCGCGAACGGGCGGAGACCGTGTTCGAGCGGCTCGCGCTGGCCGAGGCCCGGGTCCACGGCCTGGATCCGGACGAGGTTCACTTCCACGAGGTGGGAGCGATCGACGCGCTGGGCGACATCGTCGGGGTCTCGGCGGCCGTCGAGCATCTCGCGTTGGACGAGATTTCGGTCTCGCCGGTTGCGGCCGGTCACGGGCAGGTCAAGACCGCGCACGGCATCCTGCCGGTGCCGGCCCCGGCGACCATCGAACTGCTCCGGGGCATCCCGACCTATCCGGCCGGAATCGAGTGGGAGACCGTGACGCCCACGGGCGCAGCCCTGCTCGCGGTGCTCGGCCGGAGCTTCGGCCCGATGCCGGCACTGGTTCCCGAGGCTCAGGGCTTCGGGGCCGGGGACGCGCGCGAGGGGCCACTCCCCAACGTGCTGCGCGCGGTGCTGGGAGCGCGCGCCGGGCGGCTCGCCGGAGACGTGATCACGGTGCTCGAGAGCAATCTGGACGACATGAATCCCGAGCACGTGCCCTACGTGCTGGAACGGCTGCTCGAGGCCGGCGCCCTCGACGTTTCACTCTCGCCGCTCTTGATGAAGAAGGGCCGCCCCGGCCACCTGCTTCGCGTGCTCTGTCGTCCCGCAGACCGGGAGCGGCTCGCGGCCCAGACCCTGCTCCACTCGAGCGCGATCGGGCTTCGCTACTACGAGACCCCGCGACTCGTGCTCGAGCGCGAGGTCCGGCGGGTCGACACCCGCTTTGGCCGCATCACGGTCAAGTGGGTGACGCCGCCAGACGGTCGCCGCGTGGTCGCCCCCGAGTACGAGTCGTGTGCGCGAGCGGCCCGCCGCGCGGGTGCGCCGCTTCGAGAGGTCTACCGCGCGGCGGAGCGAGCGGCCGAGGACCTCGGCCCCTAACGCCCGACGAGGCTCCGTCTCGTCTCGAGCCGGTCGCGGGCGCGGGTCCGGTCGTGCTCTGTCTTCAGGGCCTCACCGGCACCCCGTACGAGGTCCGCGCCCGCTGATCGAGCCTTCGGCCTACGCGATGGCGGTCGAGCTCGAGCGGCGCGAGGTCGGTTCGCTCTCCCGCGCCTTCCTGCTGGAACCGGAATCCGGGTCCGGGAGCGTTGACCCTGCTGGCGCCTAGGCCTACGCTCGATCCAGAAGCGCCCGGAGAGGCGCGCGGGGGGAGCATGGCAGACCTTCCAGGAGCAGCGGTCAAGCGTTTGATTCAACAACACGGGGGTGGGCTCCGGATTTCGGGCTCGGCGATGGGCCTGGCCGTCCAGGCGGCTGAGGAGTACATCGGTCGACTGGCGCGGGAAGCGGGTGCGGTCGCGGAGAGGGAGCGGCGCAAGACCATCATGGACGCCGACATCCAGCGCGCTCGGGAAAGCGTGGGCTAGGGCCCCGATCCGTGGGCTAGGGCCCCGATCCGTGGGCTAGGGCCCCGATCCGTGGGCTAGCGCCCGGATCCGTGGGCTAGCGCCCGGGTCGCCGTACCGAATTCGCACCGCGCCTACGCTCGCGCGGGCGTGGGAGCTTCGGGTTCCAGAAAGGACTGCGGCCCCCGGGCCAGCTGGGTCCGGGAGCCGCTTGGATTGAGCCGCGCTGCGGCCCTACATCATGCCGGGCATTCCGCCCGCCGCCCCGTTATCGTCGTCGGGCTTCTCGGCGATCATGGCTTGGGTCGTGAGCAGGAGCGAGGCCACGCTCGCCGCGTTCTGAAGCGCGGTCCGTACGACCTTGGTGGGATCGATGACGCCTGCCTTCATTAGATCTTCGAAGGTCTCGGTCGCGGCGTTGAACCCGAACGCGCCCTTGCCGTTCTTGACGCGTTCGATGATCACGGCGCCCTCCTGGCCGGCGTTCTGGGCGATCATCCTCAGCGGCTCCTCGAGCGCCTTGCGCACGATCCGCACGCCGGCCTCCTGTTCGGAGTCCGGCACCTCGAGCGACTCGAGCTGGCTGAGTCCCCGGATCAGGGCGACGCCGCCGCCCGGCACCATGCCTTCTTCGACGGCGGCCCGGGTCGCGTGCAGGGCGTCCTCGACCCGTGCCTTCTTTTCCTTCATCTCGGTCTCGGTCGCCGCGCCGACCTTCACGACCGCGACCCCGCCCGCGAGCTTCGCGAGCCGCTCCTGGAGCTTTTCGCGGTCGTAGTCGGAAGTCGTTGCCTCGATCTGGTTGCGGATCTCGGTGCAGCGTCCTTCGATGTCGGACTTCTTGCCTCCGCCGTCAACGAGGGTGGTGTTGTCCTTGTCGATCACCACGCGCTTGGCCGTTCCGAGATCGTTCAAGGTGATGTTCTCGAGCTTGATCCCGAGTTCTTCCGCGATCACCTGGCCACCGGAAAGGACCGCCATGTCCTCGAGCATCGCCTTGCGCCGATCGCCGAAGCCCGGGGCCTTGACGGCCGCCACGTGGAGCGTGCCCCGGATCTTGTTGACCACCAGCGTTGCCAGGGCCTCGCCCTCGATGTCTTCGGCGACGATCAGAAGCGGCCGGCTCAGCTTGGCGACCTGCTCGAGCACCGGCAGCAGGTCCGACATGTTCGAGATCTTCTTCTCGTTGAGCAGGATCAGCGGCTCCTCGAGCACGGTCTCCATGCGCTCGGGGTCCGTGACGAAGTACGGAGACAGGTACCCGCGGTCGAACTGCATGCCCTCGACGACCTCGAGGACCGTGTCCATCGCGCGGTTCTCCTCGACCGTGATCACGCCCTCGCGTCCGACTCGATCCATGGCCTGGGCGATCGTGTCGCCGATTTCGGCGTCGTTGTTGGCGCTGATCGCGCCGACCTGGGCGATCTCCTCCTTGCTGCGGGTCGGCTTGGAGATCCTGTCCAACTCGCGCACGACCGCGGCCACGGCGGCGTCGATCCCGCGCTTCAAGTCCATCGGGCCGTGGCCGGCCGCGACCATCTTGAGCCCCTCGCGGAAGATGGCCTGCGCCAGCACGGTCGCCGTCGTCGTGCCGTCCCCGGCCACGTCGGAGGTCTTGGAGGCGACCTCCTTGACCATCTGGGCGCCCATGTTCTCGAACTTGTCCTCGAGTTCGATTTCCTTGGCCACGGTGACGCCGTCCTTGGTCACGACGGGCGAGCCGAAGCTCTTCTCGAGAATCACGTTGCGTCCGCGTGGCCCCAGTGTGACCTTGACCGCGTCGGCCATGGTGTTGACGCCCGACAGAATCGCGTCCGATGCGGCCTGGTCGAACTTGATGATCTTGGTACCCATGGAATTTCCTCTCCCTTGCTCGGAGGTCGCTACTTCTTACGCTTTGGTGTCTTTAGCACTGCGAGGATGTCTTCCTCCCGAGCGATCACGAAGTCCTCCCCGTCGAGCGTCACGTCGGTGCCCGCGTACTTGCCGAAGAGAACGTGGTCTCCCTGACTCACGTCGAGGGGTGTGATTCCGCCGTCTTCGCGGATCTTGCCGCGGCCGGTCGCGATCACCTCGCCCTCTTGCGGCTTTTCCTTGGCCGTGTCGGGGATGATGATCCCGCCCGCGGTCTTTTCCTCTTCTTCCATCCTTCGAAGCAGGACGCGATCCTGGAGCGGTCGGATCTTCATGTTTTCCTCTCCTTGCTCGTCTACCGGCGGGCGAAAATCTCTGGCGATCTCAACCTCTCGCGAAGCCAGAGGAACGGATTTCCTCCGACGGCGGTCTGGCAATCTGGACTGGAGAGTGCCAGCGGGGCGCAGGCTAACGCCGGCGCGCCGCCCGGTCAAGCGAGCGCGCCGCCGGACCGCGTTCGTTCCCCGACGCCGCGCCTAGGGATACAGCCGGCCCATCAGGCGCGGGAACGGGATCGCTTCCCGCAGGTGGTGGACGCCCGAGATCCAGGTCACGGTTCGCTCCAGGCCGAGCCCGAAGCCCGCGTGCGGGACGGCGCCGAAGCGACGCAGGTCGCGGTACCACTCGAGCGGACCAGGGTCGATGCCCTGCTCGGCCATCTGGGCGTCGAGCGCGTCGAGATTCTCCTCGCGCACGCTCCCGCCGACGATTTCGCCGTATCCCTCAGGCGCCAGGATGTCCATGTTGAGCGCCAGGGACGGGTTCTCCGGATCGCGCTTCATGTAGAAGGGCTTGAGCCTCGACGGATACCCGTGCACGACGACCGGCCGGTCGAACAGGCCCGCCAGCACCGTCTCCTCGTCTCCGCCGAGGTCGTCGCCCGGCTTCACGGGCTGCCCCTCGCGTTCGAGCAGCGCAAGCGCCTGGCCATACGAGATCCTGGGAAACGGCGCCCGGACCCCCTCGAGCGGGGCAGGGTCGCGTTCGAGGATCTCGAGTTCGTCGCGGCGGTGCTCCAGGACCTGCTCGACGATCGCACAGATCAGGGCTTCGGCGAGTTCGATGTTGCCATCCAGGTCGAGGAAGGCGGCTTCCGGTTCGACCATCCAGAATTCGGTCAGGTGCCGGCGGGTCTTCGACTTCTCGGCCCGGAAGGTGGGCCCGAAACAGTAGACACGCCCGAATGCCTGGCAGCCTGCTTCCGAGTACAGCTGGCCGCTCTGCGTCAGGTAGGCGCGGCCGCCAAAATACTCGGTTTCGAACAGTGTCGTGGTTCCCTCGCAGGCGGCGGGTGTGAGCACCGGGGCGTCCAGGCGCAGGAACCCGCGCGATTCGAGGAACGCGTGGCAGGTCCGCTCGACCTCGGCGCGGATCCGGAGGATCGCGTAGGGTCTGCGAGACCGGAGCCACAGGTGTCGGTGGTCGAGCAGAAAGGCCACGCCGTGTTCCTTCGGCGTGATCGGGTAGTCCTCCGCGTTCTGCAGGATCCGGGCGTCGCTCAGGTGCAGTTCGAAGCCCGATCGGGCACGGGGATCGGCCCGGACGATGCCGTGGACTTCGAGCGAGGACTCCTGCCCCAGGGCTGCGAGTTCCTCGAACAGCGCGTCGGAAACGTCGCCGTGCCCGGCCACGCACTGAATGATCCCGGTCCCATCCCGGAGCTGGAGAAAGTGCAGCTTACCGCTCGAGCGTTTCTGGTAGAGCCAGCCGCGAAGCCGGACGCGCTGGTCCGGAAATGTCCCGATGTTCTCGATGCTGACGGTGGGGGTTGCTGACGCCTGGTTCATGGTCTGGATTCCTCCCCGGCGTTCTCGAGTTGCAGCTCCAAGGCCGCCTCCAGACCGCGGAAGCGGGCGTTGGTCTGATGCCGGTTCCCGCTGAAGGGCCCGTACGCGCGGCAGGACCGCAGCCACACCAGCGCGCGGCCCAGCTCTCCGATCTGGTGGTAGGCGCGAGCTGCGGTACAGGCGAAGTGCCGGCGGCCGCGCGGGTATGCGTCAATCCCGCGCTGGATCGCGCGCTCGATTTCGGCGGCGCTGCCGCGCTGCGCAGCCAGCATCGCGAGTCCGTCGTAGTTCGAGGCGATCAGCGGGTTCCGGGCGATGGATTGCTCGAACAGCATCTCGGCGCGCTCGAGGTCCTCGCGGTGCCTGGCCGCCCGCGCCTGCTCGCTGACGTATCCGGGGTGGTCTCCCACGACCGCTGCGGGATCCGGGAGAGACTGACCCAGGAGCGGCGAGTTCGGGGGCAGCAGGATCGTCGCCACCAGGTCCTGGTACACCACCGGCCAGGCGGGTTCCTGTGTCGCGAGTTTCCGGGCCAGGGCGCCTGAGCTGGGCAGGATTGCGGCGTCCACCGGATGACGGGCGAGCACGGCGCGGTAGCCGGGCCTGGCTTCGCTCAGCTTCAGATATTTGAGGTAGAAGCGCTCTCCGTAGAGCGTGTTTGCGCGGCCGTCCACGAAGACCTTCGACTCGGGGAGGTGGAGCATCAAGAAGCCGCCCCAGTTGTAATAGTTGAGCAGCCGCTCGGGGGGCCCCAGCGCCTTTAGGTACTGGACGGCTGCATCGGGATACAGGTGCGATTCGGTCCAGCGCTCCAGGAAGTGCGGCGTGAGCCGCACGCCGTACCCGACCCAGAACGCGAGCGCTGCCGCGGCCAGCGTGACTGCGGCGCCCGCGAGCGGCTCGCGCAGGCGAGGCCAGAGCTTCCGGGCCCGTTCCAGTCCGATCGCGAGGCCGAGGGCTGCGAGCGGGGCAGCGGTCAGATCGAAGAGCGGAATGAAACGCCTCGAGGTCCAGGCCATCGCGAAGGTCACCCCTGCGAGCGCGATGTAGAAGCGGCCCCGGCGAAGTGCAAACGGGGCCCCCAGCGCCGCGAGGGCCGCCAGGGCAAAGAACCGCGACTCGAAGTCGAAGACGTCGAACGAGAAGCGCGGGGGGTGCCATTCGATCAACTGCCGGAACACCGAGCCGGAATCCAGGTAGGCGACCGGGTAGTCGATGACCTCGCGCCCGAAGGGGTTGGCGGCGACCGCGGCAAAGCAGAGCGCGACGCTGAGCCAATCGCCCCACGGGATCGTCGGCCGGCGCGCCGCCCAGCTCAACTCAAGTGTCTCGATGAGCACGTGGAGGCCGATCAGGCCAATCGCGAAGCTGTAGCCCCCGTGCAGGTTGACCCAGACCACAATCATCGCGGGCCAGAGGTAGCGGGCCCAGCGCGCCTCGCGCGTCAGCAGGAGCACGCCCACACCGAAGAGCGTGAAGACGTGCGGGCGGATGTCCAGGAACCAGTGCGAGCTGGCGGCCGCGAGCCACAGCACACAGCCGGCGGCCAGCGTCGAGCCGCTGAACCTCCGCGCCACCCAGAACGAGAACCCGAAGGCGGCTGTGATCACGGCCAGATTGAGCCAGGGGACGAACTGGGGGTCGAGCCGGTAGACGTTCCAGAACAGCAGGTCCCACAGCCACTCGTGGTTGGTCCACGCCTCACCCGCAAAGGTGTGAGAGAACGGATCCACCGTCGGGATCTCTGCCCGCTCCAGCATGTTCCGCCCCGATGCCAGGTGCCACCAGAGGTCCGAACCGGCCACGGCCGGCTGAAACCAGGCGGCGGCACCCGCCATCGCGACCAGGGGACCCCCGAAGCGGGTGACTTTCGATATAATTTCGTCCCGGCGCATGCGGATGCTCTGAAGGTAGAGTATGCGGCCGGCGCCACGCAGCCTCGGGTCCTGGATCGAGTTCCGGCCGCGGGCGTTGCCGGGGTGGGCGAGACCGAGGGGGGGGCATGGGATGCATTTGACCAAGCGGCAGCGCGAGACCTTCGAGTTTATTCGGGGCTTTCTGGAACGCGAGGGGTACGCCCCGAGCCTGGAGGAGATCGCGTCTCACTTCGGGCTCTCGTCGGTCGCGACCGTGCACAAGCACGTGCAGAATCTCGTCGAGAAGCGGCTGCTGCGGAAGGCCTGGAACCGGAGCCGCTCCCTCGAACTGGTAGAGCCGGCCCAGAGCGGCGTCGTGCAGGTACCGCTGCTCGGATCGGTAGCGGCGGGCGTGCCGATCGAGGCGGTGGAAACCAGTGACTCCATCCAGGTTCCTGAGGAGATGGTCGGTACGAATCCGTGCTACGCGCTCCGGGTGCGCGGGGATTCGATGAGCGGGGACCACATCCTCGACGGGGACGTGGTGTTGCTGGAGCCGCGCACCCAACCGCGGGAGGGCGAGACGGTCGTCGCCCTGATCGATCGTCTCGAGGTCACGCTGAAGCGCTTCCATCGCGAGGGTGACAAGGTTCGCCTGATGCCCGCCAATCCCGACCACCGCCCGATGGAGTTTCCGGCCCAGGAGGTGGAGATTCAGGGCGTGGTCGTCGGGCTGGTTCGGCGGTACTGACGGACGCGCCGGGTCCGGAGAGAAGCACATGCGGCTGACCCGGCGACTGGATTTCTGCGCTTCGCATCGCCTGGAGCGGTCGGACTGGGACCCGGGCCGGAACCGGGCCGCCTTCGGCCCGGAAGCCGGAACCGGAGAGTTCGGACACAACTACAGGCTTGAGGTCACCGTGGAGGGCGTGCCGGATTCCGAGACCGGCATGGTGATCGACCTGAAGCGGCTGAAGCGGGTTCTGGTCGAAGAAATCGAGGACCGCTTCGATCATCGCAACCTGAACGACGACACCCCCTTCTTCCGGGACCGCGCCCCGACGCCCGAGCAGTTCGCGCTCGTGATCTTCGAACTGCTGGAGCGGGCCCTGCCAGACGGTCTGCTCCAGCAGGTACGCCTCTCGCCCGCGGAGGACGGCTTCGTCGACGTGATCCGGGGTGCCCGGTGAGTTCCGCCCGGCCCACGCTCCGGATTACACGCCGCTATCGATTCAGCGCGGGCCACGTACTGCGCCGGGAGGCGTGGAGCGAGGAGCGGAACCGGGCGGTCTACGGGCGCTGCGCGAACCCCAACGGCCACGGGCACGGCTACGGCCTCGAGGTCACGCTCCGGGGGGAACCGGATCCGGAGACGGGACAGTTGTTGCCCCCCGCCCGGCTGGACCGCGTCGTCGAAGATCGGGTGCTCAGGGTGCTCGACCACCGACTCTTGAACCGCGACGTCGCGGCCTTTGAGAAGCAGGTTCCGACCGCGGAGAACATCGCGCGCTTCGTCTGGCGGGCGCTCGCGGGTCGTCTTGCGCCCGCGGCGTTGGACCGCATCCGGCTCGTCGAGACGGACAACAATTCGGTCGAGTACCGGGGGGAGTTGGAGGAGGACTGATGCGGATCGAGGACCTGGTGACGGTGCTGCTCAAGGAGATCGGTGAGGACCCCGGCAGGCAAGGACTCGTAGGTACGCCCGAGCGCGTCAGTCGCTCGTTCGAGTTCCTGACGCAGGGCTACGCGCAGGACCCGCTCAAGGCGCTGAAGCGGGCCATCTTCAACGAGGACACCAACGAGATGGTGATCGTGCGCGACATTGATTTCTACAGCCTCTGCGAGCACCACCTGCTTCCGTTCTTCGGTCGCGCTCACGTGGCCTACGTTCCGGCCGGGCGGGTGGTCGGGCTCTCGAAAATCCCGCGGCTGATCGACGTTTACGCGCGGCGGCTTCAGATCCAGGAGCGGCTCACGAACGAAATCGCGGCCGCCCTCGATCAGGCGCTGAAGCCGAAGGGCGTCGCGGTCGTGCTCGAGGCCCACCACCTCTGCATGATGATGCGCGGGGTCCAGAAGCAGAACGCCTACGCGGTATCGAGCGCGATGCTGGGAGAGTTCGAGTCCGACCCGAAGACCCGGTCGGAATTCATTCAACTCCTGAGCCGGGGGAAGCCTTCAATCTGAGCGCCCGTGGGCCCCGGGCCCGGGGCTTGCGCCCCAAGACGGCGCCGGGTCCCGGGGGGTTTCCCTCGTTGGGGGTCGCCCCCGGTGTGCGGAACGGCCTGCTGCGGAATCGGGTTTTTCTGCCCGGAAAGCGTTGACAGCGGTTCTGCACTGGCGTATTTTCGACGGGCTCGGACAAGGCTTTTCCACGGCAAGTGCCGTCCCCCCGCGG
Organism: Myxococcales bacterium; assembly: GCA_013215565.1. GTDB lineage: Bacteria > Myxococcota_A > UBA9160 > SZUA-336 > SZUA-336 > JABSQV01. The sequence continues at coordinate 59,802 of JABSQV010000003.1, read as the reverse complement.
GTTCGCCCACAGTATGGGCGTCCCTGAGCGCTTTTTGCGCGTTTTTTCGTTCAGGGAATTGACACACCGCGTCGGCCTCCGTGAGCGTCGCGGTAGCAGGCCGCTCGCGGGTTTGGTGAGTGTTGTGGGGGAAACGGACATCGCTCGGACATCGAGGACGAGGCGCTGGCCGCGGGCGGAGTCCACGGGCCGGGCCGCAGCGCGTCGCCGACACTGACTCGCCAGCGAGGGAGGTTCTCGCTGGCCACTGGAGCGGAGAAGAAAGTGATCGATCCCGAACGCTCGAACGTCGATCCGGAGGCCGAGGTCGCCCGGAATCGGAACACCCTGCTCTCCTACTTTAGCGACATCGCGAGCATCCCGACCCTCAAGAAAGAGGAAGAGGTGATGCTGGCCAAGGAGATGGAGTCGGCGACCCTCGAGATGCGCGCCGGGATCCTGTCGATTCCGTTCACCTGGCGGGAGGCGGTTCAGATCTGGCGCGGTCTCCAGGCGGAGAATCGAGTCACCGCCAAGATGTCCGAGTCCTACGGCTCCGGAACGCCCGATGGTGAGCAGCGGGGCGAGCGCCTCGACAAGGCGCTTCAGCGGGTCGAGAGGCTGCTGAGGGCCTACGACGGCCTCGAGGAGAGGGGGGCTGCCCCGGAGAAGTTCGCGCGGGCGCGGAAGAGCATCCAGCGCGCACTCGGACAGGCCGACCTCTCGATGCAGATCTTCGAACGCATCCGGCGCAAGGTTCGAACCGCCCGGGATACGATGCAGGGGTACGACAAGCAGTTACAGCGACTCAGGTCGCCGAGGCGGGCGCCTCGTTCCGAGAAGGGCAAGACGGAGCGCGACCGGGAGTTGCGGGTGCTCCGGCGGCACCTGCGCGAGATCGAGGTCTCAGTCGGCATGAAGTACGCGGATTTTGCCCCGCTGATGGACCAGGTCGACCTCGCGTACGACCGGCTCATGTTTCACAAGAACCGCTTCGTTCAGCACAATCTGAAGCTCGTGATCGCGATTGCCAAGGACTACCGGAACATGGGCATCGCGTTCCAGGACCTGATCCAAGAGGGGAACCTCGGGCTGATCCGGGCCGTCGAGAAATTCGATTACCGGAGGGGCCACAAGTTCTCGACCTACGCGCTCTGGTGGATTCGGCAGGCGCTGATTCGTGCGATCCAGAACCAGTCGCGCACGATTCGCATTCCGAGCCACATGCACGACACGCTGCTCAAGTACTACCGCATGCTGAACGCGCTCTCGAAGAAGCTCGGCCGCGAACCCACCACCACGGAGCTCGCGAAGGCCCTCGATCTGTCGGTGGATCAGACGGAGAAGCTGCAGAAGATGACTCGGGAGCCGGTGTCGCTGGAGACCCAGGTCAAGGGTACCGACTCGAAGGTCCTGAAGGACTTCGTCAAGGACCCGGTCACGATCTCTCCCGTGGATGGGCTCGACCGCTTCCGGCTCGAGCGGGCGACCGAGGATTCGATCGCGCGCCTGAACGAGCGGGAGCGGAACATCTTGCGCTGGCGGTTCGGGATGAAGGGCGAGCAAGATCACACGCTCGAGGAGATTGGCGAGAAGCTCGGGCTCTCACGCGAGCGGGTCCGCCAGCTCGAGGCCCGCGCGATCGAGAAGCTGCGTCAGTCGTCCAGGGAGAGCCTGCTCGAGGTCTTCGCCGACCTCTAGCCGGACCCGCTGCGTCCGGGCCGGCGATCGGGAATCGCCCCGAGGTTGCCCCGCGTACGGGGGGAACCGGTCCCATCCTTCTCTTAGCGCAGCGATCGCTCGCCGCGGGGCGGCCGCCCCTTCCGGGGCTCAAAACACGCGTCTCGTGCGGTGACGGGCCCTCGATTCCGAGTTCCGGGCGCTCGTGAGGTCTTTCCGCCGTCTGGTGGAACCCCCCCTTTTTCCAGGGACTTAGCGCGTCCTTTGGGCCGGAGCCGCAGGACCCGGGACCCGGGACGGGGACCGCGCGATGTTCGCGAGGCGCGTCCCCAAGTAGCGGCCCAGCGCCCGCGTCAGGACCCGTAAGGACACGAAGTCCCTTTATTTACGGGTATTTGACGGGAAGTGAGCAGCCTGACCCGGCTGCCGCAAAGGGCCCCGCGGCAGCTGCGGCGGCTTCTCCCGGCCGCTCCGGGCAGTTCTGGCGGGGCCTGCGTGCTTCTGACACTTTTGTTGTGTTCTGGCAACTAAAAGAGCGTTCGCCCTGATTGGTTCATGTATACTCCGTGGACTTCTTGCAACAGGGATGTATTTCAGGGCGCGGGCGCGCCGAGGCAGGGTTCTTACTACGTCACAGTTCGTCACGGAAGATCCGCTGGCGTTGTTAAATCATTTCAAGGGAGGGAATATGGTCGCGACACGTATGATCGCCTTCGCGATCGCTCTGGTGTTCGGAACGCCAGTTGCGGCTAACCAGGTCACCGTATATTCGGCTATTAGCGGATACGGGGATAACAACGTACTGGACGTGAGCGCCCAGTCGGCGTGCGATCTCACGGACGGCTGTCGGTCGATCTTCACGAAACTCCCAGTGGGAGAGGGCTACCAAGGCGGGGCGGAGCAACCATGCGGCGGTGCTCTCAATTCGACAGGGAACTGCGGCCTGTGCAAGGCCGAGCCCAACAAGCTCTGCTGGACCTTTCCCACGCCTGTGAATGCGTGCTCTCGAGGCACGAGCGCCGGCTGCATCTTCCCGGAAGGCTGGGACGTGACCGTGAGTCCGGCTCAACTAAACGATCCGAACTGCCTCTGCACGGGCAAGCTCGCCGGAGCGATCCCGACTACGGTACCGATTCCTGCGGACCCGAACGGCACGGGAGCCCCGGTATTCACCGCGGTCTTCGAGGCCACGTCCTGCGGCGGTGTTGAGGGGATCTGTTCGGACGGCGATGTGGATATCCTCACCGGGGGTTTTGGCGTCTCGCTCGGGACCCACATCAACGGCCTCAGTCTCAACAATATCGGAAACGAGTCGAACGGCGCCCTGGACGTTCTGAACGGCATCGGGCTCACGGGGCCGCGCTTCGCGATCGAGAACCCGCCGAGGTCGGTGACGCCGCAGCGGGCACCCGGGACCTTGAACAACGTCGCCCTTAGCGGCACTGAGATCATCGAAATCGTGGGCGGTCAGGCGTTTGCAGTCGTGCCCATCACCGGGGCGCTGGATCCGGCCGTGTTCACGGATGCGACAGAGCGGGCCCACTTGACGGCCCTTCGCGACGAGTTCGGGGTTCGAGGTCTTCGCGGCTTCGCGGATTCGACGTTTTCCGAGTGGGGTTTCAACTCCGGATCGCTCGTGGGGAGTTCCACCGACAGCCTGATCGTGACGCACCCGTGCGATGCGGCCATTGGATGGTCGGTGGACGATCCCGTCGTGGGCCACTGCGAGAACGACACCGGCTTGGCGTGTACCGACAACTTCCCGACCGGCGCGGCCGGGGATCCGTGTGGAATGCTGCTTGACGTCGGCTGTACCGCCGGCTCAGGACTCGGGGATCCGACCAACTCTGCGTGTGCCAGCCACTGCATCGGCGACCTTTACTGCTGGGAAGACGCGGCCGCCCGCGTGACCCCGGCCTACCTGTGGTCGCGCGACATTGCTGCGTCAGAACTTACGGACACCACGAAGAGTCTGGTCGTGGCCGCGGGCGGGGACATCAGTGGAAAGTGCCCGCCGGACTGTGGGGTCGACTACATTTGGAGCGTGTTCGAGCAGGAAGCCACCGACTTCATGCTCGCCGCGCAGTCCAAGCCCGGTGTGTCTCCGGTTGCCGGCTTTCCGGGCGTTCCTCCCCTGCCGGCTCTGACGGCAGAGGACACCGCCATCGGCTTCCAGGCCGTGTTCGACCACTACAGTGGGACGCGTGCGGGCCTGGGCGACGTCCTGCAGATTGTCCTGGTCTTCTCCCAGACCTGGATCAACCAGGGCGACCTCCGCTGTTTCATGGGTGGTGACCGAGGGGTTCTCAACGACTTGAGCGATGCGAACAACTTCCGCCGGACCGGGCGGTGCTCGACCTTGGCCGCGCAAATCCCGTGTGTGCCGTTCGCAGAGGACGTGCCCAATATTTTGGGCCTCGGGATCACCATGAACGACTGTATTAGTTCGGCGACCGACACGCTCGACTGCCGGGGCTGCGGGGCGACACCGCCGCACCTGGTTCCGGTCGCGAAGGGCGGCACCGGGTTCACCAGTCCGGTGTTCCCGGTCACCGCCAACGACCCGGCGCGCGGTTGGATCCCGGTCGGGTACGACAGCCACACGGCCGACTGTGGGACTCCCCCGAACGCCTGCGATACGAACCTCGATCTCCTCGAGACCATTGGCCGCACCGACCTGAACGGCAGGATCGGGGGCCTGATGGATGTCGGCTACAACATCAAGGTGCCGCTCCTGGTCGCGGCGACGACCGGGTTCGCGGGGTCGCAGAACCGCGACAACGATAACCCCGGTACGGACGCCAAGCTGATCGGAAACATCGCAGGCGGCACGGGCTCTGCCGGGCTCACCCTCCCGGACGTGTACGGGGACGGGGCCGGGGCGTATTTGCCCCCCCGCGTGCTCTCCTGGAACGGTGCGACGCTCGGGGTCGGTTTCACGTTCCCGCCCGCGGATCCGGGGCTCATCACGGACCCGAACTTCTTCCTGGTCTTCTCGACCAACTACGGGCCCGGACCTGACGGGATCATGGGGTGCATCGGGGACAACAGCCTCTCCCTCGACCTGCCTCCGTGCGACAATCCTCTGAACATCACGGGATCGGGCGCATTGACTAATACCGGCGTCGATGACTTCCCGACTCGGACGCAGGCGGCCAAGCCGCCTCTGGCGCCCGGCGTGAACTGCGGGCCAGGCACGGCCGGCGGCGGTCTCTCGGGTCCCTGCAACATGTTCACGACGCAGCAGGATTTGCGTCCGAAGGCTGCGAACGTGTTGGCTGACTTCCCGAGCTACCCGTACGTGGGCGCAGGCTCTGGTCGTGACGTGAAGGTGTTCGCGAACCGGAATACGGACTTCGTCTACAAGTTCGATACGGTCTTCTGTCCGTTGGGCCTGAACGGCGAACCGCTTTGCGTGGGCTTCGATGATCCGGAGTTCGACCGACGCGGCAGCGCAAACGACCAATGTCCGGCGGCATTCGACCCGGCTCAGGTACTGAGTAACGCGACCGGGACGAGCGGACAGCTCGGGTCGGGCTGCCTGTGCGGCGATTCGACGGTCAACGACGGTAACAACCTGACGCTCGGCGATGCGCAGATTGCGGCGCTCGTCGCGGTGGGCACAGCGCTTCCGGCGAGCGTCGATTGCCCGGTGGCATCGTGTGACGTGTACTGGCAGGGTGCGGGCCAGACCAGTCCGGCTCCCCCGGGTGTCGACCTGGGTGACGCGCAGTTCATCGCGCTCACGGCGGTCGCACAGCCCGGGTTTGACCATTGTGTGCTGGGTTGCGGGAATGGACCGTTGGGTGCGGACCCGACTGGTGGCCCAGCTGGTTCACCGTACGCCGGAAATCCGGCTTGGACCTTCGACAAGCAAGGCTGCCGGTAGGTTCAGAATTCGGGACGCCGTCCGTCGGGTGGAAACACCCGGTGGACGGCGCTTCCCGGCGTGTTATTCGGATCAGGCGAGAAACGGACAGAGAAAAGAACAAAGGGGCTGGGTTTTTCCTAAATTTGGCTTGAGTGACAGTGAGGGTTCGGGGTAGAATTGCCTCGCTGGCTCAAGCATTCCGGAAGGAAGGGTTCAAAATGAGGGTCAGGTTTCTTGGAATAGTGCTGAGTCTGGTACTCGGTATCGGTCTGGCGACGCAGGCACAGGCGAATTCGATTTCGGTGACACCCAGTTCGGGAGCTCCGGGGTCCGTCGATATTGCGATGAACCTAGATGTGGGCCAGAACGCATCGGTGATTCAGGTTTCGATTACTCTGGTCGACAGCGCTGGTGACCCCACCGACGGCACCGGGGTCTTCACGGTGACACTGGTCCCCGGGAACCCAGCGGGTTGGGATACGTCGACGAACGCGCTTAATCCCACGACCGACACCTTTGTTGGTGGCGGCTTCAACAGCACGGGCTTCCCGCCGGTGACCCAGACCGGGACCATTCCAGTCGCGACGCTCACTTTCGTGGCGACGGGAAATAACGGGACACTGAACCTGATCATCAATGGTGGAACCACGTTCTGGCGGGGCAACGACTTTATCCCGCACTTCGACTTTTCCGGTACGCCAGGCTCGTTCACGGTCAGTGGTCCACCGATTCCGGAGCCGGGCTCGCTGCTCCTGATGGGCGCGGGCCTCGCGGTGGCCGGCTTGATCGGACGTCGTAGCTGGAGAGGTTAGGGTTAGGGTCTTTTTTCTGAACTTGGGCTTGGTGCAGCAGTAGGCCAGCAGATTTGTGCAACTCCTCGGCGGACGCCTGGCAGTGGGTCAGCGGGTTCAAGGGGTGGGCGCAAACTGGTCGAAGATGATAAGGGGATTGAGCGTGCGAACGAAGTTGGTTTCGACATCATTTGGGGCAGTTGTTGGTGCGGTGTTCTGCCTCGCACTCGCGTCTGCACCCGCTCAGGCTGCGTCCCTCGTACTCAGTCCTTCCACGAACACCGTGGGCGTCGGTGATTCCTTCAGTATCGAGGCTATCATTACCCTCGACCCCGGCGAGAACGCGTCGGTGGTGAACCTGAGGTGGTTGCTCACCGACTCGAGTCCGATCGCGGCACTGTCGGTCCTTAGTGTGACAGGGGTGATCGCGCCGCCGCAGAGCGGTGCCGGGACCGGAGGAGCATGGCAGCTTCCGGCGGCCGCGGTCTCGGCTTTTGTGCCGGAATGCGTCTTTCCCGACTGTAGCCCACCCGTGCCTGCGGTTCCTTCGCGCTGGACGTCCGGTGGAAATAACAACAACCCGTTCCCGCCTCCGACGAACACCGGGACCTTTGGCGTCGGAAGCATCACTGTTCTGGCGCTGGCTCCAGGAACGCTCACGCTGACGGTCGATACGGGCTTTTCCTTCTGGAGGGGCAACGACTTTATCCCTCACTTCGACTTCAGTGGCAGCAACGAGTTTCACGTGACGGAGGCTCCGGAGGCTCCGCTGGCGCTTTTGCTCGGTCCGGTGCTCTTCGGCGTGGCCTTCCTGCGCCGGAGTCCCCAGAAGATCTGACCGCAGACTCAGCCTGAACCCTCGAGCGAGGGGATGACGTCCGCTTTTTTGGATGTTGTCCCCTCGCTTCTGTTTGGGGCCGCTTACGGCCCCGGCCGGGGTGCGTCTGCCGGGGCGCGAAGCCCCTCCTCGACCACCTGCTTCGGGGTGGGGTTGAGCCACCCGAACTGCAGGTAGCGGCTCATTTCACGCGCGGCGCGTTCGGGGCTCCAGCCGTCCGCCTCGATTCGGTAGAGGCCGAGCATGTAGCCGGTGCGGTCGACGCCGTTCCGGCAGTGGACGAGCACGGGCTGGTTGGCCGGGTTGGAGACGATCTCGAGAAAGCGCGCCACCTCCGCCTGGCTCGGCGGCCGGGAGGCCGAGAGGTCGAAGCTGAACAGTCTGAGCCGGTGGCGCGCCGCGAAGTCGCTCTCGAAGCCCTGGGTTCGCCCGCGCAGATTCACCAGGCTGCGGACGCCGTAGTGCTCGACCAGGTAGCGCAAGAAGAGTGGCGAGGGTTGAGAGGAGCGGTAGACGCGCTCAGGCTCCACGGTCCCGAAGTTGTAGAGCAGGCGCGTGCACCCGGGCTGGACCGCGAGCGAGGCCACGAGTAGCAGGGCGGCCAGCGGTCTCCGGGCGCTGCTCCGGGTGCGCATGCCGGACGCCGTCACCAGGGCGCGGCGTCCCGGATCAGTTCGGGGTCGCGTAGAGCGGGTAGAGCGCGACCTTGCCGTTCTGCTCCAGCTCCGCGACGCTCGCGGAGGCCCAGCGTTCGAGGACCCGCTGTCGCGCCGCCGCTCCCAGGCGTTCGCGCGCCTGTTCGGTTGCGAGTTCGAGCTCCTCGGGCTCGGGATCGGTCCGGTCGGAGAGCCGGATCAGGACGAAGCGCGAACCGAGCGCGAAGACCTGGGTCGAACTTGCGCCCGCTGGCTCGAGTGCAAACGCGGCCTCGCGGAGTGCCGCGGAGCGGCCCAGCCTCGGGATGCTGCCATCGCTGTAACGGAACGGCCCGGTGCTCCCGAGTTCGAGCCCGGCCGACGCGGCCGCCGCCGCGAACTCCTCGCCCCGCTCGAGCGCCTCCAGGACCGCAATCGCGGCCGCCTCGGCTCTGGCACGGGCCCGCTGCCCGCGCAGCAGTTCAGCGGCCAATTCCTTGCGCACTTCCTCGTAGCTCCGCTTGTCTGCGTCCTGTCGCTCGTCGAGCTGGATCAGGTGGAAGCCGGAGCTGGTTTCCACCGGCTCCGAGACTTGGCCCGTTTCGAGTGCGAATGCGGCGGCCTCAAAGGCCGGGTCCATGCGTCCGCGCGGAAAAACCCCGAGCTCGCCGCCGCTCTCGCGGGTGGCCGGGTCGTCCGAGAGTTTGCGCGCGAGTTCGGCGAATGGCGTGCCGGTGCGGAACTCGGCGAGTGCAGTCGCAGCCCGGACCGCTGCCTCCGGCCCCCGAAACAGGATGTGGCTCGCCCGAATCCGCTCTGGCACGTCGTAGCGGGCCTTGCGGCTGTCGTAGAGGGACCGGATCCGCTCCTGGGCGGTGTCGGCATAGGCCGAGATCTCCTCGTCGGTGAGCTCCACCTGGTCGAGGTAGCCCGCGCTCTCCGCGACGGCGAAATCCAGCGACACGCTGGTCAGGCCGCGCGCGGCTTGCTCCCGGACCTCGGACTGCGGCAGCCGCACGGGGGACGCGATCGCGCGCTGGAACTTGCCGATCAGGAGGTCGCGCCGGACCTCCTCCGTGTAGTCGCGCACGCTGCCCAGGCCGGAACGGGCCACGAACACCTCGAACAGCTCGCGGTCGTAGCGGCCTTGGCGCCGGAAGCTCGGATTTTCGAGGATCTGCTGGCGGACCTCGGCGTCGCTGACGCGGATGCCGAGTTCGGACGCTTCGCGCGCGAGGGCGTAGCGCTGAACCAGGCTCCGGAGCGTCAGGCGGTCGATCAGGTCCCGGCTCTGCTCCGGATCGGAACCGGGCGGCAGGGCAGCTGCGAGGCGGCTCTCGGTCTGGTCGCGGAACACCTCGAACAGGCCGCGCTCGATCGAGACGCCGTCGATCTCGGCCACCGGGCCGACACTTGCCTGGGGCGCCGGTTGCCCGAAGAAGAGCACGAAGGTGAGGATGATCGCGCCCACCACGAGGAAGAGTCCGATGGTCCGAAGCAGGTTTCTGCGTGGTGCCATGAGACTTTTTCGACCCCTCCGCGCGCAGGCTCAAGCCCCGAGTCCCCGGGGCCGAAGGAGGCTAGGGGGCCGTGTCCTGAAACGCAAGCGGGGCACGGAGTTGGCGGCTTGCGCGGCTACCCCTCTCTTCTTAGACTCGGCAACGGGTTCGGCCCGGACCCGGGGGTGGAGAATTTTCCTGTCCTGAGCTGGGAGTGCCGGCATGGTCTTGGATCGTCTGCTCGGTGCTTTCTCGAACGATCTCGCCATCGACCTCGGGACCGCGAACACACTCGTGTACGCGAAGGGTCGCGGGATTGTCTCGAGTGAGCCCTCGGTCGTCGCCGTTTTCACCGATGCGCGTGGCGTCGACCGTGTCCGCGCGGTCGGCAAAGAGGCCAAGGACATGCTCGGACGTACCCCGGGCTCGATCCGGGCCGTCCGGCCCCTGCGCGACGGGGTCATTGCCGACTTCGAGATCGCCGAGGCGATGCTTCGATATTTCATTCAGCAGGCGCACAACCGCTCGGCGTTCCTGCGACCCCGCATCGTGATCTCGGTCCCGTCGGGGATCACCGAAGTCGAGAAGCGCGCCGTGCGCGAGTCGGCGCTGTCTGCGAGCGCGCGCGAGGTCTATCTGATCGATGAACCGATGGCGGCCGCGATCGGTGCCGGGCTCCCGATCACCGAACCCTCCGGGAACATGATCCTCGACATCGGGGGGGGCACGACGGAGGTCGCCATCATCTCGCTCGCTGGCCTGGTGTACGCGAAGAGCGTGCGTGTCGGCGGCGACAAGCTGGACGAGGCGCTGCTGCATTACATGAAGCGGAAGTACAACCTGCTGATCGGAGAGCGCACCGCCGAGTTGATCAAGATCAACATCGGTTCGGCCTACCCGGTGGAACGGCCCGCGGCCATGATCGTGAAGGGCCGCGATCTCGTGGCCGGCGTTCCAAAGACGGTCGAGATCACCACCGAGGACGTGCGCGAGGCGATCGCCGAGCCGGTGAACGCGATCGTCGAGGCCACCAAGGCCGCGCTCGAGAGGACACCCCCCGAACTCGCGGCGGACATTTCCGACAAGGGCATCGTCCTGACCGGCGGCGGCGCGCTGCTCGACAACCTCGACGTGCTGCTGCGCGAGGAAACGGGCCTCCCGGTCATGCTTTCCGAGGACCCCTTTACGGCCGTAGTGCTCGGCTGCGGCCGCTGCCTGGACGAGATCGATCTTTTGAAGGATGTATCGATCCGCGCCTGAGTCCGGGCCGAGTCGGGGGAAGCAGGTCGGTTGAGCGAACTCGTTACGCGTTTCCGCTATGCGCTCTGCTATCTGGTCCTGCTTGCGGTCAGCGTGGTCAGCATGACTTCCGAGCGCGAGCCGATCGGCACCGGACCGGCCTCGGCCCTGGTTCTCGGAGTCGCGACTCCGCTCCAGAGACTCGTCACCCGGCCGATCGACTTCGTACGATGGGTCTGGCGTGACTATCTGGCGCTCGTCGACGTGCGTTCCGAGAATCTGGAACTCCGAGTGATCATCGCGCGGCTGCAGAACGAGAACCTGAGCTACCGAGAGGCGCTGGTTGCGAGCGAGCGCTTCCAGCGGCTCGCTGACTTCCGGGCTCGCCACGACGCGCCGATGGTTCCCGCGAACGTGGTTGCGCAGGATCTTTCTCCCTGGTTCAGATCCGTCGTCATCGATCGAGGTGCCGAGGCCGGGATCGAGGCCGGGATGCCCGTGATCAACGAGCATGGCGTCGTCGGTCGCGTGGTCGGAGTGACGGGGTCGGCCTCCAAGGTACTGCTCGTGGTCGACATGCAGAGCCGCATCGATGCCTTCGTGCAGCGCAGCCGCGCGCGTGGCATCGTCCGCGGCCAGAGTTCGCGCGAGTGCGCGTTCGACTACGTGATGCGCAACGATGACGTGCGCCCCGGAGATCTGCTGCTCACGTCGGGACTCGATGCGATCTTTCCCAAGGGGTTGGTCGTGGGGACGGTCGAGACCATGGAGCGCGAGCCCTACGGGTTGTTTCAGCGCGCCCAGATCCAGCCCGTGGTCGACTTTCGAGATCTCGAGGAGGTCTTCGTGATTCTGGAACGGCGGGAGGCGCCGGCCGCTCCGGGTTTCGAGGCCGCGCAGGCCCCGGTCACGCTGGCCGATGCGGGGGACACGCCTTGAGTGTCCGGATGCGCTTGATCGGGCTCGGGCTCGCCCTGCTGTTGCTGCAGCAGTTGCTGGCGTCGGTGTTGCCTTACGCGTTCCGCCCGGATCTGTTGCTGGTCTTCGCGCTGGCGCTCGGGTTCCGCGCGCGCGCGATCGAATCGCTGCTGATCGCGTTCGCATTCGGCTACGGGCTCGACGAGCTTTCGGGTGCGCCGATCGGGCTCTACGCGCTGCTGCGAGCGACGGCCTGTCTGGTCACGCACGTGACGGATCGGGGACTCAACCTGCGAGGGCCATGGCCCTGGGTGGTCTACGTAGCCGTCTACGTGGTCGTCGACACCCTGCTGCTGGGGCAGGTTCTCCGCCTGGCACAGCCCGATCTGCTGCTGCCCTGGTCGGAAGTTGCGATCCGTCTGCCCGGGAGCGTCATCCTGACGGCCGCCGTCGCCGCGCCGCTCTATCGCCTGTTCAAGCGGCTGGATGGCGACGAAGAGGTGCCGGGCCTCGCCCCGACAGCTCTTAGCGGATCCGGCACGCTGTGAGGCTGGGCCAGGTCTCGGACGTCAGCTCCGAACCCGGGCTCGAGCGGCGCATCTTCGGCGCGACCTTCGGCGTGCTGCTGGTCTGGCTGCTGCTGTTTGTGCGGCTCTTCGATCTACAGCTCGTACAGGGAGACGCGCATCGGGACTCGGCGAACCGAAACAGCGTACGCAACCACCGACACCTGGGACCCCGGGGGATGATCCTGGACCGCTGGGGAGAAGTTCTGGTCGACTCGCGGCCGGCATTCGACGTGCTCGTGATTCCGCACGAGCTGAGCGGCCTCCCGGGGACGTTGGATCGGATCGCACAACTGACCCGGCGGGATCCAGCCCTGGTACGGGAGCGGGTCGGGAATCCGCGGGGCCGTACGCGCTTTCAGACGATCCGGGCGGTGCGTGACCTGGACCGCGATGCGCTCGCCCGGGTGGAGGGCCAGCTCTGGGCCCTGCGCGGTGTGCTGACCCAGGTGGGCCCAGCGCGGTCCTACCTGGCGCAGGACAGCGCCGCCCACCTGTTGGGATCGCTGCGCGAGGTCGCGCCCGAGCAGCTCGAGAGCCTCAAGTCTGTCGGCTACCGGGCGGGAGACATCGTGGGGCGGTCCGGCATCGAGGCCTGGCTCGACGCCGATCTGCGCGGCCAGCCCGGTGGACGCAGCGTCCTGGTCGACGCCCACGGCCGCGAGCTCGAGCTGCTCGGTGCGGTCGAGCCCCGGCCGGGGAACAACGTGCGGTTGACGCTCGACGGCCGGCTGCAGCGCGTGGCCGAGCGAGCCCTGGACGAGACCGGACGCAGCGGAGCCGTGGTGGCGCTCGATCCGCAGACGGGCGAGGTACTGGTTCTGGCCAGCCGGCCGGCGCCCAACCCGAACGAATTCGCGCTCGGGATCCCGCTCGAGAGCTGGCAGAGGCTGACGCGCGATCCGCGCAAGCCGCTCCAGAATCGCGCGCTGCAGGGACAGTACCCGCCGGGATCCACCTACAAGGTCGTGACCGCGCTGGCGGCGATCGAGGACGGCAAGCTGGTCCCCGATCTACGCGTTCACTGCAGTGGATCGATGCGCTTCGGCCGGCGTCGCTACCGCTGTTGGAAGGAGGAGGGGCACGGCGAAGTCGACCTCCACCGCGCGCTCGTCGAGTCGTGCGACGTGTTCTTCTACACCCTGGGGGCGAAACTCGGGGTCGACCGGCTCGCCCACTACGCCCGGGCCCTCGGTCTGGGCCGCAAGACCGGAATCGAATTCCTGCCCGAGTCCGCGGGCCTGGTCCCGACGGCGGACTGGAAGCAGCGACGCTTCGACGAGCCCTGGATGGGGGGCGAGACGCTGTCGATCGCAATCGGACAGGGCTTCAACCTGTGGACGCCGATACAGCTTGCCACGAGCTACGCAGCGATCGCGAACGGCGGCGCGCTGCTGCGTCCGTTCGTGGTGCAACAGGTCGAGGACCCGCAGGGGAACGTGCTTCGAAGCTGGGGCACCGACACCCTCGGCCGGGTGCCCGTCTCCCGCTCGAGCCTCTCGACGCTGCGCGCGGCGCTTCGGGGCGTCGTGCACGACGAGCATGGAACCGGCTGGCGCATGCGAAGGCTCGCGCACGGCCTGGATGCGGCCGCCAAGACGGGCACCGCCCAGGTCGTGGCACTCTCGGTGAGCGAGGGCCTGGATCCCGACGAGATGCCCGAGGCCCTGCAGGATCACGCGTGGTTCGTGACCTACGTACCTGCCGAACGGCCCCGGATCCTGGTGGCCGTGCTCGTCGAGCACGGAGGCTCAGGCTCGGCGGTCGCCGCGCCGATCGCCCGACGGGTCGTGGACGCGTTCTTGGCGGGGACTCCGAGCACTCAGGGAGGGCTTCATGCCCGGCATCGACCGCCGGCTCATTCAGCACTTTGAGTGGCCGCTGGTCGGGCTTGCGCTCGCGCTGGCGCTGGTCGGGGTCGTAAATCTGATCTCGGCGGCACCCGGCGTCAGTGATGGGGTTCCACCGACCGCGGTCCGGCAACTCAGCTGGATCGGTCTGGGGCTGGTGGCCCTGCTCGTAACGCTGTTGCCGGACTATCGCACGCTGGAGCGGGTGGCGGTTCCGGTCCTCGTCGTGTGTGTGGTCCTGCTCGCAGCGGTGCTGGCGTTCGGGCCGGTCGTCCACGGTAGCCAGCGCTGGATCGTCATGGGGCCGGTGCGGTTTCAGCCCTCTGAGCTGGCCAAGCTCGGGATCGTGCTCTTCCTGGCCAGACTCCTGCGCCGTCATATGAATCCTGGCGGAATCGGCCTGGCCGAGCTGGCGGTCCCGGTGCTGGTGATCGGGGTCCCGATCGGACTGACCCTGAGTGAGCCCGATCTCGGCACGGCTCTGGTCCAGGGTCTCGTGGCCGCCAGTTTTCTGGTGTTTGCGCGGATTCAAATCCGCGCCCTCGCCGGGCTCGGGTTGGCGGGCCTCGCGGCTGTCGTCGGAGCCTGGAGTTTCTACCTGCACGACTATCAGAAGGAGCGGGTGTTCACCTTCCTCGACCCGGAGCGCGACCCGCTCGGGTCCGCCTACCATGCGATCCAGAGCCAGATCGCGATCGGCTCGGGGGGGTGGCTCGGCAAGGGCTATCTTCGGGGCCCCCAGAGTCAGCTCGACTTCTTGCCCGAGCAGCAGACCGACTTCGTCTTCTCGGTGCTGGCCGAGGAGTGGGGGTTCCTGGGTGGTGCCGTCGTTCTGGCGCTCTACTTGGCGCTGTTTGTCCGGGGCCTCATGATCGCACGCTCGTCCCGGGACCTGTTCGGAACCTACCTCGCGGTGGGCGTCGTCGCGCTGCTCTTCTGGCCCTGCGCGATCAATCTGGCGATGGTGCTCGGGATGGTCCCTGTCGTCGGCGTGCCCCTCCCGCTGCTCTCGTACGGAGGCTCTTCGCTGGTCACCGCGTTCGCCGGAATCGGGCTGCTCGCCAACGTTTCGATGCGCCGCTACTTCTTCTGACTCCGGCCGGGGGCGCTATGCTGGGGCGATGGCCTCCGGCGTACGGCGTGTGGGCGCGTTTTTCGACGTCGACAAGACGATTCTGTCGCACAACTCGGGCGCCCTCTACATGCGCGCCCTTTACGATCGCGGCGAGGTCGAGTGGCCCGAGCTGCTCTCCAACCTGGGCTCCTACCTGCGCTACAAGCTGGATCTGCTCGACATCGAGCGCTGGACCGAGCAAATGCTGCAGCGCTTCGAAGGGAAGAGCGAGAAGAGCCTGATCCAGGAGGCAGAGGCCTGGTTCGCCGAGTACGTGCGCCCCACGATCTACAAGGAGGCGCTGGAACTGGTGCGCGGCCACCGCGAGGCCGGACACGTGGTTGCGCTCGTGTCGGGCGCGACGCGCTACGTGAGCCAGCCGCTCGCGGACTATCTCGGCGTTGCGCACGTGATGCACACGCAACTCGAGGTGCGTGACGGACACTTCACGGGCCGTGTCATCGAGCCGATCTGCTTCGGCGAGGGAAAGATCTACTGGCTTCAGCAATGGATCGAGCGAGAGGGCATCGACCTGGCCCGGAGCCACTTCTACACGGATTCGGTCACGGATCTGCCGCTGCTCGAGTTGGTGGGTCATCCTCAGGTCGTAAACCCGGACCTGCTGCTCTACGGGCACGCGATTCGGCGCCGCTGGCCGATCCGTTTCTTCGAGGCGCCCTAGGCGGCGCTCTGCGACTCCGTCCCGGGGCTGGCGCCGCGATCGCTGCGCCGGCTGGGGCGCGCTGCCGAACGGCCTCGCCTAGGCCAGCAGGGCGTCGAGTTTCTCGCTGATCCTCTGCTTCGGCACCGCGCCGACGATCTGATCGACGACGTTGCCGCCCTTGAAGAAGAGCAGGGTCGGAATAGACTTCACGCTGTACCGGGCCGGGACGGCCGGGCTCGAGTCCACGTCGACCTTGCAGACCGTGAGGGTCCCGGCGTGCTCCTCGGCCAGCTCCCGGACGACGGGTGCCAGGGCCCGGCAGGGACCGCACCACTCCGCCCAGAAGTCGACCAGTACGGGACGTTCGGACTTCAGAACCAGGTCCTCGAAGGAGCTGTCGGTCACGTCAAGAATCTCTGCCATCGGAAGCCTCCCTGGAGCGAAGTGCAACGGCCACCAGCGCGTTTCGCTCCCGCCTGGATCGGGTGATGAAAACGTACACGGGCCGACGGCCGGTACGTGCGAGTGCCGCGGCCGAGCCGTAGCCGAGCCCCGGGGACGAGCCGATGATCAGCACGGCCCCGTCGGGCAGGCCGGGCGGCAGATTCGGGGCCGTGGGTGCGACCTTCCACCGGAGCCCCCCAGCAAGCGCCGGCGCGGGTTCCGAATCTTCCGCGAGCGCGTCCACGATCGTCACGTCTCCGGCCGCGATCAGCCGGCGAGCGTCCTCGAGCGAAACCTCGCGGAACGAGCTCGGGGACTCCGCGCAGCCCAGGGCCAGCATTGCCGCGAGCAGCGACCCCCCAAAAGTCGATCGGATCAAGGAACTTGCAGGCCGCGCCACGACGGATACAGCTTGGGGGCGCATACGGCCGATGATACCGCAGGGGCTGCGATCGTGCTCCGCACGTCGGTTGCCGGGCGGCGGCCGGACCGCGAGAATCAGAGGCGGGGAGCGTGTATGTCAGAGATCAAGCTGTCCGAAGGCGACATTTCGCGCATCGAGGTCGATGCGGTGGTCAACGCCGCCAATACGCGGCTCTGGCTCGGCTCCGGAGTTGCCGGTGCGATCCGGGAGCGCGGGGGCCCCGGGATCCAGGAGGAGTGCGACCGGGTCGGGGCCATCGACCTCGGCGGGGCCGCGATCACGGGGGCGGGTGAACTTCCCGCGCGATACGTGATCCATGCGGCCAGCATGGATCCGGGCGGCATCGCGACGGAGGCGAGTCTGCGCTCCTCGGTCGTCCGCTCGCTCTGTCTCGCCAGCGAGCACGAACTGCGATCGATCGCGTTTCCGGCGATCGGCACGGGCGTGGGAGGGTTCTCGGTGCGTCGCTGCGCGGAGATTCTCTTCGAAGAGGTAGAGCGGCACCTCGAGGCCGGGGGCTCGAGCCTGGAAAGCGTCTGCTTCGTGCTGAACGGGGAGCCGGATTACCGGGTGTTCGAGCAGGTTCAGGACGCGTCGCGGGTTCGGGCGGCCCTCGCGCGGCTCGAGCGATGACCTTCTCCGCGCACGGTCTCGCGCTGCTCTGCTATGCGCTGGCGTCGGCCGCGGGCTGGGCCTCCAGGCGGCGACCCTGGGCCGCACGGCCCGTCGCCTGGCTGCTTGGAGCCGGGATCGTCGCGCATGCTTTCGCCTTCCTGGGATTCCACCGCGAGGTTCCCCCGATCCCGCTCGAGAGTTTCCCCGCCGCGCTCTCCCTGATGGGCTGGCTGTTTGCGGCGGCGTATCTGCTCTCGCTCGGTCTGACCCGCGTTCGCGACATCGGTCCCTGGGTGGCGACGGCGGCGCTCGGCTTCACGGCGCTCGGCGACCTCGGCCTGCGCTTCCTTCGGTTCCCGGGGCTCGGGGATTCGTCCGGCACCTGGTCGCACACGCACGTTCTCTTCTCTGCCGCCGGTTTCAGTCTGCTGGCGCTCGCGAGCCTCGCGGGGGTGGGATACCTGGTGAAGGAACGGTCGCTCAAGCGCAAGCGCGACCTGCCGTTGCCGCTGCCCTCGCTCGAGAGTCTGGATCGCACGGAATCGATCGCGCTTGGCCTCGGCTTTCTGCTGCTGACGCTGGGTGTGGGCACCGGCTTCCTGTGGGCCACGTCCTTTGGCGAACGACTCTGGACCGGACACACGGTCTTCCTGCTCGTCTCCTGGGTCGCGTATCTGCTGCCGGTCGGCCAGCGAGTCGTGCTGCAACAGCGGGGACCCCAGCCGGCGCGCACGGTCGTGATCGGCTTCGCGCTGCTGCTCGTATCCTACCTCGGGGGGAGACTGGTCGGGGGCGGGGTGTGACGCTGGTTCTGCTCGGTTTGAACCACCGCACCGCGCCCGTCGAGGTGCGGGAGCGCCACGCGGTCACGGCCGCGGAGCAGCTCGCCCTGACCGAGAAGCTCGTGGCTTCGCCCGAGATCGGCGAGGCAGCCCTGCTCTCTACCTGCAATCGAACCGAGTTGCTCGCACTCTCGGAGCACTTCGACGAGGCTGCGGACCGGCTCCTCGCTTGCCTGCGCCACGAGATCGGCGACGGGACGATCGCCGTCGACCACGTCTACCTGCTTCGCGACCGCTACGTCGTCGAGCACCTGTTCAGGGTGGCGAGTGGCCTGGACTCGATGGTCCTGGGTGAAGCCCAGATTCTGGGGCAGGTCAAGGAAGCCTACCGCTCGTCGGTTGCGGCGGGAGCGTGCGGGCCGATTTTGCATCGACTTTTCCACCGAACCTTCCGGAGCGCGAAGCGGGTTCGAAGCGAGACCGGGATCGGGACCTCGGTCACCTCGGTGGCGCGTGTGGGGGTTGAACTCGCCCGCGAGATCTTCGAGGGCTTCGACGAGAAGCGCGTGGCCCTGCTCGGAGCCGGTGAGATGGCGGAGTCGGGGCTCCTCGGCTTTCGGGATGCGGGGGCCGAGCACATCGTGGTCCTGAACCGGACCGTGGAGACCGCGGTCAGCCTCGCGGAACGTCACGGAGGGAAGGGCTTAGCGATCGACTCGCTCGAGGAGGAACTGGGCCGTACCGACATTCTGCTCACCTCGCTTGAGGTGGAGCGACCGTTCCTGGCCAGGTCCACGCTCGAGCGGGTCATGCCGCTTCGAGCGGGGCGTCCGCTGCTCGTGATCGACCTCGGCATTCCCCGAAACGTGGAAGCGTCTGCGGGTGAACTCTCGGACCTTTACCTCTACAACCTGGACGACCTCGCCGGCGTTGCCCGAGCCGGCCGTGTGCAGCGTGAGACGCAGATTCCACAAGCGGAAAAGATCGTCGAAGTAGAGACCGAACGCTTCGAGATCTGGCGGGAATCGCTGCCGCTGGTGCCCGCGATTCGGAAACTCGTGGAACGAAGCGAGTCCCTCGCGTTCGAGGAAGTCGGCCGTCACATGCGGCGGCTCCGGGAGTTGACTGCGGCAGAAGGGATGCCACTCGAGCGGGAGTTGGAGCGCATAGCGCGCGGAATAGTTGCGAAGGTGCTCCACGGGCCGTTGCAGGCGCTGCGCTCTTCCGGTTCCGGAGGATGGGCCGCGTACGATGCAGAGGCGGTGAATCGGATCTTTGGGCTGGATGAGGAGAACGAGTGACGGTATTACGACTGGGAACCCGCGGCAGCGAGCTTGCAATCGCGCAGACGCGCTTCGTCGCGGCTAGGCTGCACGCACTGGGTCACGAAACCGAACTGGTCAAGATCTCGACCGAGGGCGACCGTCTCGAGGGCTCGGTCTCGGAGGCCGGGGGCAAGGCGCTCTGGGTGAGCGAGATCGAGCGGGCGCTCCTCGAGGGCACGATCGACATGGCCGTACACAGCGCGAAGGACCTGCCGGGCGACGTTGCGGACGGGCTCACGATCGCGGCCTACCCCGACCGGGAAGATCCCCGCGATGTCTTCGTGGGTGCACCAGGGCGCCGCTTTGCCTCGCTGCCGCCGGGGGCGCGGATTGGAACCGGCAGCCTGCGGCGCATCGCCCTGCTTCGGGCGCTTCGGCCGGAACTGGAACCGGTGCCGATCCGCGGGAACGTTCGCACGCGGCTGGCCAAGATCGAGAGCATGCCGCTTGACGGCGTAATTCTGGCGGCCGCCGGACTGGTGCGCCTCGGGCTCGAAGACCGGATTCTCGATCCCCTGGATCCCGATCGCTACCTGCCTGCGGGGGGCCAGGGTGCGCTTGCGCTCGAGGTGCGGATTGACGATGAGGAGGTGCAGGAGATCGCGGAACGGCTCAACGTAGAGAAGGTCTCGTCGCAGGTGCGCGCCGAACGCGCCTTTCTCGCAGAAGTAGGCGCCGAATGCCGCAGTGCTGTCGCCGCCCATGCCACGTTGCACGGTGTACGACTCAGGCTGCGGGTGCTCGTGCTTTCCCCCGACGGTCACCAGCGTTGCGAGGGGTCGGCCGAGGGCGATCTGGCAGCACCGGACACGCTTGGGATCTCGCTCGGCCGCGAACTGGTCGAGCGAGGCGCGCGATCTCTGATCCGGGGGGCCGGGTGAAAGGAAGGGTATTCCTGGTCGGGGCGGGACCCGGGGATCCCGATCTCCTGACCCTGCGGGCTGCGCGCGAACTGAGCGCGGCCGAGGTGCTTCTCTACGATGCGCTCGTCGACCCCGCGATTCTCGAATTCGCATCCGAGCGCTGCGAACGAATCGACGTCGGAAAACGCGGAGACGGCTCGCGCGGCGTGTCCCAGGACCGGATTTCCGAACTCATGATCGAGAAGGCCCGCGCGGGCAAGCGCGTGGTCCGCCTCAAGGGGGGCGACCCGTTCGTTTTCGGGCGCGGAGGAGAGGAAGCGAGCGCACTCGCGAAGGCGCGGGTTCCGTTCGAGGTCGTGCCCGGAATCTCGTCCGCGATCGCGGCGCCCGGCGCTGCCGGGATCCCGGTCACGGACCGCCGACTGGCGTCCTCGGTCGCGATCGTGACCGGGCACCGCGGCAAGGACGCACAGGACCGGCGCAACGACTGGGAGGCGCTCGCGCGGAGCGCCGACACGCTCGTCGTCCTGATGGGGACCGCCTGGCTCGAGGACATCGTCGCCCGCGTGATCCGGGGAGGCCGAGACCCCGGGACGCCGGCGGCCGTGATCGAGCGGGGGATGACGCCTGGCCAGCGGGTGGTGTGTGCCCGACTCGAAGACCTGCCGCGAGAGGTGCGAGCGGCCGGGCTCGCGGCTCCAACCGTGATCGTGATCGGCGAGGTGGTCCGCTTCCGGGACGAACTCGCCTGGTTCGAGTCACGGCCGCTCTTCGGCCGGCGGGTGCTGGTCACGCGGGCGCAGCAACAGGCGCGCACGCTCTGCCGGGAACTCCGTCGCCGCGGCGCGGAACCCGTTCGCGTCCCGCTGCTCGCGTTCGAGCCCGTAAAGGATCGGGGTCCGCTCGAAGCAGCGCTCGCGCGCATCGACGTTTACGACTGGCTCGTCTTTGCCTCGGCGAATGCGGTCCACTTCTCGGGGATCGCGGCCGCGCCCCGCAGAACCGAGGCCCTGCGCGTGGCCTGCATCGGCGCGGCCACCGCGGACGCCGCGCGCGAGACCGGGCTCCGGGTCGACGTGATGCCGGAGCCGCGATCCCTCCCGGAAGATCTAGCGGCCGCGATCGAGAACGCGGCGTCGCTCGCAGGCGCGCGCGTTCTGCTGCCCCGGGCCGAGGCGGGACTCCCGACGCTGCGCCGGGCGCTCGAACTCCGGGGAGCCAAGGTCGACGACCCCGTTGTGTACCGGACGGCGATTCCGGAGGGCGCCGGAAAGGCGTTGAGGGAAGCGGTGGATGGAGGGCTCGACGCCGTACTGCTCGCGAGTCCCTCGAGCGTTGCACACCTAGCGGCGCTGCTCGGCTCCGACGCACTGGCCTCGCTCTCGCGAAGTTCGGCATTCTTCTGTATCGGCCCGACGACGGCGGCGGCCCTCCGCCGAGAGGGCGTCGAACCGACCGCCGTCTCGGAGGAGCAACACGAACAGGCCCTCGTCGACGCGCTCGAGCGCTGGGCTTTGGAGGAGCCATCCGATGCCGTTTCCTGAGCAACGTCTCCGGCGTCTGCGCCGGACGGAGTCGCTTCGCGCTCTGGTGCGCGAGACCCGGGTCGAGCCGCACGATCTGATCTATCCCTTGTTCTGCGTCTCCGGGCACGGAATTCGAGATGAGGTGGCCTCGATGCCCGGCATTTCGCGCTTCTCGGCGGATCTGCTGGCCGCGGAGGCGAAGGAAGTCCACGCGCTGGGGATTGCGGGCGTCATCCTTTTCGGAATTCCGGACCGGAAGGATCCCGAGGGATCGGGTGCGTGGGATCCCGATGGCGTCGTGCAGGTGGCAATTCGGGCCATCAAGGATGCAGTCCCGGATCTGGTCGTGATCGCGGACCTGTGTCTCTGTGAGTACACGGATCACGGCCACTGTGGGGTGTTGGATCGGGGGGATGTCGACAATGACGCGACACTGCCTCTGTTGGCGCGCGCCGGGATTTCACAGGCACGGGCGGGTGCCGATATCGTCGCTCCGAGCGACATGATGGATGGAAGGGTCGGCAGCCTGCGCCGGGGGCTCGATGCCGAGGGTTTCGAGTCGACCCCGATTCTCTCCTACGCGGCCAAGTACGCGTCCGCGTTCTACGGGCCCTTCCGTGACGCGGCCGAATCGACGCCGTCCGAGGGCGACCGGCGGGGCTATCAGATGGATCCCGCCAACGCGCGCGAGGCGCTTCGCGAGATCGCGGCCGACATCGAAGAGGGGGCGGACCTGGTGATGGTCAAACCGGCGCTGCCCTACCTCGACGTGATCGCGCAGGCGCGTGAACTGTTCGCCGAGCCGGTCTTTGCCTACCAGGTCTCGGGAGAGTTCAGCATGCTGCGGGCTGCGATCGAGCGCGGATGGCTGGATGAAGAACGCGCCGTTTCAGAGAGTCTGACTGCGATCCGGCGCGCCGGCGCGGATCGAATCGTCAGCTACTTCGCCCTCGAGTTTGCGCGTCGCTACCATGGCTGAGTTCGAGTACAAGGTGGTCGAGACCTCTCAGGTGACCGACGAGGAACTCGAGAGGATCCTGAACGAGCAGGTGCCTCGAGGCTGGGGACTCGAGGGGATCCGGTTCGCCATGCACGAGTCGTCCAGGCGGCCGACCATGGCGTTTCTCTTCTTTACCCGAACCCCGCGCTAGCAATCCTCTCCGCGATCTCGGCGAGTTCGTGCAGGGTCGACTCGATCTCGGCTTCGCTCGTGCCGGGTGCGCGCAGCCCACAGATCAGGTGCGTGAGCCCGATCTCGCTGCGGTAGCGCTGAATCCGCTCCAGGATTTCGTCCGGCTCACCGACGAGGGCCCAGTCGTCGGCCCGGGCCCGCTCGAGATCCGCAAAGCCTTGCCCGAGTCGCCTGGAGGCGAGCTGCGCCTGCTGCTCCAGTCCGTGGCGGATCTGCGCGGCGCGCGCGGGATTGCGGGTGATGAAGACGGTCCGGATCACGGGTACGGCCAGTCGCGCCGCGTCGACTCCGTCGGGCAGGGCTTCGCGATGCCGTCGGTGGTTTTCCCGGAGCCGTTCCAGGGTCTCGACTGGGGACGCGAGGTAGGGGAGACCCAGCCCGCCCACCTGTGCGAGCGCCTTGGGTCCGAAGGCGGCCACCCAGATCGGCGGGTGGGGGCGCTGTGCCGGGAGCGGTGAAAGGTAGAGCGGCCGCGAGTCAGGTTCGTGGCCGCTCCGGGCGATCGGTTCCCCCCGCCAGGCCCGGCGCATGATGTCGAGTGATTCTCTGAAGCGGTCACGCTTTTCCGCGCGCGGAATCCGAAAGGCCCGGAACAGTTCCGCTCGAAATCCGCGCCCGAGGCCGAGCGTCACACGGCCCCCCGAAAGCTGATCGAGTACGGCCACGTCCTCCGCCACGCGAAGGGGATCCCGGATCGGCAGCAGGTAGGAACTCGTGCCGAGGCGAAGGGACCGGGTGCGGGCGGCGGCCGCCGCGAGCAGCAGCAAGGGCGCCGGACACGCTCGGGAGCGCTGAAAGTGGCTCTCGGGAATCCAGAAGGATTCGAAGCCGAGCTGGTCTGCGGTCTCGGCGTGGCCCGCGACCTGGGTCATCCAGTCGGCGTCTCGCGCCGGCGCGCTGCTGCCCCAGGGCGTCACCCCGACCCGCACGGCTGAGCCGTGCCCGGCCGGGATCATTGCCTGTCCCGGCGTCCGCTTGCCGAAGCTCTGTGCAGCCGGCCCGGTCCGGAAGCGCGGCTCAGGCGCCGGGGGTATGCGCTACCAGAGCTTGGGCGGTGCACTGCCGCAGCTCCAGCTCCCGTCGAGGCCTTCGTCTTCGGGGTCCTCCCCTTCGTCCTGCTCCTCGTCTTCATACACGTAGGGCGGGCTGTACTGGCACTGCTCCCAGAGCACGCTCGCGAATTCCAGCGCGTAGGAGTCGCCGTAGCTCGAGTAGAGAAAGACCTCGTCGTCGTGTTCGAAGATTCCGATCCGGGGGGCAGGCACCCGAGCCAGTTGCGCCGGGATCAGGTCTTCGAGCCGGTCGGGATAGATCTCGTGTTCGCTCCGGTAGCCATCGAGTGCCGCGATGATCTGCGCGGCCGTCTCGTTGCGGATCTCAGCCTGCGTGGCCCTCGCGCTGCGGTCGCCGATCCAGATGCTGGCTGCGATCAGGCCGGCCGCCGCGAGTTGTGCCACGGCGAGATCGCGCGCAGCCCGGGGCTCGCGGGCGCGGCCCGCCCTCCATGCGTACAGCGCCGCTAGGGCGGCGAGCCCGAGGCTCTGGCCGGGAGTGGGATCCTGGAACACCCCGAAGCTCGTCGCCGCTCCACACAGCGCAGCCGCGAGAATCCCGACGGCGCTTCCACTCGCGCCGCCGAGCCGTCCGCGAAGCCACACTCCTACTCCCGCAGACGCGTGCAGGCCCGCGAACAGGTACCCGAACAGAACGAGCCCAAACAGCGTCAGCACCGGCCAGGGACTGGTGTTGTAGAAGAGTTCCGGATTCGTGCCTGTGATTTCGGTGGAGAGCAGGTACGCGACTGCGACCGCGGCGAGTCCGGCGCCGGCTCGAGCCAGCAGAGGCAGCCTCTGCGAGGCCTCGACCAGCGAGGGCGCGAGCGCAATGCTGGCGAGCAGCAGAGCCATGCTCGCGCTGGTGGCTGGCCAGTGCCACGAGAAGGCGGTCCAAATCTCTGGTATCAGGTAGCCGTAGAGCGCGAACGCGCAGAGCGTCAGACCGGTCGCGAGCAGCAGTACCCGCAGCGGGCGATGCTTGAAGAGCCTGAATCCTCCGATCGTCAGGAGCAGCGGGGGCAGCGAGGCCAGCAGGACGGGCAGCACGCCGGCCGGCCCCCCGCTCCGGGCCAGGTCCCGCAAGCTCGACAGGGAGGACCAGCGCGTGACCCAGCCGCGGGGGCGCCACCAGGGCAGGTCGCCCAGTTCGGACGGACTCGGAGCTGGGCCAAAGAAGTAGTAGTAGAAGACAGCCAGGACGGCGAACACCGCCAGAAGGAGAACGCGTCCCATCCTCGTCGAGCCTCCCGGGGGTGAACCCGGCGCTATTCTACAGATTCCGGCGCGATGGGCGGCCGCGGGCGGAGGGCTGCCCGGTGTCCCCGCGGAAGGCCGGTTCCGAGCGCGAGTCTCAGCGACGCGTCAGTGGTTTGTTCTAGCCCCGCGTCCGTGTTAGATCGGGGCCGTGCGGGTCGAGGAAATCATGAGCCGAAAGGTCGTGACGATCGGAGCGGACGACACGCTGAACGTCGTTCACGAGATCATGGAGATGGCGAAGGTTCGCCATCTGCCCGTCGTGCGCGGTGGAACGCTCGTCGGCGTCGTCTCCCAGCGAGATCTCTTTCACGCGTCTCTCTCGAGCCTGATCGGAATTCCGGCGCCCGAGCAGAACCGGTTCCTGGAAGGCGTTTTCATCTCCGAGGTGATGTCTTCGCCCGCCTTGACCGTGGCGCCTTCGAGTTCGGTGCGCGAGGCGGTACGGGTGATGGCCGACCGAAAGTTCGGGTGTCTGCCCGTGGCCGAGGAGGGTCGGTTGGTCGGGATCCTGACCGAGACCGACATTCTGCACTTCTGTGTGGAGCTGCTTGGGGACGCCTCGGTCTAGACCTCGATCGCGGTCCAGCGGCCGCGGGCGAAGCGGATCGCGAGCAACATGGCCTTGATCAGGTAGTCCAGGATCAGCGCGGACCAGACCCACTGGATCGGCGCGCCGAAGACGTAGGCCGCCAGCGTGGCTGGGATCAGGCGGAACACGAACAGCCCCAGGAATACGACCATGAGCGGGTAGCGAGTGTCACCGGCTCCACGCAGTGCGCCCCCGGCGGCGAACTCGACGGCCATCAGCGGCTGGCTCACGCCGAGCACCCAGATGAAATCCACGCTGAGCGATACGACCTGTGGGTCCGCGATGAAGAGGCGTGCGAGCGGAGCCGCGAACGCGATGATGATCGCGCCGTTCAGCGAGAGCGCAGCGACACAGCCCGCGATCGAGCGCCAGCCCGAGCGGGTCGCGGCCGCGGGATTCCCCTCGCCCAGGTGTTGACCGACCAGCGTCGCGCCCGCCATCGCGAAGCCGGAGCCCGGTATGAAGGAGAGCGCCAGGATCTGCGCCCCGATCTGGTACGCCGCGATCTCGGCGGTTCCGAAGCTGCTCATGATGCGCATGAAGAAGAGCAGGCCGAAGTGCCAGAGCGCGCCCTCGATCGCTGCCGGGTAGCCGATCCGCAGGATTCTCCTGACGAGCCCCGGCTCGAAACGGAAGCCCGTTCCGCGCGGTTCGAGTACGAGCTTCCGGCGCTGCCAGAGCACCCAGAAGACGACGACCTGAAATCCCATCGCGAGGCTCGATGCGATCGCGGCGCCCGAAACTCCGAGTTCGGGAGCACCGAGCCGGCCGAAGATCAGTACCCAGTTCAGGAACACGTTCAGCAGATTGGCCAGGATGCCCACGTAGAGCGGCGTGCGGACGTCGCCCGCGGCCCGGAGTCCCGCGGCGAAGACGAAGACCAGCGTGAACGGGACGTTCCCGACCAGGAGCCAACCGAGATAGCTCGATCCGAATTCGACGACCTGCGGCTCGACGCCGTACACGCCGATCGCAAATCTCGAAAGCGGCAGGCCGCCCAGTGTGAGCGCAACCCCGAGCGCACTGCCCAGCACGATCCCCTGCCGGAGCGTACGGTCGGCGAGATCCGGATCGCGCGCCCCGACCGCGCGTGCGATGAGTGCGACGAGGCCCGTCGTGATTGCCATTACGGCCGACTGGATGAACCAGTAGACCTGTCCCCCGAGCCCGACCGCGGCGACCGCCTCGGTGCCCAGCGAGCCGACCATCATGAAGTCGACCCAGCGGACCCCGGTCTGAAGCAGGGCCGCGACCATCGTCGGCCAGGCGAGTTCCCAGACGCCGAGCGCCTGTGGCGAGGGCGCGAGCGGCTCGGCGGGCTTGTCGCGCAGGTCGAGCAACTCCGACGCCAGTTCGGGCTGCTCCGGGGGCACTTGCTCCGGGTCGAAATCGTCCCGCGCGCTCATTTCGGGTCAGCGGCCGAGCGCGGGCCAGCGGTCGAGGATGTGGCGTGCGCTCCGGTCTGCGAGCGCCGCGGTGGTGATCTGCGGCGGCACTCCGAGCGAAGTCGGGAAGACGCTCGCGTCGGCGACGAAGACGCCCGGCGTGTCGTGAAGCTCGCCGAACGATCCCACCACTGAGGAGGCCGGGTCCGCGCCCATCCGGCAGCTGCCCTGGGGGTGAGCGGACGACATGGGGATGATTCCCTCCCGCAGCCCGCGGCGGTCGATCGAGGAGGTGCCATCCTCGGGTCTGAGCACGAGCGGATCGCGCTGGTAGGGGACGATCACGCGCTCCGCACCGCTCGCCCAGAGGATCTCGACGGAGTGCTTGACGCCGTCCACGAGTTCGCGGCGGTCGGCTTCACCGAGCGAGTAGCGAATGCTCGGGCGTCCCCCAAAGCCGGCCTCCACGGTCCCGGCCGAGCGGTCGTGGACCAGCGTGAGCAGCCCCCCGAGCCGGTCGAAGTGACGCAGGTAGGAGAACAGTTCGGGGCCGAAGCCGGGAAGTTCTGACGCCAGCATCGACGGGAAGCTCGCGGTCGGCAGGAGCAGCACACCCGAGGCAGGGTCGCGCTCGAGTTCGAGGAACTCGTCGATGTAGTACGCCTGCGGGATTCCGTAGTACGCGTGGATCGCTTCGGGAAAGATCCCCCAGACCGTCACGGAGGGGTGCAGGTGGAGCTGCTTTCCGACGGCCGAGCCGCCGAGGCCGCTCGCCTGTAGCAGCAGCGGCGTGCCGATCGCGCCGGCGCTACAGATGACCACAGGTGCCTCGACGCGGAGTTCGCCCTGCGGCTCCTGGCGCGCGCCCTGCAGGCTCGCCCGGACCACGTGTCCGCCTCCCGCGCCAACCTCGATCCGCTCGCCGCGGCAGTTGGGCCAGATGCGAGCGCCGGCCGCGTCCGCGCGCGGCACATAGGTTACGCGCATGCTCTGCATCGCATCGTACGAACAGCCGAGGATGCAGAATCCGGAGCGAACGCAACCGATCCGGTTGTGCCTCGCGAGCTTGCCGCGGTAGCCGAGCAAGCTCGAGCCCCGCTCCACGCGCCGGTTGAGTTCGTTCAGCTCTTCCCGCGTGATCCGGCGCACGCCGAGCTCGTGTTCGACGCGCGCGAAGGCATCCGGAAGCTGGTCCAGATCGCGGACGCCGTGCTCGCGCGCCCAGACCTCGAGGATCGGATCCGGTGCCCGTACACAGGTGCCGAGGTTGTTTACCGTCGAGCCCCCGACGCCGCGTCCCTGGAGGATCTGGATCGCGCCGTCTCGTGTGCTGCGCAGGCCCGCGTCCTCGAAGAGCATCGGGAACATGTGGTCCTCGCGCTGGTCGAAGTCGGCGCTGCGATGGTTCCCACCCTGCTCCAGCAGGCTGACCGCGAGCCCGGCCTGCGCGAGTTCGGCGGCGACGACGGCGCCGCCGGCGCCCGATCCGATCACGCAGACGTCGGCGCGTTCGCGCCGGGCGCCGGTCCGTTCGGCTTCCGGGACGATCACGGCCGGCGCCCGACCCAGGGTCCGCCGTACCCGATCAGGGGCCAGGTCTCGGGGCGGCTCCAGTAGGCGAGAAGCGCCAGGTTCCGCAGCGCTGCGAAGACCGCGCGCCTCGCCTCGATGCCGCTGCTGCGCCAGCCTTCGAGACTCCGCGTTTGCGCGTCGGGAGCCAGCTTCGAAAAGCGCTGGAACTTCCCTTCCAGGACCGCGGGCCACCACTCCACGACCCGCAGCGCGATCCGCAGCGCGCTGACGAGTTCGGCGTCGAGCCTCGACAGAATCGCCTCGATCGTCGAGAGTGTTCCGAGCGCGTTCGGAGCGGGGGCGCCGGAGGTCCCGGTCTCGGTCATGCGCTCGACGACCGCCATCAGGACCCGCGCGTCGTCGGGTGCGAGCCGCACCGACTGCAGGCTACCCGGGCTGGCGGCCGCGGCGAACGGGATTTGCTGCAACATCAGCAGAGCCGGGGTCAGTCCCGAGAGGCGCAGAAACTGTCGCCGGTTCACGCCGCGTTCCTCATGCCTTGCGCCGCCGAGCGCAGCCGCAGTGCCGCGCCCTGCGGCTTGCAAACTTGTCGCGGAAGTCGCTGCGGGACAGGGCCCGACTTATGTCACACAGGCTTGTGCTGGTCAAAGCGGAGCATTTGATACTGTATGGCCTCGGAAGGGAGACGAACCCGTGTCGACGGCGGCCAGGACTCGGATGACGATCGGAGCGGTAGCGCAGGCGCTGGAACTGCCGCTGGAGGGCTCGCCTGATCTGGAAATCACGGGACTCGCGGGACTCGAAGATGCAGGCCCGGCCGATCTCTCCTTCGTGTCCGCGGCCAAGCACGCGGGCGCCTACGCGTCCTCGGGAGCCGGCGCCTGTATCGTATTCTCGGACTTCGATGCGATCGAGCGGCCCTGTCTGCGCTCTGCTTCACCCTACGCCGACTTCGCGCGCGCGATCGAGCTGCTGTATCCGAGACGCCGTCCGGATCCGGGGGTGCATCCCACCGCGGTCGTACCGGGCGACGTCACCCTCGGACGCGACGTTTCCATTGGCCCGTACACAGTGATCGGTTCCGGCTGCCAGATCGGGGACGCGACCGTCATCCACCCGCACGTTACGCTCTATGCCGGTGTCGAGATCGGCGCGGATTGCGAAATCCACGCCGGAGCACAACTGCGAGAAGGGACCCGCCTCGGCAACCGCGTCGTGATCGAGAACGGCGTCGTGCTCGGCTCCTACGGCTTCGGACACGCCTTCCGCGCCGACGGCACGCGTGTGACGATTCCGCACGTCTCGCCGGTGGAGCTGGGCGACGACACTGAGATCGGCGCGAACTCGACCATCGACGCATCTCATCCCGGGCACCCTCGTATGGGTCACGCCCGGACGCAGACCCGGATCGGGCGCGGCGTCAAGGTCGACAATCTCGTGCAGATCGCCCACGGCTGCACGGTCGAAGATGGAACGGTCGTGTGTGCGCAATCCGCGCTTGCGGGCAGTACCTGGGTCGGGAAGCGCGTGACCTTCGGGGGCCAGTCGGCCAGCGCCGGTCATCTACATGTGGGCGACGACTCGATGGTGGGTGCGCGCGCCGCTCTCGCCGGAGACCTGCCACCGCGCTCGCAGGTCCTGGGTACGCCCTCGATGCCGCGGAGGCTCTGGGTGCGGTACAGCGTTGCACGCCAGTACCTGCCGGGCCTGGTGCGCCGGGTGCGCCGGATCGAGGAGAAGCTCGGGCTGGGAGAGAAAAAGCCGCGTTCGTGAAGCGACCGCGGGAGGGGCTCCGGGGGGGGGATGGAACTTCGCGACCAGAGCTTGGCTCAGATTCGGGAACGGCTGCGTACGTACCCGGCTGCCGATCGCGTACTGCTGCGTGCGTTGCAGCAGGACCCACGTGCGGGGGCCCACGCACTCGCCGGTTCCCTCGAGCGCAGGTGGCAGCGGGAGGCCGCGGAGCGGCTGCGTCTCTGGCGGATGTTCCGTTTCGAGCGGGTGCTCCGCGCGCGCGGGCATCGCTGCATCGCCGGGGTCGACGAGGTCGGCATGGGCCCGCTCGCGGGTCCGGTGGTAGCGGCCGCCGTCATTCTGCCCGAAGGGGTGGAGCTCTCCGGGCTCGATGATTCGAAGCGCCTCGCGCCGGCGGTGCGCGAACGCCTGGACCGGGAGATCCGCGGGGCCGCGGTCGCGGTAGCCCTCGGCTGGAGTCCGCGCGTGGAGGTGGACCGTCTGAACGTCACCCGGGCCGGCCGGCTCGCGATGCGGCGTGCGCTCGACCGCCTCCCGGTGCGGCCCGACTTCGCGCTTCTCGATGGCCGGGGAGGTTTCGAGCTGGGGCTTCCAGGCCGCTTCGTGGTCGGCGGGGATCGGCTCTCGGCTTCGGTCGCCGCGGCCTCCATCGTGGCCAAGGTGTACCGCGACCGGCGCATGCGCGATCTCGACCGGCGTTACCCCGGCTATGGCTTCAAGCGCAATTCCGGCTACGGCACTGCCGAGCACCTGCGGGCGCTCTCCGAGCGGGGACCGACGCCCCATCACCGCCGTTCCTTCGCTCCGGTGCGCCGGGCGCTCGAAGCTCGCGACCGCGCATGCCGCACATCGTGATCCAGGGTCCGGTCGACCTCGAGGCCTACGCGCGCGAGTTCGAACCGATCCTCCTGCGCACTGGCGCGGACGTAATCCGGGCCGATACGCTTTACCGGGATCGCAGTGGCCGGGCGC
The DNA here is from genome assembly GCA_013215565.1 of Myxococcales bacterium. GTDB lineage: Bacteria > Myxococcota_A > UBA9160 > SZUA-336 > SZUA-336 > JABSQV01. The sequence goes on along the minus strand of JABSQV010000003.1, from coordinate 28,441 downwards.
TGTTGCTCGAGGCACTGGTAGTCGAGGCCGGGCGCAAACTCCCGTTCTATCTAAAGATTACGAGTCACGATCGGGGCTCGGTCACGATCCGGATCGACCCGCTGACCCATCCCGAGCGGAGCGACGGCGTTCGGAGTCTGGTCGCCCGCATCGGGCGCGATCTGATCGCGCGCAACCCCGGAGCCCGAGTTCTGAACTCCGACCTTCTGGTACCATGCGCCGCGGGCCAGAAGGGAGATTCGGAATGAAGATCGCGAAGGATGTCACCGAGTTGATCGGACGGACCCCGCTCGTTTTTCTCAATCGAGTGGCCGAGGGCGTAGGCGCGCGCGTGGTGGCGAAGCTCGAGGGTTTCAATCCGGCTGCGAGCGTCAAGGACCGCATCGGCGCTTCGATGATCGAGGATTCCGAGCGCCAGGGGTTGATCACGCCGGGGCGCACCACGCTCGTGGAGCCAACCTCGGGGAACACCGGGATCGCACTCGCGCTGGTCGCCGCCGTGAAGGGCTACCGCCTGATTCTGACCATGCCGGAGTCGATGTCGGTCGAGCGGCGCGTAATGCTCAGGGCGTACGGGGCCAAGCTGGTCCTGACCCCGGCCGCGGACGGCATGCCCGGAGCGGTGAAGGCGGCAGACGAACTCGCGGCCAGCATTCCCGACTCCTTCGTTCCGCAGCAGTTCAAGAACGAGGCGAATCCCGAGGTTCACCGGCGGACGACGGCGGAGGAGATCTGGTCCGATACCGATGGAGAGGTCGACTACCTGATTTCGGGCGTCGGGACCGGCGGGACGATCACGGGGGTCGCCCAGGTCATCAAGGAGCGGAAGCCCTCGTTCCGGGCCGTCGCCGTCGAGCCGCAGGAGAGTCCGGTGCTCGCGGGCGGGAAGCCCGGCAAGCACATGATCCAGGGAATCGGGGCGGGCTTCGTGCCCGACGTGCTCGACACCGGCATCATCGACGAGATCGTGCACGTCTCGAGCGCCGACTCCATCGCGATGGCGCGGCGGCTGGCCGTCGAAGAGGGACTTCTGTCGGGCATCTCGTCGGGCGCCGCGATCTGTGCGGCGCTCGAAGTCGGCAGGCGTCCGGAAGCGGACGGCAAGCTGATCGTGGCGATACTTCCGAGCTACGGTGAGCGCTATCTCTCCACGAAGCTGTTCGAGGACCTTCAGTACGAGGGCAGCGACGAACCCTGAGCCGGCACCCTCGGGCGTTCGTTCCGACGCTATACTCGCTGGGTGGAGCGGGCCGCCAAGAAAAACGCGACGCGCCGGCGCATCCTCGAGAACGCGCGCGAAGTTTTTTTTGCGCATGGCTTCGAGCGCGCGAACCTGGACGAGATCGCGCGGCGAGCTGACCTCGCCAAGGGCACCATCTACCGCTACTTCGACAGCAAGGCTGCGCTTTACGTCGCGGTCCTGGCCGAGAACGCCCACCTGTTCGTGGCCCGCATGCGACAGACTCTGGACCCAGAACTGGATCCGGAAGCGCAGATTCGGAAGACCGCGCTCTTCTACTTTCGGCACTACGTCGAGAACCGCGAGTACTTCCGGATCTTCTGGGCGATCGAGAACCAGTTGCTGATCGGGCAACTCTCGGACGAGGTGGTTGCGACTGTCACTGAGGTCTGGAGGCGTTGCCTGCAGATTCTTTCCGCGCAGATTGAGCGAGGCGTGGGCAGCGGTGTCTTCCTGCCCTGCGACCCGTGGGCGGTTGCGAACCTGCTCTGGATCATCGGCAACGGCCTGATTCAGACGGAGCAGTACCCAGAGCGGCGCGCGCTGCGCGCACAGCCGCTCGAGAAGGTCTTCGAAGCCTCGCTCTCGCTCGTGCTCCGAGGTCTGCGGGCGGGACCCTGATCCTCCCGGTCGCATTGACAGCCCGGAGACAGTGTCGATACATTCAATCGGAGAAAAATCTGACTCTGAGTCATTATTTCGTCCTGGGGGGCCCCGTGCGCAACGCGTGGAAGACGCGGGCCGTCCTCGAGCATCACTTGCAACGGAGGAAGCGATGGAGCAGTTCGCGGCGAAGGTGGCGTCGATCGTGGGGGATCAACTGGGGGTAGATCGGGCCGCTCTGGTGCCGGAGGCGAACCTGCTCGATGATCTCGGAGCCGACTCACTCGACGTTGTGGAACTCGTGATGGCGCTCGAAGAAGAATTCTCGATCGAAGTTCCCGACGACGACGTCGAGAACATTCGCACGATCCAGGACATCGTTTCCTACGTGGCGAGGAAGGCCGAGGCCCCCGCGTGAAACTGGCGATCGCGGGTACGGGCTCCTGTGTACCCGAGACCAAGCTCAGAAATTCGGAGTTGGAGCGGCTCGTAGACACGAGCGACGACTGGATTCGGACCCGCACCGGCATTCTCGAAAGGGGCCGGGCCGGACCGGACATCGCCTCCAGCGACCTCTCACTGGTCGCGGCGCGCCGCGCGCTCGAGATGGCGTCGCTTTCGGCAGACCAGCTCGACCTAATTATCGTGTGCACGGTTTCGCCCGACATGCTGACGCCGGCGACTGCCTGCCTGGTCCACCGGGAGCTACGCGTTTCCCGTCCAATCCCGTGTTTCGACATGAACGCGGCCTGTTCGGGGTTCATCTATGGACTCGAGGTGAGCAGCAGTCTGATGCGTGGGGAGGGGTACACGCGTGTGCTCCTGATCGGCGCCGAGACCCTCACGAAATTTACGGACTACGAAGACCGAGACACCTGTGTGCTGTTCGGCGATGCGGCGGGTGCGGTGGTGTTGGAGGCGCGCGAAGGTGAGGGGGGCCTGCGGGCGACGGTGCTCAAGTCCGACGGGAATTTCGCGAGCCTGATTTCGATTCCGGGCGGAGGATCCCGGCAGCCGCCCTCGCCGTACGTTCTCGCGCAACGCCAGGCCTTCATTCGGATGAACGGCAGACAGGTCTTCAAGATCGCGGTGCAGGCGATGGAACAGGTTGCGCGAGACGTGCTCGAGCGTGCGGGATGGAAATTGGACGAGGTTGATCACGTCCTGGTCCACCAGGCGAACAGCAGGATCATCGAGGCCGTTGTCGAGCGCCTTGGACTGCCCCGCGACAAGGTCCCGACCAACATCGCGCACACCGGCAACACCTCGGCCGCGTCGATTCCGGTGCTCATGGACGAGTGCCACCGCGAAGGGCGCTTCTCTCCGGGAGACAAGATTCTGTGCGCCGGCTTTGGCGCGGGTCTCACCTGGGGGGGCGCGGCGATAGAGTGGACCGGCTAAAGCGCGGGTCCAGCGGCCGGACCCGGCGCAGCCGCTCCAGGTAGTCGGCCGGCAGGTCCCAGCTTTCCGCCCAGCGGATGATCTTCTCCAGATACACCCGCGTCGGCAGAAAGCTGCGCTTGCGCCGCACCGTGTACGAGAGCACCTGGTGCGAGCGCCCATCGTCGTCTTCGACGGTCAGGTGGACCCGGTCGTAGCCACCCTCGAAGCGGTCGAGCCGGAGCAGGTCTTCGGGCTCGATCTCGTAAACGAGGCCCCAGACCGAATCGCCGAAGTGCGGGAGCACGTCGGCAGCACCGCCCAGCCACTGGGAGGAAAAGTGCGTGAAGTCGAGCCGGTGGTGAGCGAGCCGCGCGCGGAAGCAGGGGCGTGCGCTCGGGCAGCGCTCGCGCATCTGGACACCGTCCAGGTTCGATCCGTAGGCGAAGTAATGTGCGCGCTTCACGGCCATGGAATCACCGGCCCCGCCCCCGGCTTCCCGGGAGCCATCCCCGGATCGAAAGCCAGGTGACCGTCAGAAACGAACCGGCAAGAAACCAGAGCACCTTCCCCTGGAGCCGGGCCTGGACTCGCTGCTCGAAGTAGTCTGGGATCGCCCCGGCCGGGGCGGGCTCGAGCAGGACCGGCAGCACATAGATCCCCGCCGAACCCAGCGCGAGCAGCACGCCGAACAGGATCATCCCCGTGACGCGAGGTGCGAAGGGTGCCGGGTCTCGGTCAGCGGGCGGCCGGGGTCGCATGCGGCGATGATCGCGCGGGCTTGTCTCCCGACGCAAGTCGGGGAAGACTGCGGCGCCAATGGCAGCAGAAGGTCGTGCCGGAAGATTCGACTGGGAGCGCATCGACGCGGAACTCGCCCCGCGCCTGGGGGTGCGTTGGGGTGCGCGGCTCGACCGCGAGTTGATCGAGCGCCACGCGGCCCAGGTCGCCTCCGGGCGGCTCAGTCTCGAGGCCAACCGGCTTCCCGACCCGCCCGGACTCCCGGACTCCGGCGAAATCGAGGCCCTCGATGGGCTCCCGGATGCGCGCCGTCGCCGCTATGCCGAAATCGGACGCCGAGCGCTCGCGCAGGGAGCGGTCGCAGTTGCCGTCCTGAACGGCGGAATGGCGACCCGCTTCGGCGGTGGCGTGAAGGGTGTCGTGGAAGCCTTCGCCGGTCGGAGTTTTCTCGAGATCAAACGGGCGCAGGCTCGCGCCCTCGGTCCCGTGCCATTTCTGGTCATGAACAGCTTTGCGACCCAGGCACCGACCCTGGAGTTCCTGCGCGAACGCGGCCTCGAGGACGACGTGCACCTGATTCTGCAACAGGTTTCGCTGCGTCTCACGCCCCGGGGTGAGTTGTTTCGGGGTCCGGACGGTGCGCTCTCACCTTACGCGCCGGGACACGGGGACCTGCCGCAGGCGCTGCGAGAGTCGGGGCTGCTCGAAGCGCTTCGGGGCCGCGGGGTCGCGACCGTCCTGCTTTCGAACGTCGACAACCTGGGTGCCGAGCCGGATCCTGTGATCGTCGGTTACCACCTGGAGAGCGGCGCCGGGATGACGGCCGAGGTGGTCCCCACGATCGCCGGGGATGCAGGCGGCGCCCCGATGCGCGTGCGCGGCCGGCTTCAACTCGTCGAGGGATTCCGCTTTCCCGAAGGCTACGACTGGGGCCGGATGCCCTTCGTCAACACGAATACCGCGCTCTTCTCGCTCGATGCCCTGGCGCGCGAACTGCCGCTCTCGTGGTTCTACGTGGAGAAGCGGGTCGCCGAACAGCCGGTGGTCCAGATCGAGCACCTGATCGGCGAGGTCTCGGCCTTCGTCGAGACCGCCTTTCTTTCCATTCCGCGAACCGGTCCACGCGGTCGTTACTACCCGGTCAAGAGCCGGCGCGACCTCGAAGCAATGCGCGCCGACCCGCGGCTGATCGAGCGCTTCTCGTCAGTCTGAGCGCGTGCTTGTGAGCGCCGCCGGTCGCGTGCTACACCCCGAGCGATGGCCGAGCGTCTGTTCCTGATCGACGCGAGTTCCAGCATCTACCGCGCGTTCTTCGCGCTTCCGGCGCTCGCCAACGCGGCGGGCCTCCCCACGAACGCGATTCTGGGCTTCGCCAGCATGCTGCAGAAGCTCCTGCGCGAGCAGCAGCCCGAGCGGCTCGCCGTGGTCTGGGACGGCGCCCGCGCGTCGGATCGCCGGCGCGAGATGTACCCCGGCTACAAGGCGAAGCGCGACCGCATGCCCGAGGACCTCGGCGCTCAACTTCCCGGAATCCGCAGCATTTGTGACGCGTACCGCCTCGGCTCCGTGCAGCTCGACGGCGAGGAGGCCGACGACGTGATCGCCACGCTGGCGCGCCGGGCCGAAGCAGCCGGGCTCGAGGTCGTGATCGTCTCGACCGACCGGGACCTGCTGCAATTGGTCTCCGAACGCGTGTGCGTGCTCGACACGATGCGGGACCGCCGCTTCGGGCCTGCCGAGGTCGAGGCTCGCTTCGGCGTTCAGCCCGCGCAGATGCTCGATTTCAGGGCCCTGGTCGGAGATTCTTCCGACAACATTCCCGGCGTCGCCGGGATCGGCGAGAAGGGGGCGGTCGGGTTGCTGTCTCGATACGGGAGCCTCGACCGGTTGCTCGAGTCCGCCGGAGAGGTCCCCTCTAAGCGTCAGCGAGAGGCCCTGCGCCAGGGTGCCGCGAGTGCCCGGCTCTCGCGCGAGCTTTCGCGTCTGCGCGATTCGCTGGCGCTCGGGGTCGACATCGAAGACTTGGTGGTGCGCGGCCCGGACCGCCCGGCGCTGCTCGAGCTGTTTCGGGAGTTCGAGCTTCGGCGCCTGCTGGACGAGTTCGAGGCTGGCTCCGGGGGCGGCGGGACGGAGGCGCGGCAGGCCCCCGAGCTCCGGATCGAGACCGAGAGCGTGGAGACTCCCGAGGCGCTGGCCGCGCTCTGCGCCCGGCTCTCCGTGTGCGACCGCCTCTCGCTCGCCTGCGTGCTCGACCCGGGGGAGCCAATGCGGGGCGAGCTCGTGGCGATTGCGATCGGCGGGCTCTCGGGCAAGGCCGCGCTCGTGCCGGCGGCGGTGCTCGGGCCTGCCGGGCTGCCGGCGCCGCTCGCCGCGCTGTTCTCGGACCCGGAGCGTGTCTGGGTCGGCCACGACCTCAAGCGGGACGCGATCGCGCTTGCCCGACGCGGGCTCGAACTGCGGGGCGAGCTTCGCGACCTCGCGGTCGCCGCCTACGTGATCGACCCCTCGCAGCAGGTTCGGCGGCCCGAGGCGCTGACTCGGGCGTTTCTGGACGCCTCGATCCCGGCGGCCGAGGATCTGCTCGGAAAGGGCGCACGGCGCCGCGGAGCGGCGGCGGCCGAGCCGGAGGAACTGTCCGCGATCTGGGGCTCGGAGGTCGGTACCGGCCTCGAACTCGCCGCGCAGCTCGATCAGCGGCTGGCCCGGGGTCGCGAACTCGAACTCTACGAGCAGGTCGAGGTGCCGCTGGTGCGGGTGTTGGCCCGGATGGAACTCGCGGGCGTTCGGATCGACGAAGTGCGGCTGCGGGATCTGGCGCAGGAACTCGGGGCAGAGCTCGCGCGGCTCGAGACCCGGATCTACGCGCTGGCAGATGAGGAATTCAAGATCGGGTCCACCAAGCAGCTGCAGCGTGTGCTGTTCGAGAAGCTCGCCCTACCGCCCGGAAAGCGCACCAAGACGGGCTTCTCGACCGACGAGTCCGTGCTCGAGGAGCTCGCGCTCTCTCACGAGCTCCCGGCCGAGCTGCTCGGCTTTCGGCGCATGACCAAGCTGAAGAACACCTACGTCGACGCGCTGCCCGGCCTGGTCGATCCCGAGACCGGTCGCATCCACTGCACCTTCAACCAGACGGTGGCGGCGACCGGGAGGCTCTCGGCCTCGAACCCGAATCTTCAAAACATCCCGATCCGGACCCCGATCGGCCAGCGGATCCGGGAAGCCTTCATTCCCGCGGAGGGGCGCCTGCTGTACTCGGCGGACTACAGCCAGGTCGAGCTCCGGATCCTGGCCCACCTCTCGGAGGACGAGCGGCTGCTGAGCGCCTTCGCCTCCGGGGAGGACGTGCATGCCCACACCGCGGCCCTGGTTTTCGAGATTCCGATCGAAGCCGTGACCCCCGATCAGCGTGACCGCATGAAGGCCGTCAACTTCGGGATCATTTACGGCTCCTCGGCCTTCGGCATCGCGCGCACGCTCGGGATCGCCCAGGCCGAGGCCCGTGGCCTGATCAAGGCGGTTTTCGAGCGCTATCCCGGGGTGCGTGCCTACCTGGACCAGGCTGTCGAGCGCGCCCGCGGCGTCGGCTATGCCGAGACCCTGGACGGCCGCCGGCGCTATCTCCCGGATCTCTCTTCGCGCAATCGTGCCCGACGTTCTGCCGCCGAGCGGATGGCCGTGAACTCGGCGATCCAGGGGACCGCGGCGGACATGATCAAGCGCGCCATGGTCCGGATCGACGCGGCCCTGGCCGGCCCCGCTGGGCCGCGGGCCCAGATGATCCTGCAGGTGCATGACGAACTGGTGTTCGAAGTCCACCCGGAGGACCTCCGGGCGTTCTCGGAGCTCGCGATCGGCGAGATGCGGGGGGCTGCAGCCCTACGGGTCCCGATCGAGGTCCACGCAGGCGAGGGCCGGAATTGGCGAGAAGCGCACTAGGAAGTTGGCCCGCAGGCGGGATGCTGGCCCCGGCTGGCCGAATTCCTTTGGCTCTGCGACCGTCCAACGCGTGGCTGGTGGCAGTAGTAGGAGCGCCCGGGACCGGGTCGCGGCCAAGGGGGCCGGGGCGGCGGAACAGGCTGAGGACGCGCCAAGTGATAGCGAGCTGGTTCGGAAGGCGCGCGAAGGGAGCCGTGAAGCGTTTGAGGTCCTCGTCCGGCGCTTCTCAGAGCGTGCCTACCGGGTCGCGTTCCGGATCCTGCGGGACGCGGACCAGAGCGAGGACGTGCTCCAGGACGCCTTCATCAAGGCCTATCGCGGCATTCGGAAGTTTGAACAGCGCTCCGCTTTCTACACCTGGCTCTACCGAATCGTCGTCAACCTGGCGCTCGATCGGCGGCGCAGGGAGCGCCCCGGGACCCGGGTCGAGTGGGACGACGGCGTCGCGCACGAGATCGAGCCCCGCGCCGTGGTCGGTCAGCCGCCGGATCCCGATGCGACCGCCCGGCGCGCTCAGGTCCGCAGGATCCTTTCCGAGGGAATCCAGCAGCTACCGGACGGCCAGCGCGAGGTGCTCCTGCTTCGAGAGGTTGAGGGGCTATCCTATGAAGAGATCGCCAAGGCGATGGAAATCTCGAAGGGCACGGTGATGAGCCGCCTGCACTATGCGCGCCGCAAGCTGACGAGCTTTCTCCGGGAGCGCGGCGTCAGCCCCGAGGACGCGGCTTGAAGGGCCCCGGCTTCCTTCGGCGACTCGGCGCGTACCGCGACGGTGCCCTCTCGGGGCCCGCCCGGCAGCGGTTCGAGCAACAGATCGAGGCCGATCCCGAATCCGCGAGGCTGCTTCACGACATGCGGATCCTCAGCGAGGCCGTGCGCGTGACCTGGACCGACGGCCCGCCGGGTCCCGACCCGGATCGTTTACTGGCGTCGCTCCGCCCGGGGCTGCGCGCGGTCGATGCCGAACTGGGCCCGCCTTCCGGACCCGCTCTCCGGGACCGCCTCGCGACGCTGCTGCGGCCCGCACCCGCGCGCGTGCTTGCCGGGGCCGCCCTCGCCGGGCTGCTGGCGGTCGCGGTTCTGCCCTTCGTCGGAACCGGGGAGCCCCGCCTCGGAAGCCAGCCGAGCCTGGCCGCGACCGCCGAGTCCTGGACTCCGGACACCATCTATGACCTCGATCAGGGGGATGTTTCCGTGATGGTCTTCGAGGCCGAGGACGGCGCAACGGTGGTGTGGATGCTGGATGAGGAGCCCGAGCTGATCTCGCGCGCTGCCTCTGCCAGGAACGCCTAGCGTGCTGCCCACCGCCCCGCGTCGAGCGCTCTGTAGGGGTGCCCTGGTATTCGCGCTGGCGGGCTGCGCGGGCTCCGGGGCCGCCTTCGGCCAGTCGCAAAACGCGGGGATCCCCGAGGTGCGGAACGTCGCGCTCACGGTCCTGATCGCGCATGGCATGTCTCAGCCGGGAACCATTGATCCCGAGTGCCAGCTACTGCAGGCTCGGATTCGCCCGATGCGCTTCGGGACGCTCACCGCCGTACAGAAGCGGAGCTTCGTGGTCCCGTTCGGAACCTGGGCCCAGGTTGCGATGCCGGGCGGGAGCGCGGTGCGGATGGTCCCGATCTCGGTCGTCGACGGACGGCTGCACCTTCACGTCCGGCTACCGCGCGGTGCTCGCGCTGGGCTGGATACGCGACTCCGGATGCAGAACCGAAAGCCCTTCGTGGTCGGCGGGGCCCGCTATCGCGGGGGGCATCTCCTCGTGCAGATCATGCCCGAGTTCTGATCCGAACCGGGCCTCGTGATGCTCAGGCTCGAGGCCACCCGTCCGCGCCGCTCAGAGCCCGTTGACCTGCGACAGCTCGCGCGCCTCGTCCGGCTCGGGCGATGCGCTGCCCCCCTCGGGACGTGAGGTCGCGCGCTTCAGGATCCCCGAGTAGCCGTGTTCGACGCAGGCGCTGTCCAGCACCCCGCGCTCACGTAGAAGCCGGTGCATGCGCGGCAACTGGTAGTGCGGGACCGTCATCAGCAGGTGGTGTTCGAGGTGGTAGTTGACGCGGTTGGGTGCGATCAGCAGCCGCTCCCACGGGCGAGCCAGGACCGTGCGCGTGTTGCCGAATGGGTCGTCGGGGTCGGGCGTGATCGCGTGCTCGGCAATCGAGCGGATCCGTGTGACCAGCGTGTGCGTCGTGAGCCACGCGGCGACCCACAGCAGGTAGAGTTCCGGCCGCCCGAAACTGGCGAGGACGGCCAGTAGAACGAAGTTGGTGAGCGCGACGCCGAGCGCCGCTTCGCGCGCGACCGGGTCTTCGCGCATGCAGCCGAAGGTCCGCTGCCAGGCTCCGCGCGCGAACTTGAGCCCGGTCTGCCCCGACAGGTCGCGCCAGACCTTGCGGCGGAAACTCGAGCGCGTGACCGGGAAGGGTTTTACGAGGCCGATGTCGGGGTCCTGCGCGCTCGCGGTTCGCGCGTGGTGCTTGAGGTGGTAGGGCCGGTAGGGACGCAGATCGCTCCAGATCGGGTACGCGCAGAGCCAGTTCCCGACCCGGTCGTTCCAGTTGCGGTCGCGCAGCAGGCTGCGATGCGACGCCTCGTGCATCAGCACCGCGAAGCCGAGCTGGCGCGCGCCGATGACGAACACGGCGACCAGCAGCGTGACGGGGTTGGGCCAGGACGCGACCAGCGCGAAGCAGGCAAGCACCAGGCCCCAGTTGAGCGCAATCGAGCCCCAGGACCGAAGGTCGTGGAATTCGAGCAGCTGCTCCACGTCCGCGCGCGAGAGTGCGGAGCGCCAGCGTGCTCCCAGTTGCTCGTCCGCATTCGCCGCGCTCTCGGTCATGCTCGATCTCCTTTCCGGCCGCGCTCCCGGCGGCCTCTCAACGGGCCAGCCGCTCCGCTGCCCCGGGCGGCCATGCGCCGGCCGGCGCGCTCCTGTGGGGCACGTCGAAGCGCGCCAGGAACCCGGCCCAGGCGTCTCTCCCGAGCTGGTCGTAGTCTCGCATGGCCTCGCCCAGGGCTCTGCGCTCGCGACCGGGTACGATCGCATCGGGAAGCAGCGGGTCGAGTACGAGCTGCCGGATCGCGCGTCCTCCGAGCAGGAACGACTCGGTCATTGCGCCTTCGGCCGGTAGACGCCGCAGCCTGAGCGCGCTCCGTTCGAGTTCCCGCCGGAGTGTGTGGTGGACGCGCGGTAGTGCGTCGGCCGTCCACAGGCCCCGTGCACGTGCCTCGCTGACCGGGTCAGTGTCGCGGAGTTCGAAGACCAGCGCCCCCGCGCCGAGTCCGAGTGCCGCGAGTTCGCGGCGCAGCGCAGCGACGCCGCCGCGAAGATTCTCCGGGCGAACCGCCAGTCCCGGGCGGAGTTCGCGGAATCCGAGCAGTCTCAGCGCCTGTCGATCCCGCAGCCGCGCGTGTCCGTGGCCCCCGGGTCCCTGAAGCGCCGCCACCCAGGCCCCCTCCCAGCGCTCCACGCGTTCCTCGATCGCGCGCCAGCCGCCGGTCCGCCGCGCGACGGGAAGCGCTGCCGGTCCGAGCCGGTAGCGGCCCCGGCCGTCGCGAACCACCAGGCCGGCGGAGCCGAGCCGCGTGAGGGCCACGCGCACGGTGTTCCCGGCGATCCCATACATCCCGGCGCCGCTCACCAGCGCGGCCACCGGCATGCTGCCCCGTCGCAGTGTCGAGAGCAGGTCCAGGATGAAGCTCTTGGGGCTCGGGCTCATGCCTGGATTATTACATTTTTTGGAAGAGATTTATATATTTCGTAATAAACCGACCGCCGGGCCCCGGCGGTCGGCAGCGCGCGTGCTGCGCGCGGTTCGGGGCTCCCCCCTCGCCGACACCCGGCGAAGTCGACCGAGTCCGGCTGTGGGGTGGGATCGAGGCCGAGCCGCGGCGACAGGCCGGCCTGGGGACGCCTGGCGGCCGGAAATGCGGCGCCGGCCCCGGCGCTCGGAGCGGCTGGACGGCCCCGTCGGGCCCCCCGGGCGCTCAGGTCTCGTCGGCCCGGGTTCCCAGGATCCGGAGCGCGGTCCAGAGGGCGGCTGCGCCGAGGGCGAGCCCCAGCCAGGGATTGAGGCCGAAGAGCGCGCACGGGAGATAGCCGAACGAGAGCGCGGTGAGCATCGTCAGGATTGCGTACGGGATCTGCGTGCGTACGTGATCCACGTGGTCGGATGCGGCCGCGATCGAGGACAGAATCGTCGTGTCGGAAACCGGCGAGCAGTGATCTCCAAAAATCGAACCTTCGAGTACCGCACCGATGCTCATGACCATAAGCCCGAAGCTGCCGACCGGGGAATGCTCTCCCGCTGCGTAGGCGAATCCGACCACGATCGGGAGCAGTACGCTCATCGTGCCCCAGGAGCTGCCGGTCGCGAACGCCACGCCGCCCGAGAGCAGGAAGAGCACGGCCGGGATCGCCCAGGCAGGGGCCGACTCGCCGAGCAGCGCCGTCAGGTAGGGCGCGGTGCCCAGCGCGTCGCAGACGGCTCCGATCATCCACGCGAGGTAGAGGATCAGGAGTGCGACGCCGGCCGAGCGCAATACCGTGAAGGCCGAGCGCGCGATTTCCCAGCGCAAGCCCGCGCGCAGGGCGAGGCCCGAGGCCACCGCCAACGCGGCGAGCGACCCGATCATGAGCGAGTTCGAACCGCCCCTGAGGAGTGCGAAGACACCGTCCCTGGCGAAGGCGTCTCCCGAGTGTTTCCAAGCGCCGGTGAGTCCCGTCACGAGCACGAAGGTCAGAAGCGGCGCCACCGCGACCGACGCGCGCGGCTCGATTCCGGCGGCGGGCTCGAGCGCCGTCGCAACCTCCGACAACATCGGATGCGCGCCGTCGCGCAGGAGTTTGCCCGCCCGGGCGCGGCGCTCGGCCACTCGCATCGGGCCGAAGTCGCGCCCGCTCAGCACCACGAAGAGCACGAAGCAGAGCGTCAGGATGCAGTAGAAGCGATACGGAAGCGTCGCGAGGAAGACCGCGAAGCCGTCAGCCTGGGAGAGACCGATGCTCGGCAGTTGTGCGCTGTAGGTCGAAACCTCGAACGCGACCCATGTGCTGAAGATCGAAAGCCCGGCGACCGGTGCAGCGGTGCTGTCGACGATGTAGGCGAGTTTTTCACGCGCGATCCGGAAGCGGTCGCTCAGCGGGCGCATCGTCGAGCCGACCAGCAGCGTATTCGCGTAGTCATCGAAGAAGATCGCGAGTCCCATCAGGTAGCTGGCGATCTGGGTGCGGCGGGCGTTCCGGGCGATTCGGGCGATGCGGTCCATCAGCCCCTGAAGGCCGCCGGCGCGCGTGATGATGCCCACGAAGGCGAGCATCGACGCCACGAAGACGACGATCTCGATCCTGAGATTGTTCGCGAGTTCGTTCCACAGGTAGACGGTGAAGACGTCGCGTACGCCCAGCGCCGCGGCCTCCAGGATCCCCGCACCGCCGAGCGCCTGCTGGTGCAGGAACGATCCGATCACCACACCCGCGAATAGCGCCAGCACCGGGCGGCGCAGCAGAATCGCCAGGAAGATCACCAGCAGCGGGGGCACCAGCGAGCGCTCGCTGGGCGGGACCCAGTCGAGCGTGCTGCTCGCGCTCAGGCCGTCGGGCCGCGTTGCCCGGAGTGTGAGCCGGTCCGCCGCTAGCCGCAGGCTGAGATCGACACCCTCGGGCGCAGCTGCCCGGAGGCCCGCGAGCGACGGTAGCGCCATGGCTTCGCTCCCCGCCGCAATCGCGCGCAGACGGCGCGCGAGCGAGCGGCGCATCGCATCGCGCAGGGCCGGCGTGTCGAAGTCTTGCCCGGGGAGTTCGAGGCGGACGCTGCCGAGCCGAATCTCGCCGCCCCCGGCAGCTGTCAGGGGACCGACCAGGAATCGCCAGAGGGGCAGCGGGGGGTCTCTGCCGACTACGGGTTCGCCGAGCAGAGCCCCGGCCTCGAGCGCGGCCAGGCGCCCGGTCTCCTGGGGTGCCCGTCCGTGAAGACCGATCAGCAGCGCGCCGAAGACGAGCAACACCGAGACCAGGGCGATTCGCCTCATGCTTCCCGCGTCCGTGCCCCGAGGGCGGTGCGCTCGCTGAAGCGGCCTCGCGGTCCGGCCGTTTCTGTACCCGGGTTCCGGATTCGATCCCCGGAGCTAGACCGATCCCCCGGTGTCCCCGGCCTCGGGCTTTGAGACATCCCGCCCCCGACCTCTGCGCAGCGCAGTCGTTGGCCAGTTTACGCCGTCCTCGAGGCTCAGGTAGAAGACCGGGACGATCACGAGCGGGAGTTCAGCTTCCCTCGAACGGCGTTGTAACCTTGGGATGCGGTTGTACCGCGGCTCGGCAGCCCGCGCAGCAGGAGGGAAGCTGGTGGCACAGGATCGAAGACTCGAGCAGCGTGTCGTGGAAACCCTCGAGGGCTACTACGCCCTCGGAAACGAGGTGATCGATCTCGGCTCGGTTCGGTTCATCCGGAATCGCGCGTACCCGAACATTCACGACGCGAATCACGGCGTCGCGGTCCGGGTCGAGACCGCGGGCGAGATCGAGGCGGTCCTCGAGTACGCCGAAGAGATCTATGCCGGGTACCGGGATCGGCTCTTCCGGTGTTCGCCGGATACGCCGGCGGCCTTCGGGGCGAGAGTCGTCGTCGAGGACTACGCGCTCTCGACCGAGGTCCAGTTGTTGCTCGAGGGAGAGTTGTGCGCCTCCCCACGCCCGGTGGGGATCCGCTGCGCCGAGACCGACGGCGACTGGGATGCGATCTACCGACTGCTGCGCCTCGACCACGAGGAAGACGCGCGCAGGTTCGGAGACGGGCCGATGGCCGAGGAGGTGACCCGTCGCATGCTTGCGATCTACCGGGCCAAGTGCCCGCCGCTGCGTTTCTGGATCGCGCATGAAGACGGGGTCGACTGCGGCTTCTTCTCTTCGTGGCCGGGCGAAAATGGCGTGGGCAAGGTCGAGGACCTGTTTACCCGGGAGGAGTTCCGGGGCCGCGGAATCGCCACCGGGCTGATCGCGCGCGCAGTGACGGATGCGCGCGAGCGCGGTGCGGGCCCCGTCGTCATCGGGGCGCGGACCAACGACTGGCCCAAGCGCTTCTACCACAGGCTCGGGTTTCGCCCGATCCTGTTGCAGCACCAGTTTCACAAGCAGCTGCCCGAGACGTAGCATAGGGCGCGAAGGGAGGAACTAGCTTGGCGCTCAAACTTGCGGGACGTCTCGAAGCCCTGCAGCAATCCGAGATCCGCAACATGTCGATCGAGTGCGCGCGGGTCGGTGGGATCAACCTGTCGCAGGGTGTCTGTAACACCGAGGTTCCGATCGAGGTCCGGCGGGCCGCAGCCGAGGCCATCGAGGCGGGTGCCAACAGCTACTCCCGCTACGACGGCGCAGAGGAGTTGCGAAGAGCCCTGTCGCGCAAGATGCGCGAGCACAACGGGCTCGACTACGACCCCGAAGGCGAGATCATCGTGACGGTGGGCGCGACCGGGGCCTTCTATGTCGCGGCGCTCGCGTTTCTCGAACCCGGAGATGAGGTGATCTTGTTCGAGCCCTACTACGGCTACCACGTGAACACCTTGCGCGCCGTCCAGGCCGTCCCCGTCTACGTCGACACCGAGCCCCCCGACTGGTCCTTCGATCCCGCTGCACTAGAAGCCGCGCTCTCGCCGCGCACGCGCGGGATCATGGTCAACACGCCCCAGAATCCCTCCGGGAAGGTATTCGAGCGCTCCGAACTCGAAACGATTGCCGACCTTGCCCGCACCCACGACCTGTTCCTGTTCACGGACGAGGTCTACGAGCACTTCCTGTTCGATGGCCGCGAGCACCTGAGTCTCGCGACTTTCCCCGACCTGCGGGAGCGCACGATTACCATGAACGCGCTCTCCAAGACCTTCGCGATCACGGGCTGGCGACTCGGCTGGATCGCGGCGGACCGGCGCTGGGCCAAGGCCTTCGGCCCGCTCTCCGACCTGGTCTACGTCTGTCCCCCGACGCCGCTTCAACTCGGGGCTGCGCGGGGCCTGGGGCTACTGGGCGCGGACTACTACGACGGGATCCGGGCCGAGTATCAAGAAAAGCGAGACCGCATCTGCACGTCGCTGGAGCGGGCCGGGTTGTCGCCGTGGGTGCCTCAGGGCGCGTACTACGTACTGGCCGATATCTCCCGGCTGCCTGGACAGACGAGCAAGCAGCGCGCGATGGCGCTGCTCCGCGAGACCGGGGTCGCTTGCGTTCCCGGCGAGGCCTTTTTCCGGGGTTCCCGGGGTCACCGCATCGGTCGCTTCTGTTTCGGTCTCACCGACGCGGATCTCGCCGAGGCCTGTCGGCGCCTCGAAAAGCTCGCCTAACACGCGAGTCCCAGGTCGGTGGCTAGTTCCCGAAGGCTCGACGAAGGCAGCCGGCCGCTTCCTGGACGGCTTCCTTCGAACTGTCGATGAGTTGGAAGAAGGAGAAGAAGCCGTGGATCTGCCCGTCGTAGCGCGTGCAGGTAACGGGCACCCCTGCCTGCCGTAACTTCTCGGCGTACGCCTCTCCTTCGTCGCGCAGCGGGTCGAACTCTGCCGTAATGACGAGCGCCGGCGGTAGGCCCGCGAGGCTATCGGCACGAAGTGGCGATGCATAGGCGTTCTGGCCCTCCGAGGCCTCTCTCAGGTAGTGATTCCAAAACCATTCCATTGAAGATCGCGTCAGGAAGTAGCCTTCTGCATTTTCGGCGTAAGAGAGTGTGCTGTAGTCGTGATTGGTGACGGGATAGACGAGGAGTTCGAAGCAGAGGTCGGGGCCACTGCGGTCGCGCGCCATCTGGGCCACCACCGCGCTCAGGTTCCCGCCAGCGCTGTCACCTCCGATTGCAATTCGACCCGGGTCCCCGCCGATCTCGGCCGCATGAGCGGCCGCCCAGCAAGTGGCGGCGTAGCAGTCCTCGGCTGCAGCCGGGTACTTGGATTCCGGGGCGAGCCGGTAATCGATGGCGATGACCAGACAGCCCGCCTCGAGCGCGAGCTTGCGCGCAAGTGCGTCGTGGCTCTCGAGATCGCCGATCACCCATCCCCCGCCGTGGAAGAAGACGAGCACCGGGAACGGCCCCGTACCTTCGGGCGTGTAAATCCGTATCGGAATTTCGCCCTCTGGGCCGGGAATGCTTCGGTTCTCGACCCCGCCGATCTCGATCGGTGGAAGCGGCAGGCGGGTCGCATCGAATTGCTTTCGCGCTTCTTCGGGCGTCAGCGTCGAGAAATCGGGCAAGTTCAGCGCTGCCAGTTGGTCGAGCATGAGCTTGGCCTGTGGGTCCAGGGGCATGGGAACACCTCCGGGAGCGACCCTACGGGCGCAGCCGGGACGTCGTCAACCCGTTTCAAGCGTTCGCGCGGATCGTGCGCGTCCGCGCGCAGGTCGAGTGACGCTATGCAGTGTAGGAGAAGCTGAGCCCACCGTCGGCGGCGTCAATAACGACCTTGCCACCCTTCTCGAGCCGACCGAACAGGATCTCGTCCGCGATCTTGTCCTTGACCTCGACCTGGATCACGCGCGAGAGCGGACGCGCTCCGAAGAGCGGGTCGAAGCCTTTCTCGGCCAGCCACGCGCGAGCTCCTTCCCGGAGGGAGATCTTGACCTTTCGTTCCAGGAGTTGCTCCTCGAGTTCGCGCATGAACTTCTCGACGACGCGCTGCATGACCTCGGGGCTCAGCTGAACGAAACGTACGATTTCGTCGAGGCGGTTGCGAAACTCGGGTGCAAACAGGCGCTCGATCTCGACCAGGCCACTTCCGGAGGGTGTGTCCCCGAAGCCGATCGATCGCGCCGAGATGTCTCGCGCTCCCGCGTTCGAAGTCATGATCAGGGTCACGTGGCGGAAGTCCGCTTCGCGCCCGTGGTTGTCGGTCAGCGTCGCGTGATCCATGATCTGAAGCAGGATGTCGAACAGGTCGGAGTGGGCCTTCTCGATCTCGTCGAGCAGCAGGACCGTGTACGGGTTCTTGCGGACCCGCTCGACGAGCATTCCCCCCTCGTCGTAGCCCACGTAGCCCGGTGGCGCTCCGATCAGGCGCGCGACCGCGTGCTTCTCTGCGTACTCGCTCATGTCGAAGCGCAGAAACGGGACCGCTAGGCAGTTCGCGAGCTGTTTTGCGAGTTCGGTCTTGCCGACGCCCGTGGGTCCCACGAACAGGAAGGAGCCGATCGGCTTCTGGGTCCCACCGAGTCCCGCGCGCGTCCGCTTGACCGCCTGGACCAGCGTCGAAATTGCATCCGACTGCCCGTAGACCACGGCCTCGAGGTCGCGCGTCAGGTTCCCGAGACGCTCGCGCTCCGGGACCGAGGTCTTTGTGATCGGGATCCGGGCCATTCTCGAGACCAACTGCTCCACGTCTCGGACTCCGACCTGCTTTCGGCCCTTTCCGCCCTTTCCGCCCCCGAGCTTTCCCCCGCCCAGCCGGACTGCGGCCCCGACCTCATCGATCACGTCGATCGCCTTGTCCGGCAGGTAACGGTCCTGGACGTACTTGGCGGAGAGTTCGGCCGCTGCTTTGAGCGCGGAGGGGGTAAAGCGCACGCCGTGATGCTCTTCGTATTGCGGTGCCAGCCCGCGCAGAATCTGAATCGTTTCCTCGACGCTCGGTTCGTTGATCTCGACTTTCTGGAAACGCCTCGCCAGCGCCCGATCCCGCTCGAAGTGGCGATAGTCGGCGTGCGTGGTCGAGCCCATGCAGCGGAGTTCGCCCGACTGCAGGAGCGGCTTCAGCATGCTCGAGGCATCGACCGTCGCGCCCTGCGCTGCGCCGGCACCCAGGATCGTGTGGATCTCATCGATAAACAGGATCGGGTTCTCGCGCTTCTGGACAGCCGCGACCAGCGCCTTGAAGCGCGCCTCGAAGTCTCCTCGGTACTTGGTGCCGGCCAGCATCGAGCCCAGGTCGAGTGCGTAGATTTCAGCGGTCTGTAGATCTTCGTGTACGTTGCCCTGGTAGATGCGAAGTGCGAGCCCTTCGGCCATGGCCGTCTTGCCGACCCCGCTTTCGCCCACGAAGATCGGGTTGTTCTTGCGCCGGCGCGCCAGGATGTGGGTGGTGCGCGCGAGTTCCGTTTCGCGTCCGATCAGGGGATCCAGCTTGCCCTGCGAGGCCAGTTCGCTCAGGTTGGTGGCGAAGGCCGCGAGCGGATCGGGGATCTCCTCGCTCTCCTCGTCGGGACGGAACAGTTCCTGTTCGCCCGAGTCGCCAGCGGGCTCTTCCTCGTCGGCGCCCTCCGAATAGCGCGAGACGCCGTGAGAGATGTATCTGAGCACGTCGAGGCGCGAGACCCCTTGCTCACGCAGCAACTGCACGCCGTGGCAATCCGGCTCCTGGAAGATCGACGCGATCAGGTCTCCGGCTTCCACCTCTTCCTTTTCCGCGTTGTCCGCATGCGACATCGCGGCCTGGATCACCCGGTGGAGGGCCAGGGTCTGGGCGGTCTCGATCGGCTCATCTCCCGGCTCTGCTTCGATGGCCGTATCCAGGAAATCGTGCAGTTGGACACGCAGCCTGCGCACTCGCGCGCCGCAGTTGCGAAGAATCTCCACGCCGTGATCGTCGTGCACGAGTGCGTAGAGCAGGTGCTCGACCGTCAGGTAGGCGTGCCGTCGCACCTGGGCCTCGCGCACGGCCGCTTGCAGGGTCAGTTGAATCTCCCGTCCGATCTGACTCACTCCGGTTCAGCTCCTGCGCGAAGCGGGTACCCCCGCCTCTCGGCCATGCGGTGGACCGAGGCGACCTTGGTCTCGGCCACCTCCAGAACATACACGCCCGCGCAACCCGAGCCCGTCCGGTGAATCGTGAGCATCAGCTGGGTGGCCTCCGAGGGCCCCCGCTTGAACACCTGTTCGAGCAGGGAGACCACGAACTCCATCGGCGTGTAGTCATCGTTGTAGAGAATGACCTTGAATTTGGGCGGCCGTTTGAGCTTTCTGCGCTGCCGGGTGGCGACGCCCCGATCGCGTTCTCGCTCAGGCCGCGAAACGGCGTCCTCGGGCCGGGCCGGGACATCGGGCTTTTTGGGATCCGCTGCCACCCCGACAGGATAGGAGCCTGAGGGGGTCGGGGGCTAGACTGGCCCGGCATGGCCGAGATCGAGTTCCTGGGCGGGGTCTGCGAGATCCCGTGCGAGGAGTGGAACGCGCTCGTGGGCGCCGAGTCCCCTTTTCTCGAGTGGGGGTGGCTCGCGTCCCTGGAAGAGGCGGGCGCCGTGGGTCCCGAGACCGGCTGGGCGCCCCGTCCGCTGGTGATCCGCGACCGGCACGGGATCGCAGCCGCCTGCCCGCTGTACCTCAAGGGCCACAGCGCGGGCGAGTTCGTATTCGATCACGGCTGGGCGGACGCCGCGGAGCGCGCCGGGATCCGCTACTACCCCAAGTTGCTGGCCGGAGTCCCGTTCACACCCGTGACCGGCGCCCGAATCCTGGTTCGTCCCGATCTCGAGCGGCCCGAAATGATCGAGCGGATCGGCGCAGCGCTGCTGGAACTGTGTACCGCCAACGAGCTTTCGGGCGTGCACGTGAACTTTTGCCGCCCGGACGAAATCGAGCCGCTCTCCAAGGCCGGCTTCCGGCTCCGGGTGGGGATCCAGTACCACTGGCAGAACCAGGGCTACCGGAGTTTCGACGACTATCTTGCGCGCTTCCGGAGCAAGCGGAGAAATCAGATCCGGCGCGAGCGCCGCGCGATCGAAGAGGCCGGGGTCACGATTCGGGCGCTCGTGGGGGACGAGATCCCGGATCGACTGATGGAGCCCATGTACCGGCTCTACCTCGCGACCATCGAGCAGCGCGCCTGGGGGCGCCAGTACCTGAACCTCCGGGTCTTCGAACTCCTCGGGCAGCGTTTTCGGAAGCGCCTGTGCTTCGTGGTGGCGGAACGGGACGGAGAACTCCTGGCCGGGACCTTCAACGTGCACAAGGGCGATGTCATGTACGGGCGTTACTGGGGCGCCTTCAGGTACCTGCGCCACCTCCACTTCAACGTCTGCTACTACGCGGCGGCCGATCACTGCATCCGGAACGGACTCAAACGCTTCGAGCCGGGCGCTGGGGGCGAGTACAAGCAACTTCGCGGCTTCGACGCCCAGCCCACCTACAGCCTGCACTACCTCGCCGACCCGCGCCTCGATGCCGCGGTCGGCCGCTTCCTGGAGGCCGAGCGGGTCGAGGCCGAGGACACGATCAGCTGGATGCGCGATCACAGTCAACTCAAGTGCCAGTAGCGTCGGGCCGGCGGTCGTGCGACCGCCCGCGAAGGTCCATGCCCGGCTCGCGCCGTCTCAGCCCGCGGCGCGCATTTGCCCGGCCCCGTCTTCCTGGCCCAGCCGTTCGGCAAAGATCCGGCGGACCCGCAGCGCGAGTTGATCGGTATCGAGGCCTGCGAAACTCGCGGGAGCCAGTTCGTCGAGAACCTCGACCGAGATCGGGTGGCGCCCCCGGAGGATGAATCCGCGTTTCGGCAGGGCGTCGGCGGTGCCCTGGATCAGCACCGGCAGGATCGGCTGCTGGGTGCGCCGGGCGATCTCGAAGGCGCCGGGACGAAACTGGAGCAGCCGTCCGTCGGGAGATCGCGTGCCCTCGGGAAAGATCGTGACCGAGCTTCCCGCTTCGAGTGCGCGCTCGCAGGCTTTGAGCATTTGCGCGGCGCTCTCCTGGTTGCCGCGACGCAGCCGGATATAGCCGTTCAGCGTCATGTTCCAGCCGATGAAGGGCACGCGGAAATTCTCGATCTTCGAGACCCACTTGAAGTGGCGGAAGAGGCGAAAGACCACGAGGATGTCGAGCAGTGAGAGGTGGTTTGCGACCATGACATAGGCGACGCCGGGCCGGATCCGCTCCCGGCCCAGGACCCTCACCTGCCAGGCGGGGTTGAGCCAGGTGTAGAGCGATGCCCAGAAGCAGGTGAATCCGTGCAACAGGACCCGGCGCCGGTCGAAGGGTGCTGTCACCCCCCAGAGGGCGAGCGAGACCCCGAAGCACAGGGCCGAGGTCAGGAGCAGGAACCCCCAGAAGACGAGGGAGAGCAGGCCTCTCAACATGCCGCAAACTGTACGCCCGATCCGCGCTCGGGACTACATCCCCGCAGACGCCGCGGCTCCCCGGGGGACAGCCTGGGGCAATCGGGCCCACCGCCGGTTCCTTGCCTGGCCGCGTCTGCCGGCTGAGGCCAGCGCGCCCTGTGGGTTCGAGAGACCGAGCCCTCGGTGAGGCTCCTGGCGGGGATCCTGATGCTGTGTTTGCTGCTCTCCGTGTTCGCGGGTGGACACCTCTACCTCGCCCACCGGCTCGTGCTCGATCTCGAACTTTCTCTGGGGATCGAGCTGGCGCTGCTGGCCGGGATCGCGGGGCTCGCGGCGCTCCTGGTCGCCGAACCCTTCGCCGGGCGTCTGTTGCCGCGCCGGATCGCGCGGCTCGTCGCCTGGCCGGCGTTCCTCTGGCTGGGCACCGGATTCCTGCTGATCGTCGGCCTTGCCGCCTCCGACGCGGGGCTCTGGCTGTTCTCGCTGGGCTTCGCGGCGGCACGAGAGGTCTTTGACCCGGTCCAGGTCGCCCGGTTCCGAGCGGGCGGCGTCTTCGTCGTAGTCGGAGCCGCCGTCTGGGTCGGGCTTGGGTCGGCGCTCCGGCCCCCGGGGGTCCGGCGCGTGGAGGTCCGGCTCGAACGCTGGCCCCGCGCGCTCGGCCGATTCCGGATCGTGCAGATCAGCGATCTGCATCTCGGCCTGCTGCTCGGCCGTCGCTTTCTGGAGGAGGTGGTCGCGCGCGCGAATGCGCTGGATCCCGATCTGGTCGCGATCACGGGAGACCTGGCCGACGGGGACGTGCGCGAGATCGGAGCGCTGGCCGAGCCGCTCCGGAACCTGGCTTCGCGGCACGGGAGTTACTTCGTGACCGGGAACCACGACCACTACTCGGGCGCCGATCCCTGGACCGAGCGGATCCGGGAACTCGGGATCCGCGTCCTGCGCAACGAGCGAGTCCGGATCGAAGCGGGCGGCGCGGACTTCGACCTGGCCGGTGTCGACGATCACCGCGGCGGCTTCGGGTCAGGGAGCGGAGGCGAGGACCTCTCGGCGGCGCTGGCAGGCCGGGATCCCGAGCGTGCGGTCGTGTTACTCGCGCACGACCCCACGACCTTTCGGCGCGCCCGGCATCTGGGGGTTGACCTGCAGCTCTCGGGACACACTCACGGAGGCCAGATCTGGCCCTTCGGACTGCTGGTCCGGCTTGCGGTCCCCTACGTGGCCGGGCTCTACAGCGTCGGTCCAGACGCGGCGCCGTCGCGCATCTACGTCAGTCGCGGCACCGGCTTCTGGGGCCCGCCGCTGCGGCTCTTTGCGCCAGCCGAGATCACCCTGATCACGCTCCGGCCTTCGGCTCCGGGGGAAGATAGCTCGGGAGTCGCGTGAGTTCGCCGAGGAGCGGGGCGGCCGCGTCCTTTCCGGAGAGCAGCGGCTCGTCGATCGGCCAGTCGATCGCAATCGCCGGGTCGTTCCAGCGAATCCCGATCTCGTCGGCGGGGTCGTAGAACTCCGTACACTTGTACTCGACCTGAGCGCTCGCGCTCGTGACGCAGAAGCCGTGTGCGAAGCCCGGCGGGATCCAGAGCTGCCGGAAGTTCTCGGCCGAGAGTTCTACCCCGATCCAGTCCCCGAACGCCGGTGAGCCGCGGCGGACGTCGACGGCCACATCGAAGATCGTGCCCTCGATCGCGCGGACCAGCTTCCCCTGCCCGGGCTCGACCTGCGTGTGCAGGCCGCGCAGCGTTCGCGCCTCCGAGCGCGAGTGATTGTCTTGCACGAAGGTCGCTGGGATCGGGCCCGCCGCATAACGCCGGGCGTGATACGTCTCTAGGAAGAAGCCGCGATCGTCCCGATGCACGTCGGGTTCGACGAGGATGACTCCGGGAAGATCGGTTTCTATGAAGTTCATGATCAGAAGCGAAAGGTGTAGCGGAACTTGAAAGTCGCCCTGGACAGGATCGGGTGGACGCTCTCTGCGCTCGCCTCGTAGGTCTGATTGAAGACCAGGAAGAGTTCGTTCCCGGGTTGGACGATCCAGCGGATCCGGCTGTTCATGCCGAGGGTGTCGCTCACGTTGTCGTACTGTACCGCGGTCGTCCACGAAAGGTCGGGGGTCGCCATCAGGGCGAGGTCGAGCCGCGCGAGCCGAGTATGGGCGGTTCCAGCTGGAAGCCGGATCGCGGACTGCGCGTAGTCGAGCCCCAGAAAGACGAACCTGGAGAGCCGCAGGTCGAGCGCGGCTACGACGTCGCTTCTCCGACCCGAGAAGAATCCGCCCCAGCCGTACTCGAGTCGGCCCTGGACCGGGCGGCCCGGCGAGGTCAGCAGCGAGACACGACCGCGGTGGCTGGTGTAGCTACCAGTCGGGACGAACAGATCGTCGAGCACTTCGAAGGCCTCGTCCCGGAGTTCCTCGTGATCGTAGACGTACGTGAAGGTGAGCTTGTCGCCGTCGTTGGTCTGGAAGGCGAGCAGGTTCCACAGGACCCGCCCAGTCTCGAGCCGGTTGCTGCGGTCCGTGACCAGCAGCCCGAGCAGTTGGGTGTCCACCGTGCGGAGCCAGGTCTCGGGCCGGGTGCGAAATCGGAAACTCCCGCCGTACTTGCGGATTCCGACCCGGTTTGCAAACCCGAGGGCGGGTCGGAAATTCTCCTGGATTTCCTTTAGCTCGAGCTTCCAGTTGATCCGGTCGTTCGGGTACGCGAGCCGCGCGCCGAAGGCGGCCTCCCGGCCGCTCGTTCCCGTCGACTGGGTTCGCTGGAACCACGCGTCGGCCTGGAAGATCTGGCTCCCGAAGAGGTCCGACACACGGTACCGACCGTCCACCCCGACCAGCCAGTTGTCATCGGGCGTCGCCGGGTCGCCGTTCGTGAAGATCATGCCGACCTGGGACTCCTCGAGCAGGTCCAGAGACAGGCGCCCGACCGAGAGATTCTTGGAGTCGATCTCCCCGAAGGGCTCCATCTGTACGTCCAGCAGCCCCAGGTTCCAGGGCCCGACCCGCGCCGTCAACTTGGCCCCTGCACGGATCTTCACCTCTCGGTCTCCGGGAACGAGTCCGATGCGGCGCGAGAAGAACGGCAAGCCGTTTTCGTCCGCGAGGTCCCCGAACCGGAAGATCCCGGCGTCCTGGAGAAAGAAGTCTCGCGTTTCGGGAAAGAAGAGGGCGAAGCGGCCCAGGTTGATCTGCCGGGCGTCGACGGGGGATTCGGAGAAATCCGTGTTGAAGGTGAGAAGTCCCGTAATCTGGGGCAGGAACTTGTACGACAGATCGAGCGCGGGTTGGCCCAGGTAATGGTCGGAGTCGCTCGGCTCCTCGCTTAGATAAGACAGCGCCATCGAGGGCTTGAGATCGATCCCCAGGCCCTGTTCCATTCCGCGCAGGCCTCGGATCGTGCCGATCGTGCTGACGTCGATGAGACTCCGGTTCGGGAGTGCGTCCGTCCAGCGCAGGTCCTCGTTCGTGCGACGGATCCTGCGCTGGACGTTGAAGCCCCAGACGTCTTTCTCTGGATTGAAGTTCAGGGTTTCGAATGGAATCGCGAACTCGGCCGTCCATCCCAGGTCGTCGATCGTGGATTTTCCGTACCAGATCCCGTTCCACTGCCGCTGAAAGCGGGTGTTGTTCTCGAGCAGCGCGTCCCCGCGTGTTCCCAGGGGATTGAGCTGAAAGAAGTAGCCGTTGCGCCGATCGTGGAACGTGTCGAGGATGATGTTGATGCGGTCGTCGGAGCGCATCGACGCATCGAAGATCATCTGCTTGGCCACGATCGCGGCCGGGTCGGTGTCGAAGGCGCGGACCCCGATGTAGAGAAAGTTGCTGTCGTACAGCAGCCGGGCCTCGGTGCGCTGGCTCGGAGGCGCGCCGGGCCGGGGCTCGGCCTGGCCGAAGTGGTCGATCATTGCCGCGTGCGCCCACACGGCATCGTCCAGTCGGCCGTCGATCGTGGGCGGCTCCGTGCACCTCACGATCTGGACCTCGGTCTCGCCGGCGAGCAGCGGCGCTGGGCTTGCTGCGAGCAGTCCCGAGCCGAGCAGTTGCGCCAGTCTCCGGAGTCGCCCGCGCTGCTGCCCCATCGAGTGTCTGCCCTTCGAAGCCCGGAAATTCCAGGCGCGAGACTTCAGCGGGAACTGGACCGAATCCGGCTTCGGCAGCGTGGCGCCTCGCTGCATCGGGCATTAGTCTAACCCGGCCCCTGGGAGCCGGCCCGGAGACAGAACCGGGCCTCAAGTAGTAGATTGCAGCCCATTCTCCCGAGCGGAGCCCCGGAACGCACCCATGACCGATCCCTCTCTCGAGAAGGCCCACGTCGACATCGTGAACCTCCGTCACTCGTGGGGGGACCGGGTGGTCTACGACGGGCTTTCGTGCCGCTTCGTCGAAGGCAAGATCACAGTCATTCTCGGGGCCAGTGGCGGAGGCAAGACCACGCTGATGCGCATGATCGCGTGTCTCGGGCCTCCCGACTTCGGAGACATCTGGGTCGGGGACCAGGAGATCACCTGCATGCCCGAGCGGCAGGCGCGACGGTTCCGGCGCAAGGTCGGGATGATGTTCCAGAGCGGCGCCCTGCTCGACTCGATGACGGTCTACGACAACGTCGCGCTGCCGCTGCGCGAGCACACCAAGCTCACGGAGGACGAGATCCGCGACGAGGTCCACGCGCAGTTCGACAGCGTGGGGCTCGAAAACGTGGATGGGCTGCTTCCGGGCGAACTCTCGGGCGGGATGATGCGCCGGGTCGCGCTCGCGCGCGCCCTGATCATGAAGCCCGAGATCCTGCTCTGCGACGAGCCCTTCTCGGGCCTCGATCCCCCGATGGTGCGGATGATCGAGGCGCTCCTGGTGGAGGTCAACAGGCGGCTCGGCGTCACCATGCTCGTGACTTCCCACCACATCGGCTCGACCCTGCGGATGGCACACCAGATCGTGTTCCTGTGCGGGGGCGGTGCGGTTCAGGGACCCACTCGCGAGATCGAGCACAGTACCGACCCGCGGATCGCCGGATTCTTTGCCTCCGGGGACGGGGGCAAGGGTCCCG
The DNA here is from genome assembly GCA_013215565.1 of Myxococcales bacterium. GTDB lineage: Bacteria > Myxococcota_A > UBA9160 > SZUA-336 > SZUA-336 > JABSQV01. Next base: position 1,485 of record JABSQV010000003.1, on the reverse strand, counting down.
GGGGTCAGCCGCCCCCGCCGGGTGAGTTCGAGCCCTCATGAGCCTGGGCTGGGTGCAGGGCCTAGGCCTTCGCAGTGTCCGCTTCGTGGCGACCCTGGGACAGCTCACGGCGTTCTTGGTGCTGGTGTTTCGAGCCACCTTCTCGCGTCCTGTTCGGATCCGGCGCTTCGTCGACGAGTTGTACCAGGTTGGCGTGGTATCGATCCCGATCGTGTGTGTCTCGGCTGCCACGATCGGGATGGTCCTGGCGCTTCAGGGCTACAGCACGCTCGCGCGTTTCGGCGCGACCTCGAACCTGGGTGCGGTGGTCGGTCTCACCCTGATCAAGGAACTGGGGCCGGTGCTGACGGCGCTTCTCGTGACCGGTCGCGCCGGCTCCGCCATCGCGGCCGAGATCGGATCGATGGTGGCCACTCAGCAACTCGACGGGTTGCGCCTGATGTCGCTCGACCCGATCGATCTTGAAGTCGCGCCCAAGGCGATCGCGATGTTGGTTTCGATGCCGCTGCTGTCCGCGCTCTTCATCGTGGTCGGTCTGGCGGGCGGCTTCATGTACTCCTCGATCGCCCTGGCTCTCGACTCCGGAGCTTTCCTTTCGAGCCTCGAGAACGCGGTCGTCTTTCGTACCGACGTCGCCGGAAGCTTCGTCAAGTCCCTCGTTTTCGGGATCCTCGTCGGTCTGATCGCGACCTATCGCGGGTATACGGCGGCCCCTCACGCCACGGGCGTGAGTGCCGCGACAACATCGACCGTCGTGCATGCCTCGGTCGCGATTCTCATCTTTGATTACTTTATTACTGCGCTTTGGGAGGTCCGTTGGCTATGAATTCCTCTCCGGGACGCGACCTGATGGTGGGGGCCTTCGTGCTGGCCGCCCTCGTCTCGCTCGCGTACCTGTCCGTGACCCTCGGCGGGCTTTCCTACACCGGTAAGGGAGGCCTTAAACTCTTTGCAACCTTCGACGAAATCGGGGGCCTGCGCCCGCGGGCCCCGGTCAAGATCGCGGGCGTGCGCGTGGGTGAGGTGAGCGCGATCGTCCTCGACTCCGATTACCGCGCAAAGGCCTCCCTCGACCTCGAGGGCTCGCTCGAACTTCCCTCCGATACCTCCGCCTCGATCCTCACGCTCGGAGTGCTCGGAGATCAATACATCGCGCTCGAACCCGGCGGAGAAGAGATCCTCCTGCGCCCCGGAGACGAAATCGCATTCACGCAGTCGGCGATTATCCTCGAGCGACTGATCGGGAAACTCGTCCAGAACATCGGAGGGAGCTAGGCTTTATGCGACGCGGAATCGTGGCGGGGTTGCTGCTGAGCTTTGTTGTAGCCTTCGTAGCACTTCCCTCGCGTGCCGATGAGGACGGAAGGGGCGACCAGGATCCTCTCCAGTCGATGAACCGGCAGGTGTTCGCGTTCGACATGGGAGTCGATCGCTGGGTCATCCACCCCGCTTCGCGGGGTTTGGACCGGATCTCCAATCTTCCGG
>JABSQV010000029.1 GCA_013215565.1 Myxococcales bacterium | reverse complement strand
GGATCGGCGCCACCCGCGCGGGTCGGACGCTTGAGTTCACGAATCCGGGCCTCGGCCGAGCGCTTGCGGGGACGCCTGGACGGGGTGCTGGGCCCGCGCGGGCCACTGCTGCGCGCGGTCGTGCGCGCAGCCCGGTGCCACGGAGCCCGCGCCTACCTGGTCGGCGGCCCCGTGCGCGACCTGCTCCTCGGCCGGCCGCTGCTCGACCTCGACGTCCTGCTCACGGACGCACTCGAGCCCGTGGCCGTTGCCGCCGCGGAACAGGTCGGGGGCCACGCCGTGATGCACGGGCGGTTTCTGACGGCCCGGATCGAGCAGGCTGGAACCCGGATCGATCTCTGTCGCGCCCGGCGCGAAAGCTACCCGGCACCCGGAAGCCTGCCGCGCGTTGTCCCGGCCGGAGTCGAGGAGGATCTCGGCCGGCGCGACTTCACGATCCACGCGATGGCCCTGCCCCTGGGGCCGCGCGATCCGGGACCCCTGCTCGATCCCTTCGATGGAATCCGCGACCTGCGCGCCGAACGGCTTCGAATCCTGCACCCGGGAAGCTTCATCGACGATCCGACCCGCCTGCTCCGGGCGGCCCGCTACGCGGCCCGGCTGGGACTACGGCTCGAAGCCGAGACGGCTCGCGCCTTTCGGCGTGCGGTCGCCGGGGGCGCGCTCGAACCGGTCTCAGGCGACCGCGTCAGGCACGAACTCGAGCGCACCCTGGCCGAGGAACGGGCAAGCCGCGCGGCCTCGAGGCTGGATCGGCTCGGCCTGCTCACCGCGCTCGCCCGCGGATGGAAGCTCGGGGCCGGGGCAAAGCGCGCGCTGAGACGCCTCGACTCGGCCCGCCGCACACCCCCATGGCCCGAGATGGAGACGCGCGAAGTCCAGACCACGGCCGCGTTCGCGGCGCTCCTGCTGGATGCTCCGGAGAAACTTCGCGAGCGTGCGCTCGAGCGGCTCGGTTTCACGGGTGCGCGGGCCGCACGCGTGCTCGAGTCGGTCCGGGAGGCGAAGCTTGCGCTGCGCTGGCTGGAGCGCGCCCGTTCCCCTGGAGCCGTGGACGCACGTCTCCGGGGGCTGAGGGAACCCGTGCTGCTGCTCAGCTACTCGCTCGCAGACCCCGCCCGCGCGCGGGTCCTGCGCCGCTACGCGACGGAGTGGCGCCACGCCCCCGACCCGGTTGGAGGCGCGGAACTCCGCCGGATCGGGTTGCAGGGCCCTCCGGTCGGGAAACTGCTCCGCGCCGCGCGCCGACGGGCCCTGGACGGGCGCCGCGTTGACGCGGCCTGGATCCGCAGTTGGTTGGCCCGGCACGGTCCGATGCGATAGCCTCCGGACCATCGCTTCCCGTCCCTCCGCGCGCGGAAACCCATGTCGACGCCAGGCGAAACCTCCGGGGCCGATCCGTCGCCTGAAACAGGGCGCGGCGAGGCCCGCAGGCGCCGCGACCCGGCCGGCGCCGCCGGCCCGGGCGGCCGGCCCGGCACCTGGGCCGTCAAGCTCGAGGTGTTCGAGGGACCGCTCGATCTGCTGCTCCACCTGATTCGCCAGAACGATCTCGACATCGAGGACATCCCGATCGCGCTGCTGGCGGAACAGTACCTCGACTATCTCGACCTGATGCGGGAACTCGACGTCGACCTCGCGGCCGAGTACCTGGTGATGGCGGCGACGCTGGCGCAGATCAAGTCGCGCATGCTGCTCCCGGCGAAGCAAGAAGAGGGCCAGGACGAGGAGGACCCACGCGCCGAGCTCGCGCGCAGGCTCGCCGAGTACGCGACCTTCAAGCAGGTCGCGCGCGAACTGGGTGACCGGGAGTTGCTCAACCGCGACGTCTTCGCCGGACGCCCGGATCCGGACGGGGTGCCCGAGCGGGAAGCGGAACTCTCGGTCAGCCTCTTCGGACTGCTCGAAGCACTGAAGACGGTCCTCGACCAGGCGCCGGTCGAGGCGCACGTACACCAGGTGACAATCGAAACGATCACACTGCAGGACCGTATGCTGTTCGTGATGGACCTGCTTCGGGCCGCGGCCGGGGACCCGGTTCCGTTCGAAGATCTCCTCTCGGACACACCGTTGACCCGCGTGCGCGTGGTGCTCACCTTTCTGGCGATCCTGGAGCTGGCTCGGATTCAAGCGCTGCGGCTGTATCAGCACATAGACCAGGAGGGCCACCCAAGCGGTCCGGTGCGGGTCCGGACGGCCGTGCTTCCCGAACAGCTTCCCCAGGAACCGGACGAGCGCCCCACCGAAACGGAGTCACAGCATGACGAGTAGCCCGGAACCCCGCGCGGCCCTCGAGGCGCTGATCTTTGCGAGCGAGGGCCCGTCGAGCGTCGCCACGATCCGACGCGCGCTGCCCGAACTGAGTCCCGGTCGCATTCCGGGCCTGGTCGACGACATCAACGACGACCTCGCACGCTCGGGCCGGCCCTACGAGATCTCGGCGGTCGCAGGTGGCTACCAGTTCCGCACCCGGACCGAGTTTTCCGCGGTGCTGCTCGCCGCACAGCCCGACCGCAAGCTTCGACTGTCGCGCCCGGCACTCGAAACGCTCTCCATCATCGTTTACCGCCAGCCGGTCACGCGGGCGCAGGTCGAAGACCTGCGCTGTGTCGACTGCGGCGCGGTACTGCGGAGTCTGCTCGAACGCGGCCTGATTCGGATCGTCGGTCGACGCGATGCCCCCGGCCGGCCGGTGCTCTACGGCAGCACCTCCCGCTTTCTGGAAACCTTCGGACTTGATTCGCTCTCGGATCTTCCGACACTGCCCGAAGTGGCGACCGAGGAGGCGCACGCCGGTGTCCGACAGGACGACGCCGCGGACGCAGCCGGGAGCGAGAACGATGCGGGTCCCGAGGATTCAGCGCACCCTGGAGAACATGAGCAACCGGGGACGGCGGCAGAATCACTCCCCTGAAGCGTCCCGCTCGCCGCGGCTTCAGAAGCTGCTCGCGGACGCCGGGATTGCCTCGCGCCGCGCGGCCGAGAAGCTGATCCTCGAGGGTCGGGTGGAACTGAACGGCCGGGTCGTAAAGGAACTCGGGACCCGAGCGGATCCCCGCCGCGACCGGATTCTGGTCGACGGCAAGCGCGTTGGCAGGCCGCGGGCCAGACGCAGCTACCTGGTCTACAAGCCACGCGGCGTCATAACCACGGCTCACGATCCGCAGGACCGCAGGACCGCGGTCGAACTGGTTCCTTCGGCGGAGCGCCTGTTCCCGGTCGGCCGACTCGATCGCAACAGCGAAGGCCTGTTGCTGCTCACGAACGACGGGCCGCTCGCACACGCGCTGCTGCATCCCTCCTTCCAGGTCCCCCGGGTCTATCGCGTCAGTGTGAAGGGGCGGGTCACGGCGGAAACCCTGCGCCGCCTCTCCTCGGGCGTCGAACTCGAAAGGGGCGAGAGCGCGCGCGCCGAGGTGCGCCCGCTCGATCTCGAGGAATCTCGCAGCGTGCTGGAACTCACGCTCCGCGAAGGCCGACGGCACCAGATCCGGCTGATGCTGGGCGCGGTCGGCCACCCGGTGCGCCGACTGGTGCGCGTCGGATTCGGACCGCTTAGGCTGCGCGGGTTGCGGCCCGGAGAGTGGCGCGCGCTCCAGCCCGCCGAGCACGCGGCGCTCAAACTTCTGACCCGGCAGGCCGAAGCCCGGAAGCCGAAACCGGGCCGGGCCCGGCCCCGACGCGACGCGCGCTAGTAAGTGGCGAAGAGCTGGACGAACAGGCTGCGACCGTCCGGGGTCTCGGCGGCCCCGATCCCGGTATGGTTGAAGGCGGGGTTGAGCAGGTTCTTGCGATGCGAGGTCGAGGCGAGCCACGCCTCGATCACGGCCGCGATCCGGTCGCCCGCGATGTTCGACTCCCCGATGTTCTCGGCAAGCAGGCGAAAGCCCTCGATCCCTGCCGTCTGAACGCGTTCGAGCGGGTTGCGGCCTTCGAGGTTTGTGTGGCTCAGGTAGCCGTTGCGCGCCATGTCGTCGGCGTGCTGCTGCGCGGCCCGCGCCAGCTCACGTGATCTCCGGAGCGGCTTCAGGTGACGGTCGACCCTCACCCGGTTGACGTGCTGCTCGACCTGCTCCGGCGACCGCTCGGACGGCTCGAGGGATTCTGCCGCAGGCGCCAGCAAAATCACTCCGAGCAGGGCCAGCGCACCGCAGGGGAGGGCTCGCAGGTTCACGTGCCCGGAGTTCGCTCTAGAACGGGAGCCTCCTCTTCCGACGAAGGAATCTCGCCACGCACTTCCTTGCGCAGCAGCTTTCCGTTCAGGAAGAAGGACCGAACGTCATAGACCCCGTCGTAGTCGGGATCGTCGTCGCGCTGCACGAGTTCCCCGTTCCGGTAGTGGCTGACCAGATCCGGACGCCCATCGTCGTTTCTGTCTTCCTCCTCGCGCACCAACTGGCCGGACTCGTACCAGAGGACGAGATCGCGAAAACCGTCTCCGTTTCGGTCGACCTCGTGACGGACGAGTTCGCCTTCACGAAAGAAGCTCCAGGAGTCGGTCTCTCCGTCCTGCCCGGTATCGGCGCGCTTCCGAACCGGCTGACCCTCCTCGAATACGGTCACGGACTCGAGCCGTCCGTCTCCATCCGCATCCTCCTCCACCCGCGAAACCAGGCCGTTCGCGGAGTAGGTCACGATGCGATTGGGGGAACCGTCCTGATCGTCGTCGAAGAGTTCGCGCTCCGGCGCCTCGACCGGACCGTACACGAAGTAGTCGGGACGCCCGTCCTGGTCTCGGTCGATGACCCGCGAGGGCGAAAGCTCGGGCAGGGTCAACTTCGGTACGCTCGGTTCGGGGGCGAGCGCGTTCCGAAGGGCCGCGAGCTCCGCACCGATCGAGTCGGGACGGGACGCAGGACGGGCGCTGAGAGGAAATCCGGAACCCGGGGTCAGAACAGCAGCCTGAGAAGGGGGCGCAGGTGCAACTCCGGCGCCGGCACCCGCCGGCTGGAGTTCGCGCAGCAACTCGTCGTTCTCGTGGGTGAGACGGTTGCGCTCACGCTGATCGGGAGTGACGGGGGCGGGCGTCTCTGCGGCCTTCTGCTTCGCCGCCTCGTCCGCGGCCTCGCTCACGCTCTTGCCGAAAATCCAGAAGGGATAACCGAAGAGTGCGGTGATCGGCCCGAGTGGCGTATTGCGAATCCGCCTCGAGCCCGTCTCCCGGCTCGAGCTTCCCCCGATCATCGTGACGTCGGACTCGGCCGCTGCATTTCCGGCTTCGGGGCTCCGGGCCGACGCATTCCCCGGCGTGCCGAGTGCGGGCGGCCGCTGACCCGGGTACAGAACGCTGGCGCCCATTCCGGCACTTGTCTCGGGCCGGCTGTCGATGTCCTGGTTTACGTGGGCAAAGCCGCAGCCCACGAGCAACAGCACGAGCGCGAGCATGGGCGTCGGGAAGCGAAGCTGCATGCGCGTCGAGGCTGCAAGACGCAGGCCACGAACCCCGAAGTTTCCGCTGACCGGCTTTTGCGAGCTTCCGAACGCTTGTTGCATCAGATCCTCACGTTTTCCAAGTACACGGGCAGGCGGCCTTCGCATCCCGCAGGTCAGAGCGCTCCCTTTTGCACCGAGCGCACGTCTCGTTTCGAAGCGCACCCGGGTTTCGAAAAGCATCCGGACTAGGGGACGAGCTGCGCTCTGGCGTGGTGATCGTTCCAGAAGAACTCGATTGCGCCCGCCAGATCGAAGCGGTCCGGGACCACCAGGTAACCGAGCACCACGCCCCCGGCCGGAACCGCTCCGCGCTCGCCTGCGAGCAGTCCCACCTCGCGGGGGTCCTCGGGCTCGGGCCAGAAGGTGATCTCGCGCTGGATCACGAAGAAGTTCGGGTGGAACTCGGTCGGCTGCAGGGCGTAGAGTGAAAAGACCAGGACGCGTCTTCCATCGGAAAGACCGAGCGCCTCGAGTGCCCGGGCTTCAAAAGCCGCTGAGTACGCGAACGAAATCTGTAGGCGCGCAGCTCCGGCCGCGTCCTCGACCTCGATGCGCGCCGGGGCCAGTTGCTGCCGAAGTTCCACGAGTTCCAGCAGATCGGCGAGCTCCGGCTCGCGCAGCGCCAATCCGAACACCCGGTCCACGCGCCCGTTGGCCGCGCCGCTTGCGGTCCGTGGAATAACGGAAGACCCCCCCGTGGGGTTCGCAGCAGATGCACCGGAGCCGACCAGGGACGGCCCGGAGGGACCGCTTCTCCGGGCTCTCAGCTCGCGGATCTTGCGCGCGCGCTCGACGAGGTTGTATGGATTGTCGGGATCACGGGCCTCCCGATCGAGCTGCCATGCGTAGGGCCGGGGCAGGAACTTCGGCCGCAACGGCGGCATGTCTTCAGGCTCGACGAAGCGCGCGTACCTGCACGGAACGGCCGCCCGATCTTGCACGACGAAGGCGCTTCCATCCGGGCACAGGCCGGCCAGAGTCTCGGCAGCGGCAGGCGCCCCAGCCCCAATCAGGAGCGCGCCCAGGAGCGCCGGAGCGGAGGCACGAAAATCCATGCCCGGCTGCGATGCAAGCCCTGGACCCTAGGACCTCCGGGCGGTTCCGGGCAGATTACACGCGCATCTGCGTACCGCCTGCGACCCACTTGCGAAGCGAACCGGAACCGGGAGGAACCGGATTCGCATAATGAGGCAGCCGGCGCGGAGAGGAACACATCTCGGCCTGCATTCGGACGCCCGCCAGTGCGTCGGCCGCGCTTGCGGGGGGGGGCCAGACCGAGCCCGAAACCGGGCTCGGCCGCCGGCTCAGCGGCCCTTGTTCAGGCGTCCGATATCGATGTACCTGCGAATCTTGCCCTTGGTCCGTAGCGGCATGCCGTGACCGTCCCAGAACTCGATTCGGTTTCCGGTCCCGGTCTGCACGTTCACGATGATGTCGGCCACGATCCGCAGATCGTTTGGCTTCTCCACGCCTTCCCAGCCCTTGTACCAGACGCCGTCCTTGGCCTTCGTGTCGGTACGCTCCGGCGTCGTTCCGTCCCAGTCCTCGCTGTAGCGGTGGTTGTGCCAGATGATCTTCCAGAGTTCCTTCTTGCGGTCATACGCAAAGCTGTAAAGCGGCTCGTTGGTTTCCTGGTCGATGTAGATGTCTTTGCGGGAATAGGGGTGATCGTCGTTCTTGGGATCGAAACGGATGACCCATGCCTTGCGCATTTCCCAGCGGTCGTTCGCAAAGCTGAAGCCGTATGGGCCGAAGTTGTAGTCGTCCGTGTAGGGATACGCGAGATCCTGCGTGTTGAAGGGCGACAGGATCTCCGCCTCGCCCAGGCACTTCCAGTGGTACTGGGGTGGGACGCCCGCGAAGCTCCGCAGGTCGTCCAGCGTGAAGTCGGTGCCCTGCACCGAGTCCGTCCGCTGCGCGGTCGAGATCCGGCGCACCCGCCGGAGATCTGGCAGGTAGACCCAGGTGTCGTCGTTCTTGGCCTCTTCCAGGGGACCGTCCGCGGAATTGTAGCGATAGGTCAGCAGCAGGATGCCCCGGGCATCGAACGGGGCCTCGACCTCGATCCCGAACACGGTCTGACGCTTTTCGTGCCTGAAGATCTTCCCGGTTGAGTCGGGATCCTGGCGGTACTTGGGCTCCACCCGGTCCGTCATCAGGATGATCTTCGACGTCCCCTCGTAGTACAGCGGGAGCTGCTCGCCGCGGTCCCAGTAGGTGTAGGACCAGTTCGACATCGCGCCGTCGCCATTCCAGGCCTTGGTAAAGTTCCAGATGATCTTGGTCGCTGCATCCGGATCCTTCTCGCAGTCGATCTCATCGTTCGGGAAGGGCATTCCACCCGAGTAGCCCTCGAGCGAGCCGTCCCGGCCGAGCGACGTCTTGCCGCGGTTCTCTTTGGTGACCCTGGTGTAGGCATCGGCTTCGCCGTACTTGCGATGGAACGGGCCGATCGTGAGTTCCATCCCCTCGTAGAAGAAGTACTCGCGGTTCTCCCAGAACGGGGGAGGCAGATAGTCCTTGAGCTTGTCGAGCTGCTCGAAGGTCAGGACGTCCCCTGCCTGGAACGGGACACCGGGCACCACGTCCTCCGAGCCCAGCGGCATTGCTACGGGGGCTGGATCCTGAGCAAGCACCGCGGCCGACAGCAGCCAGGCCAGCGCCAGCGGCAACATCCTCATGCCGTACATCGAATTCCTCCCTATCCGAACGCTACTGCCACTCCGGATTGTGCGCCGCCTGCTGCAAACCGCCGGATCCGGCGGCTCCCGGCCCAATCTGAAGCCACGGGGACCGGGGCTTCCGGGCCAGCGAGCGAGGCCGGGCCCCGAGGGACCGGCGCCGGGGGCTACCCCGGAGATAGTACCCCGCGGGGTGAGTGGAAAGCCAGCGTGTGCAGAACCCGCCCCAATCCGCTTTGCAGGCTGGCGAAGCTCCACTCGGAGCTGCATGCTTGGGCGCGTGGTCCGGATCGCGATCGACTTCGAACACGACGCACGCACCTGGTGGGAAAGCGGCGGTCAGGAACTCTGGGATAGCATCGCGGAGGGCTTCGACGCGGGCTCCGTGGTGCTGGACGCCTCGCTGGCGCGATCCTGGATGCTGGAGGCCGCGCTGTTGCCGGGCTGGAACGGAGGTCCCCCCCACGCTCGCCACCCGATCCTGCTTCGAGAGGTGAGGGAGGACGAAGACGTGTAGCATCCGGGGTCGAGTCGGTCCGGGCGTGTCCGCTCGCGTCCACTCGTGAGGGAGGGGGGAGGGACGATGGATCGAAATCGCGAACGGCTGGCCCAGAACGATCCGGACGTCTTCTCCGCACTCGTCGGCGAAGAGGACCGCCAGCGGCGCGGGATCGAGCTGATCCCGTCCGAGAACTACACCTATCCCGAGGTGCTGGCCGCCCTCGGCTCGGTCTTCACCAACAAGTACTCGGAGGGCTATCCGGGCCGCCGCTACTACGGCGGCCAGGAGTTCACGGACCAGATCGAGAATCTCGCGCGCGAGCGCGCCTGCGCGCTGTTTCGCTGCGAGCACGCAAACGTGCAGCCTCTGTCCGGATCCCCGATGAACCAGGCGGTCTACCTGGCCTTCCTCAAGCCCGGCGACCCGATCCTGAGCATGGATCTCTCCCACGGCGGGCACCTGACGCACGGCGCTCCGGTCTCGCACATGGGCAAGATCTTCAACTTCGTCCGCTACCGGACCCACCCCGAGGAGGAGGGCCGGATCGACTTCGGCGAGGTGCGTGAACTCGCGCTGGCGGCGCGGCCCAAGATCGTGCTCGCCGGCTACACCTCGTATCCGCGCGACTACGATTACGCGGAGTTCAAGAAGATCGCGGACGAGATCGACGCCATCACGATGGCCGACGTCTCCCACATCGGCGGACTCATCGCGGGGGGCGCACTGCGCAACCCATTCGATTACGGCTTCGACATCGTGACCACCACCACCCACAAGAGCCTGCGCGGACCCCGAGGCGGCATGGTGCTCTGCAAGAAGAAGTTCGCGAAGACGATCGATCAGTCGGTGTTTCCGGGCCTCCAGGGAGGGCCCCACATGAACACCATCGCCGCCATCGCGATCGCGCTCGGCAAGGCCCAGGCACCGGAGTTTTCAGAGTACGCGATGACCTGCGTGAGCAACGCCCGGGCCCTGGCCCGGACTCTGATCTCGCAGGGCGCCTCGCTCGTGACCGGTGGCACCGACAACCACATGCTGGTGCTCGACAGCGTGCAAAGCTTCGGCATCAACGGACGCGTGGCAGAGGAGACCCTCGACCAGGTCGCGATCACGACGAACAAGCAGATCATCCCCGACGATCCCAACCCGCCGCTCCGCCCGAGCGGGATTCGCATCGGCACGCCGGCCGCGACCACACGCGGTTTCCGGGAGGTCGAGATGGAACGGCTGGGCCACTGGATCGTGGAGGCACTCGCCGCGCACCAGGACGCGGCGGCACTCGAGCGGATCCGGCGAGAGGTCGAGCAGCTATGCTCCGGCTTCCCGGTGCCGGGGCTCTAGTCGCTTTCGGGTGCGCCGGCCGGAGCGGCCGGAACCAGTAACGCACCGTCGCGGTAGTGCACGCGCAGCTGCCGGCGGGCGTCGAAGAGCAGCGCCTCGACGACGCCGAAGCGCTGCAGGCGCGCTCCCAGGGCCAGCGCCGCGGCACGCCGCCGATCCGGCGCCTGGGCGTCCCAGCTCTCGGACAGCGTCCCGAAGAAGCGCGGTCCGTAGCCGAACCCATCGCGGTAGGCCGACGCCAGGTGCGGAGAGATTACGCGCAGCGCGCCCGGCGCCAGCATCTGGGCCGAGCCCCCGGCCTCGGGCGCAAGCGCCCGAACTGCGATCACCCCCAGAACGGCCGCGAGAAGCGCCGCGAGTACCGCGGTCCGGCGCCAGGATCTCCATGCGGGCCGGGCGCGCGCAGCACGCCGCACGGGCGGGGCCTCGGGCCGGGGCTGTACGAAGGGGCCGCTCAGGGCAGACGGTAGGCGGGCCCGGGTCTGAGCCCCCCGAGACGGGTGCAAGAACTTGGATTTTGTCTCGGCCAGTTCCCGCGCCCGCGCGTAGGCATCGTCGACCAGTGCGTGAGCGATCGCCTGCTGGATGCCGTCCCCGACCTCGTCGAACCAGCGCGTTTCGAGCTGCGCGCGCGAGAGGCCGAGTCGTGCGAGCGGCTCCTCGATCTGGTCGATGTGGCGCACGAGCAGCCCGGCCAGCACTGCCGCCCGCAGCTCAGGCGCATCCGCCGCATCGCTCCCGGCCGCGAACGCGAGCCGCTCCCAGCGGCTCAGCGGGGCCAGATCCAGCCGCATGACCAGGTCCCCGACCGGTCCGGGTCCGGGGGCTCCCTGCGTGATGCGCGCCGCGAGTCCCGCCTCGAGTTCCGTGATCGCCTCGCGGCAGCGCCCCTCGAAATTCTGCGGACCCGGATCGGCGGGTGCGGGAGCCAGAAGCTCGGGAAGCGGCGCATCGCGAACCGGCCGCGGAGCGCGCCACGGCGCCGGTCGCCGGGCCGGCAGCCGCGGGGCGGCCGGCGGAAGCCGGCCACGCTCGCCCGCCGGGAGCCGCTCCCGCGCCGGCCCTGCGGGTGCGGCACTCCGCGGGCGCAGACCGAGCGCCGTGATCCGCGGAACCTCGCCGACTCCGGGCAGCGTAAACGTGTACTCGCTCGAGCACGACGGCGTGGTCAGCGTGTCGAGCGAATCGAGCGTGCGGTCGGCCTCGACGGCGTCCTCCATCCGGTTCTGCATCGCGACGTTGTACTCGATGAGCGCGTACAGCACTTCGGGGACCCAGAACTCCGGACCCATCTTGTCCTTGTAGCCGCGCAACTGTTCGCGCACTTCTTCGAGCTCGAGCGGGTTGCTGATCTCGGCGATCGCTTCCCGCAGCGCGTCGAGGTGATCGAGGACCGCGTCGGATCTCTCGACGGCGCGCCCACAGAGTTCGCGAACCCCGGGCGTGATCACGGCGGGATCGCAGCGGATCAGCACCTTGCCGGCGGGCTTCTCGGTCGCCAGCAGCGTGATCATGTACTCGCACAGGTTCCGGGCCTGAGAAGCGCGCTCGGCTTCGGGCAGGCAGAGGTCGAGCAACGCCGCCACCTCGTCGGGGTGGGAATCGCGCAGGTGGGGCAGGGTGGCCCGGAACTGGGAGAAGCTCGTAGCCAGCGCCAGACCGCGCAGTTCGTCGGCGGCGAGATCCAGCAACCGGTCGATCTCAGACGCGGAAGCACCCGCGTCGCTGCCCCGGGGCCCTTCGCGCCGCAGTTCGGCGACCTTGCGCAGCCGCGCCCGCGCCTCCCTGAGCAGCGTCTCGGCCGGGCTCGCACGGTTCGGAAGCGCCGAACTGCAGAGCGCGCGTTGCGCGGCACGCAGCTCGCCGTAGCGCCGCGCCCGGGCCGCTGCGACCGTCGAGTCTTCGCGTTTCGCTTCCGGATCCGGCATGTGTCGCTCCCGGGCCAGCCGCGCCCGCCTTCTCAGTGGCTGAGCCGAGCCTCGCTGGCGAGAGTGTCAGCGCGGAATCCCCGCGGGGCGCTTCCTGGGCGAAGGCTCACCCACTGGCAAATCGGTTCCGGCTTCGAGTCGCTTGAGGCGCGGGAGCGGCGCTGGCGGCCCCCGGGCGCCCGGGCGAGCCCGGGTTTACTCCGAGCGCGCTCCGTCGGCCTGAGACCGGCCTCCGGGAAGCTGCTCGCGCAGCCAGCGCAGGCCCCGCATCGCGGTCTTCCACACCGCGACCGTGCACTGGCGATCGGGCGCCGTCCCGCGCAGGAACGGCTGGCGGGGTCCCGGGCAGCCGGGCCCGGCGCGAAGGCCGCTCTCGGGGTGAATTCGCACGAACTCGAGCCCGGCCGGAGCCCGGAAGCGCGGCGGCTCGGCCTGCTCGAACACGGCCTGCATGAAGCGGCCGAAGATCGGGAGCGCCACCGCCGAGGCTGGCAGGCCCAGGCTGTCCCCGGCGTCGAATCCGACCCAGACCCCGACCACGAGATCCGGCGTGTAGCCGATGAACCAGGCGTCGCGGAAGTCGTTGGTGGTCCCGGTCTTGCCGGCCACGCGGCCCGCGAGCCCAAAGCGCGCGAGCGAGCGGCCTGTGCCGCGCTCGACGGCAGCCCGCAGCGCCTCGGTCACCAGCCAGGTTTCCGACGGGTCGAAGACCTGTTCGGCGCGCAGCACGCTCTGCTCCAGCGCTTCCCCGTCCGGCGCGGTCACCGCGAGGTAGCTGCGCGACTCGGCGCGAAGCCCGCGCGCCGCCAACACTCCGTAGGCGCGCGTCATCTCGAGCAGGCTCATTTCGAAGGGGCCCAGTGCGAGGCTCGGGATCGGGCGGAGTTCGCCCTCGAGCCCCAGCCTGCGCGCAGTTTCGACCACGCGGGCGGGCCCGACCTCGAGCCCCAGCCGCGCCATCGGCACGTTCAGCGAGCGCTCGAGCGCGTCGCGGAGCGTCACCGGGCCGCGGAACTCACGGTCGAAGTTGACCGGGATCCAGTCGCCCTTCCCGGTGGTCACGACCAGCTGAGAGTCGTCGAGCTCCGAGATCAGCGTGAACGCGGGCAGCCCGCCCTCGCCACGCGAGAGCGCGGCCAGGGCCACGATCGGCTTGAAGACGCTGCCCGGCTGTCGCTTCGCCTGGGTCGCGCGGTTGAACTGGCTGCGCGCGAAGTCGCGGCCTCCCACCAGCGCCAGGATCTCGCCCGTCGTCGGGTCGAGCGCGACCAGGGCCGCTTCCAGCGGCTGCTCCGATCGGCGCAGGCCGGGGTAGGTCGACTCCAGGCGGCCGAGCCCCCGCGCCACGGCGCGTCGCGCGAACGATTGAAGCTCCGAGTCGAGCGTTGTGGTGATCGAGAGTCCGCGGGTGGCCAGCAGCGCCTCGTCCCAGTGCTCGGCGAGTTCCTGCCGAACCTGTGCCACGAAGTGGGGGGCCGGCTCTGACGCTGCGCGGCTCCGGTGCAGCAGCAAGGGCTCGGCCCGAGCCGCGCGGTGGGCTTCCTCCGAGATCCGTCCACGCTCCGCGAGCACGCCGAGCACCAGCGCCCGGCGTGCGAGCGCTGCATCCGGATCCTGGAACGGCGAATAGCGTCCGGGTGCCGGAATGATCCCGGCCAGCAGCGCCGCCTGCGCCAGACTCAGGTCGAAGACTTCTCGCCCGAAGTAGTGCTGGGCCGCCTGGCCCACGCCATGGATGGCGACGCTGCCGCTCTGGCCCAGGTAGATCTCGTTCAGGTAGGCCTCGAGGATCTCCTGCTTCGGGTGGCGCCACTCCAGCACCAGGGCCATCGACGCTTCACGTAGCTTGCGGCCCAAGGAGCGCTCCGGCGAGAGCCAGAAGTTCTTGACCAGCTGCTGGGTGATGGTGCTGCCTCCCTGCACGATGCGTCCCGCGCGCAGGTTCGCGAGGCTCGCGCCCAGGATGCGCCAGGCGTCGAGTCCCGGGTGTTCCAGGAAGTGGCGGTCCTCCATCTCGATCACCGCCTCGACCAGCGTGCGCGGCAGGTCCCGAAACGCCACCAGCTTGCGTCGCGCCTGTACGGCTGGCTGAATCTCTCCGATCAGCTCGCCCTCGAGCGTGAGCCGGGGCAGGGCGGATCCATCTGCGTTTGCGATCCGCGAGATGCGTCCGCGTTCGTCCAGGCGGAGTTGAACCCGGTCGACCGCGCCCGGCTCGCCGCCGCGAAGTCCCAGATGGAGCGCGTCCGGGGTCCGCAGGTATTCGCCGCGCTCCGGGCGCACCGGCGGGTCCTCAGCGCGCTCCGGCGGGCGCCTGCTCGCACGCGCGGGGCGAAACCCCAGCCGCTCCAGGCGTGCCAGCAGATCCAGGCGATCGAGGTCGTCTCCGCGCTCGAGCACGAGCGGCCGCGCGAGCATCCGCGAAGGCGTCTGGAACAGACCCCGCTGGAAGCGCGCTTCGACCGCGCGCTCCGCCCGCAGCATGAACACACCGCACGCGACCAGTGCCAGCGCGACGGTCCCGGCCACCCCCCACCCGAACACGCGGATCCGCATGCGAAGCGGAGCTTAGAGGACGGACCCGGGGCCACGCGACCGCCGCCTGGCGGAGCTCGGGTCCGGGCCCCCCCTCGACCCGGGAATCCGCGCGCCACGAGCTCTCTGGAGGCGCCTCGGCCAGCGGTTGCCGGTTCGAGATTTGTGGTGTTTTAGACACGATCTCCGCAAGCTGCGCGCAAAACATCCCAATAAATCCAACGGAGATGTGCATCAAGAAATAAAATGGGGGTAATTCACCAGGAATGCTTGACTTTGATGGTGCACTATGGCCATATACCCGCGGTTTTCAGAACTGGGGCCATTCGACCCCAGTGGAGATTCCGTGAATTCGCAAGCAACCGAAACCCAATGGCCCGCCCGAAACGGGCGAACGACCCAGCCGAGGAGAAGAATATGACCGGTGACAGAAGTAGAGCGCTCAGCCTGCTCTCCCGACTCACCATCCTGGTGGCCTTCCTGGCCACCGCGATGCTGTCCGGGATGGCAGTTGCCCAGTCCGCCTCAGGGGACCTGGCATTCGACCGCTCGGACCTCAATTTCATACTCAAGCAAATTGAATTTTCAGAGGCGCACGTCGCGGCAGGCGAATCGTGCGACGCGCTGCTCAGCATCCTCCCGAACGCAAGCGTCCCCTGGGGCCTGCGCACCGTGGACGGTAGCTGCAACAGTCTGATCCCCGGCCAGGAAAACAACGGCCGGGCCGACGAGTTCTTCAGCGACAGCGGTGACAAGGTGTTCCCCGCGGCTGACGGAGGGACGACTTACGCCAGCGACGCCGACGTCCTGGACAACAGCCCGCGGCAAATCAGCCACCTGATCGTCAACCAGTCGACCGAGAACCCGGCGGCGGTGGCGACCGCAGCGGCTGAAGAGGGAGAGGACATCGGCCCGGACATCGCCGGCGCCAACCAGTTCTTCATCCCCAACACCGCACCGGACGAGGGTCTGTCGGCACCCACCAACGCCTACATGACCTTCTTCGCGCAGTTCTTCGATCACGGTCTCGACCTGATCGAAAAGGGCGGCAACGGTACGGTGGTGATGGCGGTCCCCGGAGACGACCCGCTCTTCGCACCGGGCGAAGGCGCCTCGATGGCGATGACTCGGGCCACGCAGTTCACGGACGCCGACGGCAATCGCCAGTTCCTGAACCGCACCACCCCCCACGTCGACCAGCAGCAGACCTACGGGTCGCACGGCGGCCAGAACGCGCTGCTCCGCCACTACGAACTGGTGAACGGCAGCCCGGAGAACAGCGGTCGCTTGCTCAACGGCGGTACCCCGGGAATGGCGGGCGGTCCGATGGGAATGTCGACCTGGGCGGACATCCGCAACCAGGCCCGCACCGTGCTCGGCATCGACCTCGATGACCAGGATGGCGCCAACATTCCGCACATCCATACCGACATCTACGGTCGCATCATCAAGGGTGCGGGCGGCTTTGCGCAGATCGTGACCGGCACCAACCCGGACGGCACGCCGACGCTGCTCGAGGGCAGCCTGGACAATCCCGTGGATGCGAGCCTCGCGCTTCGCAGCGGGCACAGCTTCTTCCTCGACGTGGCCCACTCGGCGGCCCCGAATGGCACGCCCGATGCCGACACCGTGGTCAATGCGCGGACCGACATGCTCAGCGGTCAGGTCACGCGCGGGATCCGCGAGTCGGCGGCCCCGGGCGAGTACGATGACGAGTTGCTCGGACGCCACTTCATGTGTGGAGACGGGCGCTGCAACGAGAACATCGCACTCACCACGGTCCACCACATCTTCCACTCCGAGCACAACCGGCTCGTGGACGTGGTCAAGCGCGTGGTCCTGGACTCCGCGGCGGCAGACAACGATCTGGCCTTCCTGAACGAATGGCTCGACGTGGACGTCGACGCGATTCCGGCCTTGAACCTCGCGTTCCCGGTCACGGATGCTTCGCTGATGAACCAGATGACCGCAAAGATGGCGATCGATGATCTCGGTCTCGACTGGCACGGCGAGCGCGTCTTCCAGGCCGCACGTTTCGGTACGGAGATGCAGTACAACCGGATCGTGTTCGACGAGTTCGCGCCGACGCTTTCGGGACTCAAGGACGCCTTCGAGGGCCACCACACCAACGTGGACGTCTCGATCACGGCGGAGTTCTCTCAGTCCGTGTACCGCTTCGGGCACTCGATGCTCACCGAGACGGTCGATCGTCTCGACTCGGACTTCAATACGATCGTGGATGCGGGCGCAGTCAATGCGGCCGGGGCGGGCGAGCAGTTGGGCCTGTTCGAGGCCTTCCTGAACCCGCTCGCGTTCCAGAACTCGGACGCAGCCGGAAACCCGACGCTCTCGCCGGAAGTGGCAGCGGGCGCGGTCATCCGCGGTCTCACCCGGACTGTCGCGAACGAGATCGACGAGTTCGTGACCGGGTCGATGCAGAATAACCTCGTGGGGCTTCCCCTCGACCTCGGCGCCATTAACATCGCGCGTGGTCGTGACGTGGGAAATCCCTCGTTGAACGCGGCCCGGCGGCGCTTCTTCAA
The DNA here is from genome assembly GCA_013215565.1 of Myxococcales bacterium. Taxonomy (GTDB): domain Bacteria; phylum Myxococcota_A; class UBA9160; order SZUA-336; family SZUA-336; genus JABSQV01. The sequence continues at coordinate 82,248 of JABSQV010000029.1, read as the reverse complement.
GGCCACCGCGAGTGAGCAGCTCAAGCCCTACATCCACTGGATGGACTACGGCGACAACCTGCGCCACGAGGCGAGCCTCGTGAACTTCATCGCGGCCTACGGCACGCATGACTCGATCACGACAGCCACGACCTACGCTGGAAAGCGTGCGGCGGCCTGCGCGATCGTGGGTTCGCTCACGGCTGACGCGGCGACCTACTGCGTGAACAATGGCTGGAGTGACGGCACTGCGGCGGTTCCGGCCGATGCGCGGGACTTCCTCTTCAGCCGCGGCGCATATGCAACCCCCATCGGCGGGACGCCCACCACGGGTATCGAAGATGTGGACTTCTGGAACGGTGGCCTCGCGGAGGAGCGACAGCCCTTCGGTGGCTACCTGGGCTCGACGCACAACTTCGTGTTCGAGAACCAGATCGAGCGCATGGAGATCGGGGACCGCTTCTACTACGTAGCTCGGACCGCGAACACGCACTTCTTCAATGAACTCGAGTCCAACTCGTTCACGGCGCTGGTCATGCGGAATACCGACATCGGTATGGCAGGCCATGGCAGCCTCTCGCTCAACGTGTTCTCGGTTCCGAACTTCATCATGGAGGTCGACCAGACCCTTCAGTTCAACGATGGTCTCGGGAGTGTAGATCCCGAGGGCGAGTCGGAACTGTTCCCGTTCTGGATCCGCGATCCAGCGTCGAGCACGACCAACATCAACGTGCCGGATCCGACGCGGTTCCTGCAGACGACCGGTGGAGATCACTACACCATCGGCGGCACGTCCGGGAACGACACCATCATCGGTGGCATCGGCGACGACTCGATCTGGGGTCGCGCAGGTAACGACCGGCTCGAGGGCGGCGACGGCGCCGACCTGATCGAGGGCGGTCCCGGCGATGACATCATTACGGACCTCGGCGGTCCGGACGTGATCGAAGGTGGCGATGGCAACGACGCCATCAACAGTGGTAACGAAGAGGACGTGATCTTCGGTGACAACGGCAACGACTTCATCGTGAACCCGAGCGAACTCGGCGAGATCTTCGCTGGACCCGGCGACGACTACATCCTGGACGGCCTGTTCCTCGGTCACATTCGCGGTGGCCAGGGCAACGACTGGATGGAGAACCTGGGCGGCGGTGAGGACCTCTTCCAGGGCGACTTCGGTGTTGCTGCCGAGGCAGGCGAGCCCGGACACAAGGGCAACGACGTCTTCATCAGCCGCAACGGCAACAACGATGCCGACATGGAAAACGGCGATGACATCATCGTGGCCGGTCCCGGCATCGATCGCGTCGAAGGCCAGCTCGGTTTCGACTGGGTGAGCTTCGCGAACAATCCCGAAGGCGTGGACATCGATCTCGACCTGACCATCTTCCTGCGGCCGACCCTGCCTCCCTCGAGCGCTACCGTGGCCGACCGGTACGACCGGGTCGAGGGCGTGAGCGGTTCGCCGCATGCCGACATCCTGAACGGCGCGGCCCTGACCGAAGCCGGCCTGGGTGGCAACGAACTGGTGGTGGCCACCAATGCGGGTGGCACCATCATGCACGACGGCTTCTCGCTGATCGATGGCCTGGATGACATGATCCCCGTCACCGAGCGCCGTGTCCTTCCGGTCGATCCCGTGAACGGCTGGACCCAGTTCGGCTGGACCGGCGGCGAGCTCATGCTCGGCGGCGCCGGCAGCGACGTGATCGAGGGCGACCTCGGCGACGACATCATCGATGGCGACGCGGCGCTCGCGGTCGGGATCTCGACCCCGAACCCCATGGTCCGGTTTGGCGGTCCCCTCGCAATCGAGGCTGCAGCGGCGCAGCAGAACCTTGACAACGCGACCGCTGCTTCGGCAGCGGCCGACGCCAACGTCATCGCGACGGCGGCGGCAGCGGCAGCGGCGGACGCTCAGGAGACCGCGGACGCGGCGCAGGCCGCGACTGATGCGGCAGCAGCGGCTGCAAACACGACGGCCGCGCTAAATGCAGCCGATGCCCAGATCGCTGCCGGCGTGACGGACGCGGCGGCGATGGCGGCCGAAGACGTGGCGAATGCGGCGGCAGCAGCAGCGGCCGCGGCAGAGTCCGCGGCGATGGCGGCCACCGAGGCGGCTTCACTGGCAGCGATTGACGCGGCTGCGGCCGAGAATGCGGCAGCCGCAGCGGCAGCTACGGCGGCAGCAGCGGCGGCAGACGCGGCAACGGCAGCGGCCGTCGATGCGGCAGCGGCAGTGAACGCGGCCGCAGCACAGGCGATCGCTTCGGCAGCGGCCGATGCGGCGACGGCGGCGGCTCAGAATGCGGCCGATGCGAACATCGCGGCTGGCGTAGACTCTACTGACGCCGATGCGGCGGCAGCCGCGGCCACAGCGGCGGCAGCAGACGCGGTCGCGGCAGAGGCCGCGGCGATGGCGGCCACCGATGCAGCCACGCAAGCGGCGCTCGACGCGCAGACGGCGTTCGATGCCGCCAGCGCAGCGCAGGCAGTGGCCGATGGCGCAGCCATGGCAGCCGCGAACGCGGCAGCGGCCGATGCAGCGGCGGCACAGGCGGCGGCCGATGCAGCAGCGGCGGAGGCGGCTCAGGCAGCGCCAGCAGCGGCTGCGGCCCTGAATGCCATGACGGCAGCCCTTGACGCAGCGGCGGCAGCGGATGCCGCGATGGCGGCCACCACCGCAGCGGCCAGCGCGGCCGCGACGGCGGCGGCGGCCGATGCTGCGGCAGCAGGTGCAGCCCAGGCGGCAGCCGATCAGGCCGCGGCCGATGCGGCCAATGCGGCAGCGGCGGCAGCGACTGCAGCGACGGACGCGGCGGCAGCGGCAGCGGCACAGACGAACGCGGATGGCGTGCTCGCGGGCGCAGAGGCGGCGCTTCAGGCGGCCCTCGATGCGCGCGACGCAGCGCAGGCAGCCCTGCTCGCGTTCATCGCGAGCGGCGAGGGTGACTTCGTGACGGCCCTCACGAACGCGATCGCGGCCCAGTCGGCTGCGAACGCGGCCCAGGCCCAGGTCAATACGGCACAGGCGGCGGCGGATGCAGCAGCCACGGCGGCGGCAGCGACCCAGGCGGCTGCAGCTGCGGCGCAGGTGACTGCGGATGCGGCGGCAGCGGCTTCGGGCGCGGCCGCAGCAACGGCAGCGAACGCCATGACGGCTGCAGATGCAGCGGCGGCGGCTTCGGCTGCGGCCCAGGCCGCGGAGGCGCAGGCCATCGTGGATGCGGCAGCGGCTTCGGCCGCAGCAGTTGCAGCGGCGAATGCGGCGGCGTCCGAGCAGGCGATGGCCGATGATGCGGCGACGGCTTCGGCTGCAGCGCAGGCGATTGCGGATGCGGCGGCGGTGGTTTCGGCCGCGGCGGCAGCGGATCTCGCAACGGCACAGGCAGCCGCGGCGGACGCAGATTCAGCACGTCTCGCAGCAGCCCAGGCGGCAGCGGACGCGATTGCGGCCGAGGTCGCGGCAGAGACCGCGCTCGCGGCAGCGAACGCGGCTTCGGTAGCGGCGGCACAGGCCGCATTGGACGCGGCAGCAGAGCTGGCGGCAGCCACTCTGACGACCCAGGCGGCAGCGGATGCGGCAGCGGCAGCGCAGGCGACTTCGGACGCAGCAGCAGCCAACGCGGCTGACGCGCAGGCGATGGCCGATGCCGCAGCGGCAGCTTCGGCGGCGGCGGCGACAGCTTCCGACGCAGCGGCTGCCGATGCAGCGACCGCGGCGGCGGCAGAGCTTGCGGCAGCGCAGGTGGCGGCGGATGCGATTGCGGCCGAGGTCGCGGCAGAGACCGCGCTTGCGGCAGCGAACGCGACTGCGGCCGGAGCGGCCCAGGCGGCAGCGGATGCGGCGGCAGCGCTGGCTGCGGCCACGCTGACCACCCAGGCGGCGGCGGACAATGCACAGGCAGCCCAAGCGACGGCAGATGCCTCAGCGGCGGCGGCGGTGGCCTCGGCGGCGGCTTCGGTCGTGGCGGATGCGGCGGCAGCGGCGGCACTCGTGGATGCAGGCGTAGCGGCTCAGGCCGTGACAGATGCAAGCGCGGGCCTCGCAGCGGCCCAGGCGGCCCTCGATGCAGCCGAGATGATCATCGTTGTCGACAGCATGCAGGACGTCGCCCAGGCGATCTTCGCCGGTGCGATCAACCCGGGTGAGCTCTCGATCTCACGCGCGATCAGCGATCGGGATCCAATGAACGTGGACACGGATACCGCGACCTTCGCGGGCAACCTCGCCGACTACTCGATCGAGGGCGTGGTTGATGCCATGGGCGTCCTCACGGTCGACGACGTGTTCGGCGGTCCGGATGCGCTCGCTGGCCCCGATGGCTACATCGAGGTTCTCGACAATCGCGTACTCGGAAGCACCGGTCGAGACCTGGTCAAGAACATCGAGCGCTTGGCGTTCGACGACGTGACGCTCGAGATTGGCGGCGACGGCGCGGCCGGTGGCAACAGCCTGGCAACGGGCCAGCCCACCATCTCGCCCCTGCTGCCCCAGGTGGACGGTATGGCGACGGCCGACCTCTCGGCCGTGATGGATGCCGACAACGTGAGCTTGCTGGGTGGGGTCGATCCCGCCGGTGCGAGCTTCGTCTGGCAGTCCGAGCTCGAGGCTGGAAGCGGTGTCTTCGAAGACATCATCCGGCTGGGCGGCATCAACGGTACTGGCGACCCGATCGGGGTCACCGGCCAGAGCATGGACGTCACCGTGGCAGAGGCCGGCCTCCGGGTTCGCGTCGTGGTGACCTTCCAGGATGAGGCAGGTGTCCTCGAGACGGTGCGCTCCGCGCCCGTCACGGTGGTCGGTGCCGACGGGGCCGTGGCCGCCAACCCCGATGGACTCCCACTGGCCAACTTCATTGGCACCGCGGCAGACCTGGATGGCGCAGGCACGACCTTCGAGAACGCTTCGGTTCCCGGTGGTCCGCGCTTCGACATCGTGATTCCAGCAGCGCTCCTCGCTGACTTCCCGCAGGTTGCGGGTCAGAACGTCGACGAGCCCTTTGCAGCCGGCTTCGGCTGCGGCGCGGAACTCGCGACGACGGGCATCACGGTCACCTTCACCAACAACGCGTCCGGTAACGTGACCGGAACCTTCTCGCCCGAGATCGTGGCGGTCTGCGATGCACTGGTCTTCCCGCCGGTGCTCCTCGACGCGACCATTGTAGACGTGTTGTTCTCGATCCGAGACTTCGACGTGCTACCGCTCGTGAGTGGCCCGACCACGGTCAGCGTGACGGTGAACTCGACGGGCGAAGAGGTGGCCAATGCACTCTTCCTCGGTGACTCGAGCATCGGCTCAGCAACGGGCGTGACGGTCGCACTCGTGAACAATGCACCCTTCGTCGAGCCGGTCCCGACGGCCATGTTCCTTGGCACGGCAGCCGACATCGACGGCGGCACCGTGACCTTCGAGAGCCTCTCGCGGCTCGGCCTGGCTCGGATCGATGCGACGATTCCGAATGTGCCCCTGGCACTGTTCGCGAACACGGGCTTCGGCCAGACGATCGTGGCAGAGGACGAAATCGCGGTGGACAGCTTCCTGCTGACGTTCGCGAACGTCACTCTAAATGGCCCGGCCATCCTCGGGGTCTTTACCTCGGAGATCGTGGCGATCCAGGTTCTGGACGCGGCCGGTAATCCGACCGGTGAGGTGATCCAGGACGCGGTCAACGTGCTGTTCTCGATCCGGGGCGCGGATGTGGCACCCCTGATCCGGGGCCTCACGCGGGCATCGCTCACCGTGGACGGTGTGGAAGTCGCGTCCGAGTCCTTCTTCGGGGACTCGAGCGTGAACGACGCACAGGACGTGCTGATCATGCTGAGCGACGACCAGATCGCTGCAGCGGCTACGCTGTTCATCGCACAGGCCACCGGCGACGCGGGTGCAATCGCAGCCGCGACGGCGGCGCTCACGGCGGCGAACGACGCGGCGGCGGCGGCGAACACGGCGGCGGCACTTGCAGCAGAGCTGGCGCTCGTACCGAACGCCAACTTCAATGGTGTCGCGGCAGACCTCGCGCCGATCAACTTCGTGAACGCATCCCGGCCCGGGCTGGCACGTTTCGACGTGACCATCCCGGCCGTGGATCTGGACCTGTTCACGAACACCGGCTTCGGTGTGATGATCCTGGGAGAAGACGAGATCGCGGTCGATCGCATCACGCTCATGTTCGTGGACTCCGTCACCACCGAGGTGACCGGCGTGTTCGGACCTGAGATCGTGGCGATCACGGACCCCGTGACGCTCGAAGTCGACCAGGGCGCGGTCAACGTGCTGTTCTCGATCCGGGGTGCCGACGTGGCACCGCTGGTGACCGGACTGACGCGTGCGGTCGTGAGCCTCGACGGCGTACCGGTCGCGGACGGCGTGGGCTTCTTCGGTGACTCGAGCGTGAACGACGCTCAGGACGTGGCGATCCTGCTGACGGTGGCCGAGATCGACGCGGCTGCAGCGTTGGTGGTGGCTCAGGCTACGGGTGCTCCCGCGGCCGTTGTCGCTGCAGCGGAGGCCGCTGTGGCCGATGCAATCGCAGCGGCACCGCCGGTCGTGGACGTACTGGTCCCGGTGGCGAACTTCAACGGCGACGCGGGCGACATCGACGGCGACACGATCACCGTGCTCAATGTCTCGCGGCCCGGTCTAGCTCGCTTCGACGTCACCATCCCGAATGTCGACATCGACCTCTTCGGAGGCGTCAATGGGCTCGACGCGGCATTCTCCGCGGGCGAGACTCTGGGCTGCGGCCCGCTGCCCCAGGTCTGTCCTGGTGACGAGATCGCGGTGGACGCTTTCTCGGTCGGATTCATGGCCGGCACTCAGGTGACGGGCGTGTTCGCTGCCGAGATCGTGGCCATTGAGATCCTGGATCCGATCACCGCGCTTCCGAGCGGAGTGGCCGAGCAGGATGCGGTCAACGTGCTGTTCTCGATCCGGGGTGCCGACGTGGCACCGCTGGTGAGCGGAAGCACGATCGTGACCGTCCTCGTTGGCGACGCGGCTGTGGCGACGCGGATTCTCGTGGGAGACTCCAGCCTGAACGACGCACAGGACGTGACCGGCTTCGACATCGATCTCGGCAGTGCCGATCCGGTCGTTACGGTCGAGACGGCGGCAGGCAGCGGCTTCGTGGATCTGCGCGGACGCCTTCGCATCCGCGGGATCTGCGACGCGGGCGCCGAGGCTTCGGCACTCGGCCTGCGCTGCAACACGGCGGACAGGGGCTCCTTCAGCTGCCGAGGCCGAGGCCTCGAGCCACGCACTCTGGTCCACGTGACCTGCAGTGGTGGCACCGCAGCTGCGGCGAGCACGGCTCCGGCCGCAACGGAGACCCCGGCTGAGACTCCGGCTGAGACTCCGGCGGCAGCGCCGGCTCCGACCGACACTGAAGCAACCGCCACCGCGGACAGCCGCGGACGGATTCACTTCTTCGGGACCTGTAGTACAGGCGAGGCCAGTGCGAGCGATCTCAATTGCTCCACGCGCCGCAACGGCGGTTACCGCTGTCGTGGACGCGGCTTCGAGCCCGGCGCGGAGGTGCACATCACCTGTCAGTAAATAGAAACTGAGAGCCAGAGCCCCCGGCTCTGGCCCGCCCCGGGGACCCCCAGGTCCCCGGGGGGGAATCCGCCGCCCCCGGGAACCAGCCGGTTCCCGGGGGCGGTTTGCTTTGGAATGCCCGGGCGGAGGCCCGGTCGCGGCTCAGTTCCTGAGCAGGTGGTCGAGCCGGTCGAGATCGTTGATCACGCTCCAGGTGCCGCTGCCGTCCTGCACACGTCCCTCCCAGTGATCGAGCCGCTTCAGGTACTCGCGCGGATCGATCTGGTCGCTTCTGAGCTTCGTCACGTTCAAGGCGACCACGCCGATCCCGGAGAGATCGACCGTGAAGTCCCGGATGTGCCCGGCCCGCAGATCCTCTTCGAGATCGGAGAAGATCAGGATGTACTGGTATCCGGCCCCGGTCTCCCTCAGCCACTCCGCGGCCTGCAGCATTCCGCCTGTGATGTCGGTGTGCGTGCTGCCCCGGACCCGACCCACGAAGCGGTCGAGGTTCTTGCGGAACGCACGCTTCTGCTGGTTGGTGTAGGACGGCCGGGAGTCGAACGTGACCTTGGCGATGATGTCCTTCTCGCTGAAGCTCGCGCTATCGATGCGGGCCAGGCCGAGGGAGTCGCCACTGTGGAGCGTCCCGAGCAGGTAGTTGGCGATGCCCTGGGCCTTCTTGATCTCCTGCGAGTAGGTTCCCGAAGTATCGAGCAGCAGATAGACGGCCCGGGTGTGCGGGCGCGACTCGCCGCAACCCAGCGCGGCCCAGCCGACCACGAGGGCCAGCACCGCCAGCGCAAGCAGGTTTCTCTGGTTGTCCGGTTCGGCGTGTCTCATGGCCCTATCCCCCCGCCGGCTGCTTATTGGGCCCGCCGGACTGGCTCTTCACCGGGACGGCCTTCCGCCCACCGCGGTGTCCGAGGCTCTGCTCGAGCCAGAGCGGAACCACGATCATGAAGTCGTACAAATGCACGAGCAGCTTTCCCACCGAGCCCAGGAAGTTCCCGATCAAGTCGAAACTCGTCCCGACCACGCGCATGCCGAAGGCCACGACGTTTCCGACGACGACGCGCGAGGTGTGGATGAACGACTCCAGCGGAATCGCCGCAAACGCGAGCGCGAAGGGCAGCATGAATCCCATCACCATCTGGCCGATCGACGGAATCCAGCGCAGCGTCGCCTGCGCGACCTGCACGCCGGCCAGCGACTGTGTGAGCGCCTCACGATCGGCCGCGAGGATGTCGCGCATGTAGGCGAGCGAAGCCTCGACGGAGGCGAGCGTGAACAGAATCCCGCCCGAGACCCAGATCATGCGCCGCCGCATCTGGTCGTCCATCATGTGAATCGTCGGAAACAGCCGGGTGATCCGGAGCGACTCCATCAGGAACAGGCCCATGGCGATCTCGGTCAGGATGATCACGAGCGCCGCGATGTCCGAGGTGGCCACCGGGCCCACGTAACTCGTAGCACCGACCATTTCCGACATGGGCAGGGCGATCAGGTGGAAGTTGATGAACCCGCCAAGCAGCGCGATCACGAGCACGAGGCCCGACGCGATGAAGTGCGTCATCGACGAAGCCGAGAGCACCCGAAGCGCGCGATCCGACTTGTCCCGGATCTGCTCGTAGGTGTCCATGTGCCGGTCGATCACCTGGGCCCGCTCGGCCAGGCCGCTGATGGTCCCGTCCACCTGCTCCAGGATCTGGGTCAGCCTGCGCCAGAAGGGGAGCATGCGCTTGAGCAACAGGTGCCGCTCGCCGCTCGCCTTCCGGTAGGAATCGATGGCACCCTTCTCGGCCCTGGTGAGCGTCCGGTGGATGTCCCCCAGGATGCGTCCGACGACGGGGTCGCCGTTCTGGGGAAGGCTCGCGATCGTCTCGACCGCGCGCGTCCATTCCGGCGGCGCCGGAGGAACGTCCGTCGACTCCCGGTAGTCCTCGTCGATCCGCTGAATCTGGTCCGCGAGTCGGCGGTTGAGACTCGGATAGCCCGCGAGATCCCGCGAGACCACGGAGTTCACGCGGTGAAACTCGCGCTCGATCAGGCGCTCGGTCTGCTGGTTTCCGAACTCGAGCAGCACCTCCTGGTTGCGCTGTACCAGCCGCTCCTGCGCGCCCATCAGCGCAGCCCCGCATCGCTCGAATAGGTCTCGCAGCGCGCTCGTGAGCGCCCGGATTGCGCCGTGCGCGGCCTGACGGCCGCAGTACATCAGCACCATCGCTCCAAGCACTACGCCCAGAAGGGCGAGGGGTGTCTGCGGCCACCACAGTGTCGTTCCGGCGGTCTCCATCACGTGCTCCTTGTCGGGCGTCGCCGCATTGCCGTCCCCCCTGGAACGGCGTGGACGCGGGACGACGTCCCGGGGCACTACGATCGGTCGCTGTCGCGCCAGCTTGAGTGCTGGGCCGAAAGGACGCAGAAGTCCCTCGCGAACGCCGGGTTGGAGCAGCAGTCGCCGCCGGATGAGGCGCGCGCAGGCGCGTCCTGAGCCCGGCTGGCGACGATGTCAATCGCCGCGGCGCGGACGCTCCGTCGCTGGAGCCGGGTTCAGGCGCGCATCCCGCCCGCCTGGGCCGCCGGATGCAGGCTGGCCGTGGCGCTCGGGCGCGAATTCACGCGCTCGAACCAGGCGGCCACGTGCTTGTTGGCCGGATCGCGCGCCTGCCCCACGCCGGTGGCGAAGTCCAGAAACGCGTAGAGCACGAGGTCGGCAAGGCTGAGGCGCTTGCCCGCGATGAAGGGCCGGCCGTCGCTGAGTTGCGCGTCGAGCCACTCGAGCTTCTCTCTCGCGATCGCTTTCAGACCGTCGGCGGCCTCGGGAATCACGCGCATGCGGTCCTTGAACATCGCGAGCCCTTCCGCATAGCGGAAGCCGTTCGCGAGCGGCTCGGTGATGTTGAGTTCGATCCGGCGCGTCCACATGCGGGTCACGGCACGCTGCTCGGGCGTGGCGCCGATCAGCGGGGGCTCGGGCCGGATCTCTTCCAGGTACTCGCAGATCGCCACGGTCTCGGCGAGCGCGGTCCCATCGTCCAGCAGCAGCGTCGGCAGTTGCCCGCCGGGATTTAGATCGGTGTAGGGCGCCCGGCGGTTCTCGCCGCCCAGGATGTCGATCTCGATTGGATCCGGGACCTCCATCCCTTTCTCAGCCATAAACATGCGCACCAGCCGCGGGTTGGGTCCGAGTGCGTTGTAGAACTTCATCGGGGGTCCTCCTGATGGGCCCGGGACGGGCCCCGGTTTCGTCGGGCCCGCATTCTAACCCTCTGATGTCCTCCGGTTTCCCCCGGTAGGCACCCCGCCTGCGGGTGGGCCGGTATTCGGTGGCCCGGCTCAAGCTAGGCGCGACGCATGCCGACATCCGAACCCTGCGGCGCTCAAGCTTGCCAGGAGCGCAGACAGGGAGGCTGCATGCTTCGGCGCAACAGAGGCTTCAACCGCTCAAAGCTGATCGAGCAGGCCGGACGCGCGCACGGCCGTGGGCGGCTGCGCAAGGCGGCCAAGCTCTACGAACAGCTGCTGTCGCTGGAGAGCGGCAATCTGGACCTCCACCGCAAGGCCGCGCCGCTGCTTGCCCGGGTCGGAAGAATCGAGCAGGCGCGCAAGAGCTTCGAGCAGGTCGCGCGCGCGTTCGCGCGTTCGGACCAGCATCAGCAGGCGATCGGGGTGTACCGCGAAGCCCTTCACTACCTGCCGCGCAGGGCCGAACTCTGGCTCGGGGTTGCCCAATCCGAGGCCGCCCGGGGCCGCCCGAACGACGCGCTGCAGGCGCTGCTCGAAGGCCGCGCGAAGCTGCGCCGACGGCCCGACCGCGGCGCCGCAATCCGGCTGCTCAACGCGGCGCGGACGCTCGACCCGAATCTGGTCGAGCCCTCGTTCGATCTGGCCCGGCTGCTTCACCGGACCGGTGACCGGCGTGGGGCGCAGCAATTGCTCGAGGAACTCGGACGGACGCTGCCGCCCCACCACTTTCGGCGGGTCCGCTGGCTGCAGCTGAACTTCCGACCCACACCGACCGCGTTCTGGCGCATGCTCTGCATGCTGGTCGCCAGCCGGTCGTCGGCCGCGAGCACCTAGCCGGGCGCACGCTCCGTCTGATTCTGGCGGGAAACCGAGCCACGCCGGGGGCTGCGCGCTACGGGCGCCGAGCTGCGGGCGAGCGCACGGCCGAGGTACGCGCTGCGACCGGATCGGGTAGGCTGCGGGCGCTGAGCGAGGGAGGCCGCAGATGAAAATCGGAATCATTCCCGTCAACGTTGGCGTGAACAGTGTCGAGAACATCGTGGGCCTGGCCCGGAAGGCGGAACAGGTCGGCGTCGAGTCACTCTGGACCTTCGAGCACGTGCTCGTCCCCGAGACCTACGAGTCGCGCTATCCCTACAGCCCGAGCGGCAAGATGGGCACTACGCCGGACACCAATTTCGTCGACCCGCTGATCGCGCTCAGCGTCGTCGCGGCCCACACCGAGCGCGTGCGCCTCGGAACCGGCGTCAACATCCTGCCCCAGGTCAATCCGCTGCTGCTCGCCAAGCAGGCGGCGAGCCTGGACTTCGTCTCGAACGGGCGCTTCATGCTCGGGCTCGGGATCGGCTGGCTGCGCGAGGAGTTCGACGCGATGGGGGTCTCCTTCGAGCGCCGTGGCGCGCGTTTCGACGACTACATTCAAGCGATGCGCAAGCTCTGGGGAGGCGCCGAATTCAGCCATCAGAGCGAGTTCTTGAACTGGCAGGGATTCAAGAGCTACCCGATTCCGACGAACCTTCCGGTGGTGATCGGGGGCTCCAAGGGCAAGGCCTTCCAGCGCGCGGCCCGTTACGGCGACGGCTACTTCGCGCCCGGGGCCGGCGTCGATCAACTGAAGCCGCTGCTCGGCCAGCTCGCCGACGCCTGCAGGGAAGAGGGGCGCGACCCCGACGAGATCGAGGTCACGGCGATGTGGATGGGTCTCGCCGAGGGCGTGGACTCACTGCCGGGCTACGCCGACATCGGGGTAGACCGGCTGGTGATTCCGGTACCGGCCCTGGGAGGCAACCCGGTCGAGGCGCTGGACAAGCTCGGCAGCGAGGTGATCGCGAAGCAGTAGGCGGGCGATCCCGGGCCGCGAGGTCCGGGCCGCGGGGAGTCCCAGGCGATGACGGAACCCGAGCTCTCGATTTCACCGCTCAACCCCGTGATCGGTGCGGAGCTGACGGGCCTGGATCTCTCAGTGCCACTCAGCCCCGAGACTTTCAAAAGCGTGCACGCCGCCTGGCTCGAGCACCTGGTGCTGTTCTTCCGGGACCAGGTACTCACCCTCGAGCAGCACAAGGCCTTCGGCCGGCTGTTTGGCGAACTGCACGTTCACCCCTCGGTGCCGTCCCTCGAAGGACACCCCGAAGTCCTGCTCATCCGCACCGACGAGAACTCGAAGCGGGCCGCCGGATACGGCTGGCACACGGACGTGAGCTGTGAGGCGGAACCGCCCTCGGGCAGCATCCTGCGGCTGGAACAGGTGCCGGTGTCGGGCGGAGACACGCTGTTCGCGAGCATGTACGCGGCCTACGAGGCACTCTCGGATCACTGGCAGGGGTTCCTGTCGAGCCTGAGCGCGGTCCACGAGAACGAACACGTGCACGGCAGGCCGGGCTACGGCGCCATGGAGGGTCGCGAGTTCCGCAAGAACGAACACCCGGTCATTCGCACGCATCCCGAAACCGGCCGCAAGGCCCTCTATGTGAACTCGGGCTTCACGACCCGGATCCGCGGCATGCGCCCGGCCGAGAGTCGGGCGACCCTGGCGTTCCTGTACCACCACATCCAGCATCCGGACTTCCACTGCCGCTTCAGCTGGCAGCCGAACTCGATCGCGTTCTGGGACAACCGCTGCGCCCAGCACCACGCCACGTTCGACTACTACCCGCAGGTGAGGCACGGCTACCGCGTGACTATCGCGGGTGACCGGCCCTTCTAGCGTCGCGAGCCCCGCGCCCTCAGAAGTAGGTGCCGCCCGGATCCAGGCCGAGCAGGGTCCGGCCGATCGCGCCGTAGCTCCGCGGCTGGTGTACGAGGTGCGACGCCACCGCGAGCATGTCCCGGCGCAAGCGCTCGAGCGGCGAACTGCGGTAGAGGGCCGAGCTGCCCGCGACCTCGCAGACCTGGCGGACCACGCGCTCCGCCGAGCGCGAGCAGTGCAGGATCATGAGCGCGAGCTTTGCTCGCTGCTCGAGCGACAGCACACGCCCCGCCTGGAGTTCCTGCCAGAGTTCGCCCATGACCTCGAAACAATAGCTGCGCGCGGATCCCAGGATTCCTTCCGCCTCGGCGATCGCGCCCTGGACCGAAGCCAGGGTCCGGATCGGGCCCCGTTCCGGGCCGATCGGCTTGGTCTCGACGAGCACGCGCAACTCGTCGAGCGCGCGGCGCGCGAGCCCGAGCGGAACGCCCGGTACGTTCGCAAAGAAGAGCCCGTGATAGCCGTAGAGCGCCTCCGGCCTGGCCGGGAGTTCCGCGAGGTCGAAGCTGTGCTCGTGCGGAACGAACAGCTCGCGCACGCGGTAGTCGTGGCTCCCGGTCCCGGCGAGCCCGGTGACCTGCCAGGTGTCGAGAATCTCGACGTCTGCGGGCGAGAAGATCAGCACGCGCCAGTCGGGGCCGCCGTCGCTCCGGAACTGCGGCACGCCGTCCACGCAGAGCTGGCAGCCCCCGGTGATGAACGAGGCATTCCGACAGCCGCTCCCGAAGCGCCAGTGGCCGCTGGCCCGGAAGCCGCCCTCCACCAGTTCGGCCCTTCCGACCGGAAGCAGCATCCCGGCGCAGGCTTCGTCGAGCGTCACGAACAGCTTGCGGGCCACGCTCTCCTCGAGAAAAGCCGCGTAGAAGCCGCAGTCCGAGAGGATGCTCGAGCACCAGCCCGTGGAAGCGTCGGCGTGAGACAACACCTCGATCACTTCGATCTGCTCGAGCGGCGCGAGTTCCGGGCCGCCCCAGCGGCGCGGCATCGCCATGCGCACCACCCCAGCGCGGACCAGCTCCCGGTAGACGTCGTCCGGGATCTGCCGGGCGGCCTCGATCGCGTCCGCGCGGGCGCGGATTCCGGGCGCGATGCTTCGGGCGTTGGCCAGGATCGCCGCCGCGTCGGTCGGAGTCTGGAGCGCCTGCGACATCGGGTCCTCCGCTTCCGCGACCGCCCGGCCCGCCGGCGTCGCGCCGGCGCCCGGATTCGATCCAGCCCACAATACCAGGGCCGGCCCCAGCCGAAGCCCCCGGCCCGGGTCCCCACGGGCGGCTCGCGCAGTGCCCGCCCGATGCGGTAGAACAACTGCGCGGCGCATCGAAGCCCCGGAGCGAGCGCGCTCCGAAGCGCCGGCGAGGGAGGCGGACTTGAAGAACCTGTTCTCGGTCGAAGGAAAAGTGGTCGTCGTGACGGGCGGTTCTCGCGGCATCGGAGAGATGATCGCGACCGGCTTCGTCCACCACGGAGCGCGCGTGTACGTGAGTTCGCGCAAAGCCCAGGCCTGCGAGCGCGTCGCGCACGAACTCTCCAAGCTCGGAGATTGCATCGCCCTCCCGTTCGATCTCTCGAGCCGCGCCGGAATCCAGGGCCTGGTCGACGAACTCGGAGAACGCGAGCCGCAGCTCGACGTCCTGGTGAACAACGCGGGCGCGAGCTGGGGGGCCGACCTCGACGAGTTTCCGGAGTCGGGCTGGGACAAGGTGCTCAGCTTGAACCTGAAGTCCCCGTTCTTTCTCACGCAGAAGCTGCTGCCGCTGCTGCGGGCCGCGGCGACCTTTGAGGAACCGGCGCGCGTGATCAACATCGCCTCGGTCGACGGCTTCACCACGCCCGAGTTCGGGACCTATTCGTACTCGGCCAGCAAGGCGGGCTTGATCCACCTCACGCGGCATCTCGCCAAGCACCTCGCAAAAGACGACATCCTGGTGAACTCGATCGCACCCGGTCCGTTCGAAAGCAAGATGATGGAGTGGACGCTCGAGAACTTCCGCGACCAGATCATCGCCCAGAATCCGCGGCGCCGGATCGGCACGCCCGAGGACATCGCCGGGGTCTCGATCTTCCTGGCCTCGCGCGCCAGCGCCTACACCACCGGCTGCTTGATCACGTGTGATGGGGGCCGGTCCGCGACCCTCTACTGAGCTTTCGCACCCGCGCTCCGGCGCCACACCCACACGGCCAGCAGCGCCGCGGCCGCGGCCAGCGACAGCAGGATCCAGGCGAAGTATTCGACCAGCGCGAGCGCGAGCACCACGCCGCCCAGCAGCCCGCCCACCAGGCTGATGCGCCAATCCGTGTGGACACCCGCCAGGAAGGTCGTGAGTGCGAGGCAGAGCAGCGCCACGGGTCCCGCGGCTGTGTCGGCCATGCGTCCGGCCTCGGTGAGCAGGTAGATCAAACCGACGGCGGCCAGCAGTCCGAGCCAGTGCAGGGCCTGGCGTCGCACCGGGCCGGTCAGCGTCTCGCCGCGGGCGCGAACCCGAGCCCAACTGACGGTGCCGCACACGGCGCCGAAGACCGGCACCATCGCAACCCAGTACCTGAATCCCCAGAGCGGCGAGTAGTTCGTGACGCCCACGCCGAGCGCCCCCAGAATCACGAGCCCGACGATCAGAAACTCGATTCGGCGCCCGGGAGACGCGCCCGCGCGTCGCGCGGCACCGGACACGGCCGGATTTGCGCCGGGCGCTTCGCCGTCGCTCATCGCCACAGGCTAGCAGCGGCAGCCGCGCGAAAGCCAGCTCGACGCAGCGCCGGCAGCCGTTCAGCCCGCGGGGTCCCGGGCAGCTGTACGGTGCGGCGGATGGTCGTGCGTCCAGGCCCCGATCACCAGGCTCGCGACGCTGATCAGCACCACGACCAGGAACGTGTCGCGCGTAAACACCCCCGCCGCGAGCGCGCCCGCGGCCAGGATCATCGCGAACTCCGAACCCTGATTGATGGTCTTCCCGAAGCGTTGCGCCCCGTGCGAGTCGAGCCCGCCCCAACGACCGAGAACGCGCATCAACGCGGGTCTGCCCGCCACGATCAATCCCACGCCGAGCAGGATCGGGCCGAACATGGATGGTTCGAACGATGTGAGATCGAGGGAAAAGCCCAGATAGATAAAGTAGATCGTGAGGCCGAAGGTCTTCAGCGGTTCGATCCGGGGCACGATCGCGTGCTTCTGGGGCGTCTCGGAGAGTGCGACCCCGGCCAGGAACGCGGCGATCGTGGGCGGGAACCCGGTAAAGTGCGAGGTCCCGGCGATCGCCGTGCACCAGCCGATTGCGCCGATCAAGAGCATGCTCTCGTCGTGCTCGATCCGGACCAGGATCCACGGAAGCAGCGTGCGCCCGGCCAGCAGCATCAGGCCCGAGAGCAGAACCAGCTCGACCGAAAGCCGCATCAGCGGGCGGGGACCCAGCGAGTGCGACCCCTCCTCGAGCCCGAGCAGGGAGAGGGCGACGACGGCCACCAGGTCCTGGAGAACCATCAGCCCGACGATCGCCTGCCCGTAGCGGGTCCCGGTCGCGCGGTGGGTTCGCAGCAGGCCGAGCACCACCACCGTCGATGAGAGCGTGAGGCAGAGCCCGAAGACGAGCACTGCGGTGCGGTCGCCGAGTTCGATCCAGCCGAGCTGCGCAAGGCCCAGGCCGAGCGCGGAGGCCACGGCGAGGTTCACCGCGATCTGTCCGAGTCCCGTAATCCCGACGAGCTTCCAGTCTCGCCGCAGCAGGCCGAGGTCGGTTTCGAGACCCGCCATGAACAGCAGAAGCAGAATGCCCATCTCCTGCATGTCGTCGCGCGTGGCGGCGTGCGCGCCTCCGACCGCGCCCGAAAGCAGTTGGAGCAGCAGCCCGGCAACCAGGCAGGCGACAATCGATGACTGGCCGACACGCTTGAGCAGTAGGATCAGCCCACACGCGACCAGGAACGAGACTCCGAGCGCAAGCATCGAAGCGGGAGCATACGCCGCCCGGAACCCGGACCGCTAGCGCAGCGCGCGGGCCGGGCCGGGCCGGGCTCAGGCGGGCGCCTGCGCCGGAAACACGATCGAGGCAGCAGCCTCGAGGGCCGCGATGTAGTTCGCAAGCGCACCCTCGCGCCGCTGCTCGGTCAGGCTCTGTGCGATGGCGTCCGCGACCGCGGAGAGCGGCGTGCTGGAGGGCTCGCTGCGGGCGTCGACTCGGATCACGTGGAAGCCGAACTCAGTCTCCACCACGGGTCCGATCTCGCCGACTTCCTGCGCGAAGATCGCCTGCTCCAGGGCCGCGACCAGGTCGCCGCGTGCGATGGCGCCGAGCCGGCCGCCATCGGCCGCACTGCCACAGTCGGAGTCCTCGGCCGCCACCCTCGCGAAGTTCGCATCCGGGTCGCCCGAGAGCTGCTCGCGAATCCGCTCGGCTTCGGCCCGCTTCGTTTCGCGTACGGCCGGAGCGTCATCGGGGCCGACCGCGATCAGCACGTGGCGCACCTCGGCACGCTCGGGCAACTCGAACTGTTCGCGGTTCTCGGCGTAGAAGGCCGCCACCTCGCCCTCGCTCGGAACCTCGACCGCGTCGAGTTCCCGCGCGAGCAAGGCCTCCACGCGCAGGCCCAGCTCGATATTTTCGCGCAGATCCTCGGGCGTGATCCCGACCGCCGCCGCGTAGTCTGAAACCGTCGCACCCACAGGCAGGCTCGCCGCCAGCCGCGCGAGCGACGCGTCGACCTCGTCCCCGGCAATCGCGATCTTCTGGACCCGGGCATCCTGGAAGAGCAGCGTCCGCGAGATCAGGTCATCCAGAACCCGGGCCTCGAGTTGGCCGCGCACCACCGCCCGCTCGGCGTTCGGCAGCCGACTCAGTTCCGCGCCGAAAAGCGCCTCGACCGCGGCGTCGACCTCGCTCCGGGTCAGGGGTTCGCCATTCACCTCCACCAGCACTTCCTGCGGAACGCGCGTCGCGAGCGCGTAGAGCGTTCCCGGCGCGGCGTCCGGCTTGCGCCCGGAGTCCGCGTACACGCTCCACCCGGACCAGAGTCCGAGCACCACGGCCAGACCGGCCGCCACCGCCACACTGCTTCGTTTGGTTCGCATCCCGATACTCCTTTGGTTCGGGCCGGGCCACCGGGCCCGGCGTCTTTTGCGTAGACGTCCAGGCTGCTCCCGGCTTCTGACAGGAGCCTGTCTGCGGGATTACGAATCCTTCATGCCCCGGGCCCGGGCCCGGGCTCGGGCCCGGGCGGGGGAGGGGGCGGCGGCATGCCAGGACTCGAAGCGTTCCTGGATCTCTTCAAGGCCCTGGCCGAGCGCGGTCGGTGGGTCCTCGCCGCGCAGCGCGCGGCCGCCTGAGGCCGGCACGCGCCCGGACCGCGGCGCTTGGAAGCAGCAGCCGGGCGGCAGCCCGCCACCGAGACACCTCTACCCGCCACCTGTTACTGGGTCCCTGCGACCGTTACGCTCTCGGGAACCCAGGGAGTCGCCACAATGCCACGCGGGATCGTGATCATCCCGACCTACAACGAGGCCGAGAATCTGGCTCGCATCGTACCCGAGGTGCTCGCCCAGGACCCGGGGCTCGAGGTGCTGGTGGTCGATGACAACTCCCCGGACCATACCGGGAAGATCGCGGATGATCTGGTGGAACAGACGGGCCGGGTTCACGTGCTCCACCGTCCGGAGAAGCGGGGACTCGGAGCCGCCTACCGGGCCGGGCTCACGCGGGCCCTCGAGTTGAACCCCGAGCTGATCTTTCAGATGGACTGCGACTTCTCGCACCCACCGGCCGAGTTGCAGACGATGCTGCGCGAGATCGAGAACCACGACGTGGTGCTGGGGTCCCGCTACCTGAAGGGGATCACGGTCGTCAACTGGCCGATCGAGCGGATCCTGATCAGCTATTTCGGCAACTGGTACGCGCGCAAGATCACGGGACTCCCGATCACGGACACCACCGGGGGCTTCCGCTGCATACGGCGCGAACTGGCCGAGCGCGTCGGCTTCGAGCACATCACGTCGGACGGCTACGCGTTCCAGATCGAGCTCAACTATCGGTTCGTCAAGCAGGGCGCCCGCATCAAAGAGATCCCCTTCTTCTTCGTCGACCGCACCAGAGGCACCTCCAAGATGAACCTGCGCATCGGCGTCGAGGCCCTCTGGGTCGTCTGGTGGCTGCGGATCGCGGACGCCCTCGGACGGCTCTGAGGGAATGAGCCGCGGCTCCCGCGTACTGGTTCTGAACGAGCGCGACCCGGCACATCCGAAGGCGGGAGGCGCCGAGATCCACGTGGCCGAGACCTTCGGCCGGCTCGCGGCCCGGGGCTACGAGGTCACGCTGGCCGCCTCGAGCTTCGCGGGCTGCGCCCCGCGCGAGACGATCGCCGGGATCGAGGTGCGCCGGCTCGGCGCGCTGCCGCTCTACTATCCCCGGGTCGCCGGCTTGTGTGCGCTCGAGACTCGCCGCGGCCGGTTCGACCTGGTGGTCGAGTGCCTGAACAAGGTCCCGTTCTACTCGCCCGTCTACTCGGCCGCTCCGGTCCTGGCGCTGTGCCATCACCTGTTCGGCGAGACCGCCTTCATGCAGGTGGCGTGGCCGATCGCGGCGGCCGTCTGGCTCGCCGAGCGCGCGATTCCAGCGCTTTACCGGCGCCGGCCTTTCGTCGCAATCTCGGAGAGTTCCCGCGACGACCTCGCGCGCCGCGGCATCCCGCGGGAGCGGATCCGCGTCATCCACTGCGGGATCGAGGCGCCGAAGCTCGAGGTCGATCCGGCGCGGCCGGCGCCCGACCGGGTCGCGTACCTCGGGCGCCTGGAGCCCTACAAGAACGTCGACCTGCTGCTGCGCGCGATGGCGCGGCTGGCCGAGCGCTTTCCCCGGACCGAGATCGTGGTGATCGGGCGCGGCTCGGCACAGTCCGAACTCGAGGCGCTCGCGCGCGAACTCGGCATTGCGGAGCGCACGCGCTTCATGGGCTTCGTCTCCAACGCCGAGCGCAATCGGCTGCTGGCCGAGACCCGGGTCTGCGTGTGTCCCTCGGCCAAGGAGGGCTGGGGCCTCACGGTGATCGAGTCGAACGCCGTGGCGACCCCGGTGGTTGCAACCGACGCGCCTGGACTGCGCGATTCGGTGCGCCCGGGCGAGACCGGCTTCCTGGTGCCGGAAGGAGACGTCGAGGCTTTTTCGACGCGGATCGCTGAACTGTTGGACGACGACGTCCTGGCCACGCGCATGTCCGCCGCGGCCCTGGCCTGGTCCGGCAGATTCAGCTGGGACCGGTGCGCGAGCGAAATGGCCGAGGCCCTCGACGCGGCTCGGGCCGGTACCTGATGCGCCGGCTCCTGAACCCCTGGCTGCTCGCGGGCCTCGTCCTCGGGGGCGCCGGGATCGCGATCCGGATCCACAACGCCCTCGCGTACGGACTCAACATGGGCTACGACGCCTCGTTCAACTGGACCTACATCCTCGGGCTGATGAAATCCTGGGCGCTCCCGGCCCCGGACGCCGGCTGGTCCACCGCGCATCCCCCGTTCTACTACTACGCATCCGCCGCGATCGGGCACGCGCTCGGACGTCCGCCGGGGGCGGTCCAGATCGCAGCGACGCGGCTCTTCGGGAGCGCCCTCGGGATCGTTTCGGTCGCGCTCGCAGTGACCCTGGTGCTGCGGGTAGATCCGGGCAACTTCCGGCGGGCGCTGCTCGCGGGCGCGCTGCTGCTGTTTCTGCCGGTCCACATCTACATGAGCGCGATGCTCAACGAAGAAATCGTCGTCTCGGGCTTTACCTCGATTGTGGTCACCGCGCTTGCGCTGGAACTCTCGCGCAGCGGGCCGCCCCGGCGGCCCCTGCTGTCGGCCGCCGGAATCGGACTGGTGGCCGGGCTCGCGCTGCTGACCAAGCTCACCGGCGCCCTCGTGATCGGCGTCGCCGCCCTCAGCTTCGCGATCGCGAGTTGGCGCGGCCGCAGGCCCGGAATCGGGGCCGCCCGGATCGGCCTGCTGCTCAGCGTCGCGCTCGCCAGCGGGGGCTGGTACTTCATCCGAAACTGGGTGGAGTACGGCTACCTGTACCCCTATGCACTCCAGGCGCACGAGGTCATGTTCTCGATGCCGCCCGGAAGCCGCGGCCTGTTCGACTACGTGTACCTGCCGTTCTCGACCTTCACGAACCCGAATCTGCTTTCGGCCGACCTGCTCCACTCGGTCTGGGGCAGTACCTACCACACGGTCTGGTTCGACGGATACCGGCACTTCATGGCCAAGCAGGACCCGGCGGTCACGCGCGCCGCGATCGCGATCCTGACGCTCGCCCTGCTGCCAACGGCGGCCTTCCTGTGGGGGCTCGCGCGCGGCGCCGCGCGCGTCCTGCGCGGCGAACTCGGGCCGGATCTCCCGCAGTTGCTGCTGGTGGCGGCGACGCTCGGCGGCTACGCGTTCTTCACCTGGCGCAATCCCTGGTTCGCGACCGTGAAGGGCAGCTACCTGCTCGGGATCTCGGTGCCGTTCGCGTATTACGCCAGCGAAACGCTCGATCGCTGGACACAGCCGGGGGGAATTGGCTCGCTGGCGATCTGGGCCTGGCTCGCGCTGCTCGTGGCCGCCGTGGCGGTGACCTTCACCTTCGGTCCGGTATTCGAGAAGCCGCTGGAGCTCCCGGGCATCGACTGGAAGCCGGTCACTCCGTGAGCGGGCTGCGTCGCTGGCTCGGTTGGATCGCGCCGTTCGTGATCAGCGGGGGCGCCTTCGCGTTCCTGCTCACGAAGGTCGACGCGCGCGCGGTGCTCGAGAGCGTCCCGGGAAGCGCGGCCCGGGTCGGGCTCCCAGCGCTCGCCATCTACGGCGCCGTGAGCCTGTGGATCGAGGCCCTGTCGCTGACCCGGCTCGTGGGCGGAAGCCACGCGGGGCTCGGCCGCTGGACCTGCGCCCGGATCAAGGCGGCGAGCTATCCGCTCCAGCTGATTCACTACGGCCTCGGGGGCGCCGCACTCGCGGTGCTGATCCGACGCAGATCCGGCCTGGCCCTGTCGGACGCGGCCGGTGTCGTGGTCACGATCGCGATGCTGGATCTCGCGATGCTGCTGCTGCTCGCGGGCGCGGGCGCGGCACTGCTCGCCACGCAGGCGCCGGCGCTCCGGGCCGGCGTGATCGGCGTGGTCTGCATCGGAATCGTGGGCGGTGGGGCGCTGCTGCGCGCCCCGGTCTCGCTCGGGCCGTTCGAACGCATCCGCTCTCTGTCCTTCTTCCGCGCGCTGCGGACGACCCCCTGGCGGACGCTGCTCGCCGTCGGGGGACTGCGGCTCGCGTTCGTGACGAGCTTCATCGGGCTCGGCTGGACCCTGCTCGCCGCGTTTGAGATCCGGATTCCGCTGGGCGATTTCGTGGTCGGCTTCGCAGCCGTGGCCCTGATCGCGGCGCTTCCGATCGCGGTCTCGGGCCTCGGCACCGGCCAGCTGGCGTTCGTCGAAATCTTCCAGCACTGGGCGGAGCCCGCCGCGCTGCTGGCCTACAGTCTCACGCTCTCGCTCGGGCTGATCCTGCTGCGCGCCGGCATCGGCCTCGTGTTTGCGCGGGAGCTGACGCGCGAGGCACTGGCCTCGACCCGGGAGGGAAGTTCGTGAGTCGGCATGACGACGTACTGTTCACGGGAGAGCGACTGCATGCCGGCAGCGAACTGTTCGGCGTCGACCTGGCGCGCCACCGAGCCGCGTACCAGTTCGCGCTCGAGTTGGGCGCGGAGGCGCCGCGCGTGCTCGATCTGGGCTGCGGCTCCGGTTACGGAACTGCTGAACTGGCCGGGCGGCGCCCGTTCGTGGTCGGGGTCGATCGCGTCTGGCCCGACCCCGAGGCGCGCGTGCCGGGCGCCCGTTACCTGCTCGCCGACCTGCACGGAATTCCGCTCGCTGCCGACGCCTTCGACCTGGTCGTGAGCTTTCAGGTGATCGAGCACCTCGACAATCCGGGACCCTACCTCGAAGCGATCCAGCGCCTGGTCCGCCCTGGAGGAACGGCGCTGATCACGACCCCGAACCGCCTGACCTCCGACGGCGTCAACCCGTACCACCTGCACGAGTACGAGGCCCAGGAACTGCGCGGAATTCTGCTGCCGCACTTCGCAGAGGTGGAGATGCGGGGCGTGGGCGCGAGCCCCGCGGTCGCGCGCTACCTGGACGACCGCTTGCGACGCATTCGAAAGATCCTGAGGCTCGACCCGCTGCGCCTGAGGGAACGGCTCCCGCGGCCCCTGATCGAATGGCTGTTTGCACAGTTCGCGATTCGGGTTCGGCGCGGCATCCAACGCGGGGACGGACTGCCCGAGGTCGGGGTCGAGGATTTCCCGATCGGGCCGGCCGACCCCACGTGCGTCGACCTGCTCGCGATCTGCCACAAGCGCTCCGCATCCTGAACCGGAGCTGCAGTTCCCGAGCCCCCGGTCCGCCCGGGTTCAGTCTTCGAACGGGGGCAGGGACGCGGTGTCGAGGATGATCCCGAGCGGACCGCGGCGGACGGAGAATCGGCGCACCTCTCCATCGCGCAGCACCTCGATCCAGACGCTGGTTCCCGGGTCCCCGGTCAAGGTGGCCCAGCGGAGGTCGCGGGGCTGGAACATGCGCTCGCCGTCGTAACGCAAAATCGTGTCGCCGACCTCGATCCCGTCCGCACTGGCGGCCGCCCCCACGAGCACGTCCCGCGCGATCAGGCGCGTCGGCCGGCCGGTGGCGTAGAGCAGAAACTCATAGTCTCGCTCGCCGAAGGCCTCGCGCAGTTCCCATTCGAGTTCCCGCGACTCGCGCGTGTAGCGCTTGGAACGAGCCCAGCCCTCGCGCAGAGCGCGGTTCGCGAGGCCGAGCCGCGAGAGCAGCAGGCGCTCCCAGTGCGCCTTGATGCGCCCCGTCGCGTCGGGATCCAGTCCGGCTGCGGCCAGCGCGCGCTCGTCGAAACTCGGCCCCTGCGCGGGCCCTTTCCGGGTCGGCGTCCGCCTGGGCGCGGGGTCCGGCGCCGGGGCTACCGTGTCACTCGAAGCAAGATCCGCGAACTCTTCGATCGCAGTTAGATCCAAAAGATTGTTCAGGTCTTCCTCGAGCTGTCTGACGCGCGCTTCGAGCCGCTCCCGGGCGGAATCTCCGGCCGCGCCCGCACCGGGCAGATCCTGGACCCGGGCGCGGCCGGTCTCGAGCGCGCCGGACTGGAGCCAGAACGCCAGCCCGAAGCCCAGCGCGGCCCCGACCGCCAGCGTGGCCAGTAGCCCCAACCTCCCGCTCCAGCTCGCCATGCGCCGCATCCCGTTCTCCTGCCAGGGCAGGCACGCCCGGGGAAATTCTACGCCTCTGGCGCGTCGCCGGCACGGCGGCCTGGCACGCACCCGGTTGCCTGGGCCCCCCGACGACCGCATGCTGACTGCGTGACGGACGCGAACCCGAGCCCGGCCGGGAAATCCGAGACGCGGCGCTTCCCCGAGGTCGACGTCCTCAAGGCCGCGGGCATTCTGGGCGTGGTTCTGATCCACTCCCTGCGCGCGCATTTCCATCCGCAGCTCTCATCGCAGGAAGCCTGGCTGCTCGAACTCCTGCGCTTCGCGGTGCCCGGCTTCCTCGCGGTTTCCGGATTTCTCTACGCGACCCGGGAACCGGTGCCCTTCGCGCAGACGCTCCGACGACTGCGGCGGATCCTGATCCCGTACCTGCTCGCCTCGGTCGCAGCCGAGATCTTCTGGCACGAGCTCGGCGGGGAGCCCCAGACCGGCTCGGTCGTCAAGGACCTGCTCGTCGGAGCCGCGTTCGGCCCGTACTACTACGTGTTTCTGATCGTGGTCCTGGTGATCCTCTCGCCGAGCCTGCCGCTGCTCCCGCGACGTGCGCTGCCGGTGCTGTTCGCACTGAGCTTCGCCGCGCAGGGGCTGCTCGAAAACGGGATCGGGAATCCGCCGGACCTGCTCTGGGCGGTCCGGAACCCGCTGCGCTGGGCCGCGTACTTCCTGGCCGGCTGGTGGGTGCGCCTGCACTACGCGGAGGTCGCCGCCCAGGTCGTCCGGAAGCGCACGCGGTGGGCGCTCGCGTTCGGGGTCCCGGCGGCGGGACTCGCGGCCTTCCTCGCCTCCGAGCTCTGGCCGGCCGCGCGCCCGACCGCGAGCTGGCTCGAAATCTGGGCGATCGTGTGCCTGCTCTTCGTCCTTTGCTGCGGCCGCGCGCCGGCGTCCGCGCCCGTCCGCGCGCTGAGCGACGCGACCTACGCGATCTACCTGTTCCATCTGTTCTTCGTGGTGCGTGTGCAGTACGCGTTTCCGGCGCCGCCCGGGAGCATCGCGCTGGTCCCGATCCTGCTTCCCTGGCTGGCGGGCATGGGAGGCTCGCTGGCCATCATCGGGCTCGGGCGCGTTCTGCTCGGCCGTCGCTCCCGCGACTGGATCGGGGCGTGAGCGCAGCGCGGGGGCAGGCCTGAACAGGGTCCCGGGTCCCGGGCTGCTAGTCCACGTACCCGAGCGTTCGGAGTTGATCGAGAATCTGCGCCTCCACGGTGTCTCCGCCTTCACCCACGTGCTCGATCTCGGTCGTGTCGTAGGTCGCGATCGTCTCGATGGCTTCGAGCTCGACGAACCCGGCCGGCCGGCCATCCATATCGGCCCCGAGCGGCAGGCCCAGCCACGCGAGCACCGTGGGGGTCACGTCGTTCACGGACATGTCCTCGATCAGGCTGCCGGGCTCGATTCCGGGTCCGCGCGCGTACACGATGCCGTTCTCGGCCAGCGCAGTTTCGTGCCCTCCCGTGATGCCGAAGCGGCTCTGGGTGAGCGCCTCGAAGCCGTGATCCGAGACCACGAGCACGAGGTCCCGAGGCCCGTATCCCTCGAGCAATCGGCCGAGCAGTAGATCGACCGCACGATAGTGAGAGAGCAGGGCGGCCGCGTGGCGCTCGCGCTGATCCGGCGTCAACTGCAGCGCCTCCGGGTAGGCCTCTGGCGGCTCCATGGCCGACCACAGGAAGTGCGAGATGCGGTCGACGCCATGCCAGTAGACCATCATCAGGTCCGGACGCAGTTCGCGTTCGATCTCGAACGCCGCGCGCGCCGCCAGTACGTCGGCCCGGAACGACTTCTCGACCTCGTCCTTCACGAGTCCGGGCCCGAAGAAGCTGCTGGTGTCGGTCACGCCTTCTGGAACGAGCGCTTGCGCGGCGAGGCGTTTGAAGCGCACGGCCCACTCGGCGGGGTAGACGGTGACCGCGGTCCCGGCGGGGGGCCGCACGGGCCCGTGGCCTCCGACCATGCTGCGACCGAGATCCTGCCGCGCCTGACGTTCCCCCGGAATCGCGAAGTCCGAGATCATCACCCCGCGCAGCTTCTCGGGCGGATGCGTGATCAGCCAGTTCACGACCGCGACGCTGAGCCCGGCCTCGGAGGCGATGTTCCAGAGCGCGTGTCCGCGACGGTCCACGCTCCGGTACAGGTGAAACGCATGGTCGCGCCCGACGCGCACCCAGCGGTGGATCCCGTGGCGGAGCGGAATCTTGCCCGTCGCCATCGAGGTCCAGACCCGCGGCGAGAGCAACGGATGGTGCGACTGCAGCAGTCCACGGCCCCCCGTCTGCGCGAGCGCCGCCAGGTTCGGAAGCTCACCCGCCTCGGTCCAGCGTTCCACGAGTCCTGGATCCGCTCCGTCGATGCCGACCACGAGCACGCGCCCCGGCGGCGCCTGCGGCGCGCACCCGGCCAACACGCCGACGACCCCGACAAGAAACGCTCTCGCCCAGCTCGCTCCCGGAAAACGCATCCAGCGCGGGCGAAGGTAGGAAGTTGCAAGAACTCCGTCCGCTCGCCCGCGGCGCGCGGATTCTCCGCGCACCAGATCTCGACCCGGCCGGAGCACCCCCACGGGAACTCAGTTCGCCCGCGGAGCCACGACGATCCGCGGGCTGCCCCACCAGGAGAGTTCCTCGGGATCGATTTCGCGCTCCGGAACCAGCTCCAGCCGGAGTGTCACGCGTGACCCGCCCCAACGAGAGAGGTCGACCTGGACCGGGATCCAGAAGAGCTGACGCTTCTTTGCCTCGAGTGGCCGGAAGCGTGCCGCCTCTTCGAACTCGCCCTGCGACCGAACCGAAACCACCAGCGTGCTGTTCCGCGGGTGCCGGTACAGATTGTCGAGACCCACGAGCCCCTCGAGCCCGACGTCGGCCTGAAACATCGCGCGCTCCGGGAGCTCGATCTCGAAGTCGATGCCGCCCCCGCGGGGTCCGAGCAACATCGGAAGCGGACGTCGATTGAGCCGCGTGGCGAGCGTGGGGAGTTCCCGGGGCGGCGGAATCTCGATGCCGTTCGCGTCGCGTATCCAGGCGCGCGCCGAGGCCTGCTGGTCGAACAGATCGATCGCGGTCGGACCCCGGTCGGGGCCGCGCGACAGGAGCAGGATCCAGTTCCCGCCCTGCCGGCCGATCGGGCGGTAGTAACGCTCCAGGTACTTCTGAACCGCCGGCAACTCTTTCCGGTAGTAGGTGTAGACCGGCTGATCGATGTCGCTCATCACCACGAAGCGCACGCTCCGGAGCGCTTCCAGGATGGTCCGCTCCTGCTCCTCGCGAATCCCGGGCACGACCCCGCTGTAGGGCGTGGGGTTCGTCCGGCCGGTCGCAAAGTAGATCAGCGGCTCGGAGCGTGCGACGAAGATCGGCTCGCCCGGGCGGGCCCACTTCTCCAGAAAATAGATCACCATCGGCACGCCCGGCGTCTTCAGCAGCGCGCTCACGGGCCGCGGCGAAATCCGGGCCCCGTAGGTCGCCTTCCCCGCAAGTCCGTAGAGCAGATCGGTCGCGAGTCCGACCCCTGCCGCGAGCACGATCACGAGCGTTCCGGTCAGGCTCCAGGCGGCCCGTCTCCAGTGAGCGGGAACCAGCAACACGAGCTGCGCGAGCGACGACGGCAACACGAACACCAGGTGGCCCCAGTCTCCGCGTGGAAACAGGTTCGAGAAGAGTGCGAGCAAGAGCACCGCATGGATCCAGACCGCCGCGTGCAGGGGACGACGCCACCGGGCCAGCAGCGTCGCAACCAGGGCCACGATCGGGAGCGCGTAGAGCGCCTGTGCGACCAGCACGATCCAGCCGTCGATCGGATCGAGGATGCCGTGGGTGTGCGCGTAGAGCGGCGGAAGGTAGAGGCGCGAACTGGGCCGCACCGCCTCCGAAAAATCCCCGATCGGCCAGAGGTTCAGGTAGGGCGCCGCAAAGCTGTCGCCGAGCAGAAGCGGGAGCACCACGAGCCCGCGCAGCAGCGCGGAGAGATCGCCCCGGGCTCCGTACACAGCGAGCGTCACAAGCACCACCGCGATGCCCCCGGCAACGTAGGCGCCGAGCACGCGAAGGCGCTGGTCACGCGGCAGCAAGAGCGGCAGGCTCACGAAGAGTCCCAGCACCAGCACGAGTCCGATCGTCTGTTTCGAGAGGACTGCGAGCGCGGCGCCGCAGCCCGCCGCCACCGCCCAGCCGGGCGAGCGCAGGCCGCGAACCGCCGCGTACGCCGTCAGGATGCAGAGATGCACCGCCACGGTCGTGTAGAAGAAGATCGCGAAGAGCGGGAAGAGCAGTACCGGAGCTGCCGCCAGCGATGCCGCGGCGGCGTGCGCGAGTGGCCCGGCGCCCGCGCGGCGCGCGATCCCGAAGCTGGCCGCGCAGGCGCTTCCGTGCAGGACCACGTCGACCCAGCGCCCGAGCATCAGGTCCGGACCCAGGATTCGGAAGATCAAGCCCAGCAACTCGAACGGGACCGGACCCGTGAACACGAGCATGTCCCGGTACAGGAACTCGCCCGCCGCAATCCGCTGGGCGATGTGCAGCGTGAGGCCCTCCTCGAGCAGGTTCGGCTCGAGCGGAATCGCGAGGGCGCAGACGCCGGCGCCCGCGAGCGCCCAGAGCAACCCGCCGACGACGCCTCCAATTCGGGGCTGAGCGCGATCCAAGACCTCGGTCATTGCTGACGGAGTGTACCCTCCGGGTTCCGAGAGCGGATTCGGGGAGGAACCCAGGCCTGCCGCATGCGCGCAACGCTGGCAGCCAGAAATCCCGTCGTGGTCGGCATCGCGGGCGGCAGCGGAGCCGGAAAGTCGACGCTCGTCTGGCAGTTGGTCGCCGAACTCGGGCCCGACCGCGCACTCGTCCTCGCGCACGATTCCTATTACCGGGACCCCCCCGATTGGAACCGCGAGGCTCGGCGTGCCAGAAATTATGACCAGCCCGCGGCCCTCGACACCGAGCTCTTGATCGAACAGCTCGACCAGCTCGCCGGGGGCCGCGCGGTCGAGGTCCCGGTCTACGATTTTCTCGCCCACGCCAGGTGCGCCGTGACGAGGCGCGCGGAACCGCGCCCCGTGATTCTGCTCGACGGAATCCTGTGCCTGACCGAGCCCGAACTCCGGAAGCGGATCGACCTCGCCGTCTTCGTCGACGCCGACGAGGCCACGCGCTTCGAACGTCGGCTACAGCGGGACGTCCGTGAGCGCGGCCGAAGCCCCGACTCGGTCGCCCGGCAGTTCCGCGACACGGTGCAGCCCATGCACCAGAAGTACGTCGAGCCGAGCCGCCGCTTCGCGGACCTGGTCATTGCCGGCGACTGCGAGGACGGAGCCCCGGCCGCGCTCGCCGAAATCCGCAGCCTCCTGCGCCGCCGAGAGATCGTTTAGCCTGCTTACTCAGGGGCTTGGGCATGATCTCTCGAGCAGTCTCGAGCTTTCCGATGCGCGCTCGAGAACGCCGGACGCCGGGGCCGAGCCCGCCCGGCGCAGGCACCGCCCCGGGGTCCGCAGCTCCGCAGCCCGCCTGATCGAGCTCCGCCCGAATTCGGGCGCAAAACACCCCACTCCGGGTGTATGCTGCAGGGATGTGGGCGCGGGCAGGGGCCGCCGTCGTGGGACTCGCACTGCTCCTGATGCCGGGCAGGGACGCCGCGATCGCGCAGTTTGAGACGCTGCGTCACCCCGATGACGAGTTCGAGGCCGACGCGGAAGGGGCCTACGTCGGAGCGGCGTTCCGGCAGGCCGAGGGCGGCCAGCCGTCGCTGGTTTTCGCGAGCCAGGCCGTCGAACTCCGCAGCTGGCTCACGATCGCGGACCTCGACCCCGCCGCCACGTCGGCCAACGACTGCTGGGGCTACACGGCGCCGTCCGGGCGCGAGTACGCGCTGATCGGCATCCAGACCGGCACGGCGGTCGTGGAGGTGACGGATCCGAGCAACGCGCAGCTCATCGCGACGGTCGCCGGCCCGATCAGCTCCTGGCGCGACATCAAGACCTACGACCACTTCGCCTACGCCGGGACCGAAGGCACGGGCGGGGGCATCCAGGTGATCGACCTCGACGCGGTCGACAGCGGCACCGTCACCCTCGTCGCCACCGTGCCGATCGCGGGCAATAACCGGGCCCACAACCTCGCCATCAACGAGCAGAGCGGCCACCTTTACACTGTGGGGGGGGTCAGCTTCGGCTTGCGGAGTTTCGACCTCTCCGCCCCGGGCCTGCCCGTTTCCGAGGGCCAGTGGAACACCCGCTACTGCCACGACGCGCAGGTCGTCACCTGGACGCAGGCTCCGTTTGCCGGTGTCGAGGTGGCGTTTTGCTTCGCGAACAACACCTCCCAAGGCGGCAATCCGGGAGTCGAGATCCTGAACGTGAGCAACCCGGCCAGCATCTCGGTGATCGGTTCGATCGATCTGACGGCGCCGCCGATCTTTTCGCACGCGGCCGTGTACTCCCACCAGGGTTGGCTCTCGCCGGACCGGCAGTACGTCTACGTGAACGACGAGGCGGACGAGGGGGTCCTGGCGAACCCGACGCTGACCCGCGTGATCGACGTGTCCGACCTCACGAATCCCACGCAGGTGGCCACCTTCACGAACGGCGGCACCGCGCGCGACCACAACCTGTACACGCTCGGGGACCTGATCTTCGAGGCCAACTACCGGAGCGGCCTGCGCGTCTTCGACGCGACCAACCCCGTCGCTCCCACCGAGGTGGCGTTCTTCGACACCTATCCCCCCAACGACGACGCGCACTACAACGGTCTCTGGAGTGTCTATCCGTACTTCCCGAGCGGCACGATCATCGGAAGCGACATCGAAAAAGGTCTCTTCGTCTGGGCCCTGGCCGCAGATTGCGCTGTCCCGGTCGTCACCGGCGCTTCGTCCAGCGACTGCGCGGAGGGCGGGACTACGGCCAGCGGCACCAACTGCACCTGGGCAACCGAAGACGGGTACACCTGCTCGAATACCGGCGTCCGAAGCTGCAGCGACGGCGCCTTCGACCAGCCTGTCTCCTGTACCGAGAACAGTTGTGCCGCCTACCCGTTCCCGCCCGGCGCGCTGCCGGGCGCGAGCGACCCGTGCAGCGACGGCATCGTGCTCCAGCCCGTGAGTGACCCCGCCTGCAATATCGCGTGCGGGGCCGGCTTCAGCGCCGGCAACCTCAACGTCAGCTGTCCGGCCAACGCCTCGCCCGGACAGTCCACCAGCGGCGGGACCTGCCTGGCCGACTGCGCCGTCCCGATCGTTCCCGGCGCCTCGGTCACGGGCTGCACGGAGGGCGGGACTACGGCCAGCGGCACCGACTGCATCTGGGCCGCCGAGCCGGGCTTCGTCTGCTCGGACACCGGCAGCCAGCTTTGTACCGAGGGCAACTTCCCGGCGACCCCGAGCTGCAGCTTCGCGTCGAGCGCGCTTCCCGCACTGCCTGCCTGGGGCGTCGGGCTGGCGGCGCTGGCTCTGCTGGCCGCTGCGGCGCGCGTCAGCGCCCGAGTTCGCGCGCGAAGGTCCTGACCGCCTGCTCGAGCGTCCGCGTCCGGTCGAGGGTTTCGCGCGTCTCGCTCGCGTAAGGCGTTCGCTCCAACAGCCGGAAGATCCAGGCGGCGGCCTCGTGAAACGCGGGCGTGACGCCAGCCTGGTCGAAGGTGGCCGCAATCTCTTCCATCTCGCCGATCCAGCGGCCGGCATCGGCGGGAAGGAACGGCACCGCGCGCATGCGATCGAACGCGGTGGCCTGGCTCTCGCTCAACTCGCGTGCGAGTTCCTGAGAGAGACCGAGGCGCTCGGCGGCAACGAGCACCGCCGTGTAGAGCGTAAGCGTGCCCTTGGTCAGGCCCGCATAGACCATCTTGAGCGCAGAGGCGCGTCCAACCTCGGAGCCGATCACGCGCACCTCGACGCCGGGCGCGTCGAGTGCCCGGAAGCGCTCCGCGGCGGGACCGCTCGCGTAGAAGCGCGTGTCGGGGCCGCGCCCGGGAGCGGGACCGACGATTCCGACGTCGATGAACTTCGCCCCGGCATCCTGCACGACCGCGGCGATGGACCCGGCGGTTGCCGGCGAGACCGCATTGCAGTCGGCGTACAGGACCTCATGGCCCGCCTGCTCGAGCGCGGGCACCGCCGCGCGTGCGAGCTCGAGCGCCGCAGCCGGGGGCAGGATCGAGAGCACCAGATCGGCGGCTTCGATGGCGGCTGCAAGCGAGTTCAGATCCTCGATCCCGGCGCGCCGGGCCCGCTCGCGGGTCTGCGCGCTGCGCCCGGCGAGCGCCGTCACGACGCGCGCGCCTCGCTCGACGAGGACGCGCCCCACCGCGTGACCCATGTCGCCCGGACTGAGGATCGCGATTCTGTCGAGACTCAATTTCCCGCTCCCGGCCGTCCGCCGCGCCGGACCGCCTCCACGCTTCCGGACGAAGGACTCCGGCTCCGCGGACACCGTACCTCGCGCGGTCGCGGCAGTGTAGGCTGGCGCGCGCATCGGTCAGCATCAGGAGTCGCAGAAGCATGGTCCAACTCGATCACGTCGCCGTCGCGGTAGCGCGTCTCGAGGACGCGCTGCCGGTCGTCGTCTCGACGCTCGGCGGACAGCCGGGCAGGGCGGGCCCGGGTGAGGGCTTCGACTGGTACACCTGGTCCTTCCTGGGAGGCGGGAACCTCGAGATTCTGACGCCGAGCGGTCCGCCCGAGGGTTTCCTGCGGCGCTTTCTGAAGGCGCGCGGACCGGGCATCCACCACCTGACCTTCTACCTGCCGAATCTCCGAAAAGCCTGTGATCTTGCAGAGGATCAGGGCTACCGGGTCGTCGGCTACGACGACTCGCATCCGGGCTGGCAGGAGGCTTTCCTGTTTCCGAAAGAGGCGCTCGGAATCGTCGTGCAGCTCGCGAGTTCGAGCCCCGAACACGAGTCCGAGGGCTACGGCTGGGATGTACCCGCGGCCCGGGGCGCGACGCCCGACCCGGTCCGCTTCGTGGGTCTGCGAATGACCGTCGCGAGCGAGGCCGCGGCGCGGCGGCTGTTCGAGCATACGCTCGGCGGCGAGGCGCGCGAAATCGAGCGCGGACTCGCCTTTCACTGGCCCGAGTCCCCGCTGCGCGTCGCCGCAAGCATCGACGCAGGCGCGCCCGAGGGCCCGGTCGGCCTCGAGTTCGAGAGCCAGCGCGAGATCCCGGTTCTGGGCGCGGCGGCGCCCAGCAAACTCGGGGCGCGTCTGCTTTCCGCCCGGGACTAGCGGGCCGGACTCAGCCGCGGCCCTCGAGGCCGAGTTCGCGCGCGTGAGGCCGGAGCGCGTCAATCACGAACTGGACATGGTCGGCCAGTTCGACGCCGAGCCCCTCGGCTCCCGCATGCACCTCGGCGCGCTCGACCTTGGCCGCGAAGGCTCGATCCTTGAGTTTCTTGAGGACGCTCTTCGAGGCCAGGGTACGAACGCCCTCGGGCCGCACCAACGCACACGCCACGATGAATCCCGTGAGTTCGTCGCAGGCGAGCAAGGCACGGTCGAGCGCGGTCTCATGCGGCACCTGCCACTTCGTGTAGTGGGCCGAAACCGCATGCGCGATCTCGGGCTCACCCTCGGCCTCGAGCCAGGCCACGATCCGCTTCGGGTGGTCCTCGGGCCAGCGCTCGTAATCGGCATCGTGGAGCAGCCCGGCGATGCCCCAGCGCTCCACGTCGCTCGCCCCGGGGCCGTAGCGCTCGGCGGCGGCGCGCATCACGATTTCGACCGCTCGCGCATGCTTGCGGAGCGACTCGCTCTCGGTCCAGGCGCAGAGCTTCGTCCAGGCCGCTTCCCGCGCGAGCCCCATCAGCCGACGCGCGCGCTCTGGCCGCCGTCGACGGGCAGAATCACCCCGGTAATGAACCGGGCCTCTTCGGAGTTCAGGAACAGCGCCGCGTAGGCGACGTCCCAGGCGCTGCCCATCTTGCCTCCGAGCGGAACCAGGCTGTCGCGTTCGCGACGCAGCGCCTGCTTGTCGATTCCGCGCGCCGCCGAGATACCCTCGATCGCCATCGGCGTATCCATCAGACCCGGCATGATCGCGTTGGCGCGAATCCCGTAGCGGGCGCCCCCGTTCGCGACGGACTGGGTGAGCGCGTGCAGTGCAGCCTTCGAAGACTTGTAGGCGGCCAGCGGCGTCGAGGCGACGGCGGCGGCCGAAGACACGAAGGTGATGCTGCCCGAGCCCTGCTCGCGCATGACGGGCAGCACGTGCTTGGTCGTGAGAAAGGGACCCTTCACGTTCACGTCAAAGATGTGGTTCCATGCGGCTTCCGAGACCCGGGCCACGCTCGCGTCGCCGGAGGCGATCCCGACGTTGTTGTGCAGTACGTCGATCCGTCCGAAGCGCTCGAGACAGCTTCTGGCGATCGCCCGACAGTCGTCTTCCCGAACGATATCGGCCTCGACGCACGCTGCGCGGCCGCCTTCCTGCGCGATCATGCGTTCGGTTTCGCGGGCCGACTCCAGGTCCCGGTCGGCAAGCAGAACCCGTGCGCCTTCCCGCGCAAACAGGATCGCGGCCGCGCGGCCGTTGCCGATGGTGTCTCCGGGGGTTTGCCCGGCACCAACCACGATCGCGACCTTGCCTTCGAGTCTCATCAGCTGAAGCACCCCTAGTTAGCGCGAACGCCTGCGAGGATTCAAGCCGCCGGGATCCACCTGCGGCCCCGTCGGCCACGCGCCTCGCACACTCGGCCGGACCGGCTCCGGGCTCGGGGCGTCTCGAAGCGGGGGCCCGGGCTGCGCGCGAAGCCTCGGGCTTAGCGCCGCCCGCGGCCCGCGCAGCGCTTGATCGCCCGCCGTTCCGCCCGATCGAGGATCCCCTGTCGTTCGAGCCTTTTCGCGAGTTTCTTCACACAACGCTTGGGGTTCCGGTGGCCCCAATCGTCATCCTCTCGGTCACATCTGTCGTCCCGGTCATCCCGGTCATCCCGGTCATCCCGGTCGTACCGGTCGTACCGGTCGTACCGGTCGTACCGATCGTGTCGGTCGTGTCGATCGTACCGATCGTGCCGATCGTGCCCGTGGCCGGAGCGTTTCTCGCGGTCGTGTCCGCGCCAGCAGCGATCCGGGGCGGGTCGCTGCTGGCACCGCGCAAACACGTCCTCGAGCGTGCAACCGTCGGCCACGGCGCGGTTTGCGACTTCCGAGTCGCAGCGGCCGAAAACCAACGTGGGCGACAGCAGCGAGTCTGGACACAGATCGCAGCTGTCCCCGGCGGTGTCGCCATCGCGGTCGAACTGGTCCGAATTCGCGAAACCCGGACAGTTGTCGAATTCGTCCAGCACGAAGTCGCGATCCGAGTCGACCTCCTCGATCGCCGCAATCTGCGCGTCACAGCTCCCGTCCCGATAGACGTCACGTACCGAGAGCGAGCTAAACGGAACCTTGAGCTCCAGATGGCGGGGTTCGACCGGGTCGTAGAGCGGCCAGCCGAGAAACAAGATGTCGGGACTTCCCGTCCGCGCAAAGGAAGTCCACGACGCCTGCATGACGCTGGCGAGCGCAAAATCGCCCGGGGCCGGAAAAAAGAAAAGCGCCCCGAGCTGATTCAGATTTCCGAAGACGTAGAAGAGTTCCAGCGCGTGGAAGGAACCGAGCTCTTCGCCGAAGAGAAAGAAATTCCGAATGGTCTGGGTGAAGTGATACAGGTATGCGCTGCTCCCGGTCCGGGCCAGCGCATCTACGGTGTCAACGGCCGGGCAGTTGAAGCTGAGTTCTCCGAACAGGCGGTTGTACTGCGCGAGTCTTTCCGACGGAAGCTGGGGCGTGGGATAGAGCGGCAGCAACTGGTCCGCGAGCCGCTCGCCGAGCTGTTCGCGGACCACGCCTTCGTAGTCTCCCTCGATCCGCGCGACGAGCGCCGCATCGAAGTTGGTGAACACCGTCTGCTCGTCGCGGTTGGTGCCGACGATCACCGCCCGCCCACCGGCCCCTTCGCGCTCGAACACCACCAGCGGCCGCTCGGAGAGCACATGGCCGTCGATTGCGGCAAAGTGAGAATCGTTGGCCGCGATCAGGCTGCCGAAGGGCAGCGCGCGCAGACACTCCAGTGACCCGGACCCCGACGGCGGGCAGCCCAGCGCGACCGCCACCCGCGAGCCGACCTCGACCTTGGTGGTGCCCGCGATCGGCGACCCCGGCGTGGTGCGAAGCGGGGTCGCGGCCTGGCAGTTGCCGCTCTGGATGATCGCACGATCGAACAGACCGTCGGCGAGCGGAGACGCCAGCAGCGCGCAGACCGCCAGGCCCCCCGCAGACTCTCCGAAAATGGTGACGTTGCCGGGGTCGCCACCGAAGCCCGCGATGTTGTCTCGCACCCACTCGAGCGAACGCAGCATGTCGAGCAGCGCCCAGTTCCCGGCGGAGCCGTCCGGGTCCTCCTCCGCCATCTCCTCGGTGGCCATGAAGCCGAGCTGGCCGAGTCGGTACTGAATCGAAACCAGCACCACCGGGCCCGCGAGTGCGAGCGCCGGGTTCGGGTCCCTGGCACAGCCGGTCTGGAACGCCCCCCCGTGAATGAAGACCATGACGGGCAGCTCCGGAATCGGGGGCCAGGCCCCCGCCGGGGTCAGCACGTTCAGGGCCAGACAGTCCTCGTCCCCGGCGAGCTGGTTCGCAGCCTCGCCATCGCCGCACGCCAGCTGAAATCCAGAAAGCTGCTGGGGACACGCCGGGGCAAAGCTGTGCGCATCCAGGATCGACGAACGAGGTGCGGGAACTCTCGGGCGCGCGAAGCGCAACGCTCCGCGCGGGGGCGCCGCATACGGAAGGCCCCGAAACTCCCACGCCTCCCCGCCCTCGGCCAGAATCCCCTGCACCGGACCCTCGGTGGTCACGACCTGGCCGGGCTGAGCCCGGCCGGGAGCGGCGGTCAGGATAGCGGCCGCAGCCACCAGGAAGACCCCGATACTTCGAGAAGCGCTCCGCCCGCAATTCGCCACTCAGTTCCTCCCGCCGAGCGCAACCCGGAGCGTACCTCACTTGACGCCGCGGAGTCTCGCGGTCCTACTACGCCCGTTCGAGGGACCGGCCGCTTCCCGGTGCCTATTCGAGGAGGATCCCGCGTGACTTGGTTCACCCATTCTGGGACTGCCCCGATCGTATTCGTCACCGCGCTCTGCCTGGCGTGCTCGGAGTCCCCGCCACCGCAGGCGCCGGACCCGGCGGCCGCTGCCAGCCCGCCGCACTTCCAGATCGCGATTGTCGAGGAAGGGACGGGACCGAAACCAGCGGTGACGGATACGGTCCGAGTCCACTATCACGGGACCTTCCCCGACGGCCGGGTCTTCGACTCGAGCGTTCAGCGCGGTCAACCCGCGTCCTTCGCGCTGAACCGCGTGATTCCCTGCTGGACGCACGCGCTCCAGCGCGTCAAGGTGGGCAGTAGAGTCCGCCTCATCTGCCCGCCCGAAATGGCGTACGGCACGGAGGGGGCCGGGGCGACGATCCCGCCCAACGCGACCCTGCACTTCGACGTGGAACTGATCGCAATCGAGTGAGCGCTCCGCGCCACCCGAGACCTGGGGTAACATGGCCAGCCCCGTGACCCGCGACCAGCAGACGCTCGACGAAGCGCTTCAGCAGCTCGTCTCCGAGAGCCGGCCGACGCTCGGGCCGCCCGCGCGCGATCCCGTCAACCTTCCGATGATCCGCCACTGGTGTGATGCGATCGAGGACATGAACCCGGTCTATACCGACCCAGTCGCAGCCAGCGCGTCCATCCACGCGGGAATCGTGGCGCCGCCCACGATGCTCCAGGCCTGGAGCATGCGCGGTCTGGAGCGCAGGCCGCCCACGGCGGCAACGCCCGTGGCCCGCAACGCGGGCCCGACCTCGCTGCTGCACCGGGCGGGCTACACCTCGGTGGTGGCCACGGACTGCGAGCAGGAGTACAAGCGCTATCTGCGGCCCGGCGACCTCGTGACGACCGAGAGCGAACTCGAGTCGGTTTCGGGCGAGAAGCGCACCGCGCTCGGGGACGGCTATTTCGTCACGACCAAGACCAGCTACCGCGACCAGACCGGCGAAATCGTGGCCGAGATGCGCTTTCGCATCCTCTGGTTCAAACCGCGCAAAGTCTCCGGGAGTTGACGATGGCCCGACCTCCGCGCCCGACGATGAATCTGGACTCGAGCTTCTTCTGGGAGGGCGTCGAGAAGCACGAACTCCGGATCCAACGCTGCGCCGGCTGCAAACGCCTGCGCCACCCCCCGCGGCCAATGTGTCCGGCCTGCACCTCGCTCGACTGGGACTCGATCGTGGCTTCCGGGCAGGGCGAGA
The DNA here is from genome assembly GCA_013215565.1 of Myxococcales bacterium. Taxonomy (GTDB): domain Bacteria; phylum Myxococcota_A; class UBA9160; order SZUA-336; family SZUA-336; genus JABSQV01. Next base: position 43,211 of record JABSQV010000029.1, on the reverse strand, counting down.
TCTACAGCTACGTGGTGCACCACCATCCGCCCGTCTACGGCTTCGAGGCGCCGTTCGCGGTGGCGTTGATCGAACTCCCCGAAGGCACGCGGATCGTGGGCAACGTGAGCGGCGACCCGACGGCGCTGTACGTCGGCATGCCCGTCGAGGTCGAGTTCGTGCGCATCGACGACAGCTGGACGCTCCCGGCTTGGCGGCCGGCGGCCGGCGCCCGGGACTCGGAGGCTACGGAGGCTACGGAGGCAGAGGCATGACGGCACTGCGACCGACGCGCAGCTTCGAAGAGGTCAGGCTGGGAGAGCAATTGCCGGAACTCGTGATCGAGCTCACGCCAACGCGGATCATCTCTACCGCGATCGCGTCGCGCGACTACCAGGACGTGCACCACGACCGCGACCTGGCACAGAAGAAGGGCTCGAAGGACATCTTCATGAACATCCTGTCCACGAACGGCCTCGTCGGCCGCTTCGTGACCGATTGGACCGGGCCCGAGGCGCTGCTCGAGCACGTGGCGATCCGACTCGGTGTACCGAACTACCCGTATGACTCGATGCGCATGACGGGCGTGGTCGAGAGCAAGCAGGTCGCCGGAGACCGGGGCCGCATCGTGGTCTCGATCCGCGGCGAGAACGCGCTCGGGGACCACGTGAAGGGCACAGTTCGGCTGAGCCTTCCGTTGCAGAACGCGAGATGAGCAACTCGCTCTCGGAGCGCGCGGCCATCGTTGGCATCGGGGCCACGGAATTCTCCAAGGCTTCGGGCCGGAGCGAACTCCAACTCGCGCTCGAAGCCGCGAAGGCGGCGATCGACGACGCTGGCCTCGAGCCGGCGGACGTCGACGGCATGGTGACCTTCACGATGGAGTCGAGCGAAGAGATCGCGGTGGCGCGTGGGCTCGGAATCCCGAAGCTCACGCACTTCAGCCGCGTCCATTTCGGCGGCGGTGCCGCCTGCGGCACGGTACAGCAGGCGGCCATGGCAGTCGCAACGGGTGTCTCGAAGGCCGTGATCTGCTACCGCGGCTTCAACGAACGCTCGGGCCGCCGCTTCGGCGCCGGACGCCAGGGCCGTACACCCGATATCCCGGCCGCGCTTCCGACCGACTGGTATGCACCGTTCGGCCTGGTCACGCCCGCCGCCTGGGTGGCCATGTTCGCTCGCCGCTACATGCACGAGTACGGCGCGACCAGCGAAGACTTCGGGCGGGTCGCGGTCGCAGACCGCCGACACGCGGCCACGAATCCGAAGGCGTGGTTTTACGATAGGCCCATCTCCCTCGAGGATCACCAGAAGTCCCGCTGGATCGTCGAGCCATTACACCTGCTCGACTGCTGCCAGGAGAGCGACGGGGCCGTCGCACTCCTGGTCACGAGTAGCGAGCGCGCGCGGGACTTGCGGCAGCCGCCGGCGATCATCCGCGCCAGTGCGCAGGGCTCGAGTTTCGAGCAGGAAATGATGACCAGCTACTACCGCGACGACATCTCAGGCCTGGACGAGATGGGCCTGGTCGGGGACCAACTCTGGGAGATGTCGGGACTGCGGCCGGACGACATCCGCACGGCCGTGATCTACGACCACTTCACACCTTTCGTGCTGACCCAGCTCGAAGAACTCGGGTTTTGCAAGCGCGGCGAAGCTCGCCACTTCATCGCCGACGGCCGTATCGAACTCGACGGAGAGCTTCCTCTCAACACCCACGGCGGCCAGCTCGGCGAGGCCTACATCCACGGCATGAACGGCATCGCCGAGGGCGTCCGGCAGGTCCGGGGCAGCGCCGTCAACCAGGTCGACGCCGTCGAAAACGTGCTCGTCACGGCCGGAACGGGTGTGCCGACGAGCGGCCTGATTCTGGGCCGTGCCTGAGCCCGGGCCCGGAGCGCTGGACGGGCTGCGCGTCCTGGAATTGGGCGGGGAGATCGCGGCCCCTTACTGCACCAAGCTACTGGCGGATCTCGGCGCCGACGTGATCAAGGTGGAGTCGTCCGGGCAGGGCGACGAGCTTCGCGCATGGGGTCCGTTCCCGGACGACCGACCCGATCCCGAAGCCTCCGGGCTATTCGCCTATCTCAACGCCGGAAAGCGCAGCGTCGCGCTCGACCTCGCAAGCTCCGCGGACGTGGGCCGCATACTGGAACTGACGACAGGGGCCGACCTGCTGGTCGAAAACCTGAGACCTGGAACGCTCGAAGCGCGCGGCCTCGACTTTGCGTCCCTGCGCGCCGCGAATTCCGAGATTGCGCTGGTCCGAATCTCGCCGTTCGGACAGACGGGCCCCTACCGCGATCGCGAGGTCACGGACCTCACGCTGCAGGCGGCCGGAGCCTGGGTCGGGCTCTACAACGCGGTCGGACAGGAACCGGTGCGGGTAGGAGGTCGGATCCCCGAGTACCTGGCCGGTACCTTCGCGGCCTGCTCTGCGATCACGGCCGCGCAGGCAGCTCGGCTCGGGCGAGAGGCGGTCTCGGTCGACCTCTCGATGCTCGAGTGCCTGGTGGGCACGCTCCCATACCCGATGCTGATGCACGAGGCACTCACGCAAGCGGGCATTCGCTCGGAGGGCAGCGGGCGTGCGCCGTTCGGGATCCTGGCCTGCAAGGACGGCTTCATCGGCATCAACGTGCTCACGCAAGCGCATTGGCAAACTGCGTGCGAACTCGTGGGTGTGCCCGAATTCGCAGATCGCCGCACCGACGTCACCCGTACTGCGGCGGGCTTCGAGGCCTTCACGAAGGCGATTCGGCCCTACCTGGATGCACACCCGGCGGACGAGATTCTGGCGGCCGCCCAGGCCGCGCGGATCCCGGCCGCGATCGTGCAGAGCGGCGACCGGCTTGCGACCTGCGTACAGGCACAAGCCCGCGCGTTCTTCGTGCGCGACGCGCGATTTGCGCAGAGCGAAGGCCCGCCCGAGGAACTTCTGCAGCCCGGCGTCCCGTACCGGCTCTCCAGGACGCCTGCAGTCTCGCGCGGCCCGGCTCCGCGCCTCGGCGAAGCCTCCGTGGTGCCGCGCTGGTACGAACGCACCGGGGATCCCCTCGCAACCCCGGACGCGTCCGCGGATCCCGCGCTTCCCTTCCGGGGCCTGCGCGTACTCGATCTCGGGACCTTTTGGGCCGGGCCCTACCTCGGCATGTACCTGGCTTCGCTCGGCGCCGACGTGATCAAGGTCGAATCGACCGGACGCCCCGACGGCTTTCGCTTCGTGGGCGTCTCCGACACCTTGAGTGACCGCTGGTACGAACGCGGCGTGCTGTTCCAGGCGACCAACCTCGGAAAGCGGAATCTCACGCTCGATCTGACCGGGGAGCAGGGGCGCGATCTGCTCCGGCGCCTGATCTCCGGGGCCGATGTGTTGATCGAGAATTTCGCACCCCGCGTGATGGAGCGCTTCGGCTTCGACTACGCAAACGTGCGCGAATTGCGGGCCGACATCGTCATGCTGCGAATGCCCGCCTACGGCCTCGAAGGTCCCTGGCGCGACTACGTCGGCTGGGCGCTCGCGATCGCACAGGCGGCCGGAATCTCGTGGCTCACGGGAACCCCCTCCGGGGAGCCGCGGAACTCGGGCGCGTTCCTCGACTGCGCGATCGGCATGCACGCCGGGGTCGCACTCCAGGCCGCGCTCGCGCACCGTCGCCGCACCGGCGAAGGCCAACTCATCGAGGTCGCCCAGTTCGAAACCGCGCTCTGCATCTGTCCCGAACCGGTCATCGACTATTCGCTGAACGGCCGGGTCCAGGGTCGCGAAGGAAACCGCAGCGAGCGCTTCGCCCCCGAAGGCGTCTACGCCGGTCGCGATGGGGAGTTCGTGGCCATCTCGGTCCGCGATAGCGCTGACTGGGAACGCCTGGTCGAGCTGCTCGGGAAGCCCGGCTGGAGCCAGGATCCCGACTTCGGAACTGCCGCGGGACGCCGCAAGCGGCACGACGAGATCGACGAGGGGATCGCTGCCTGGACACGCGAGCGGGCAGCGCGCGAAGTCGCCGAACTTCTGCTCGAGCGGGAGATCCCGGCCGCCGAACTTCTCGTGAATGCGCGTATGTACGACGAGCCACAACTCGCCGCACGCGACTACTACCAGCGCCTCACGCACCCGCTCTCGGGCGATCGCCGTTACCCCGTCTGGCCGATGCGCTTCTCGTTCAGCGAGGGCCCGGTCTACCCGGGGCCGACCCCGACCCTCGGACAGCACAACGAAGAGATCCTGGGCCGCGAACTCGGCCTCGAGGCGGCGGAGATCGAGCAGCTCCGCGCAGACGGCGTGATCGGGGAGCGCTGGAACCCCGGGGGCTCCGGATAGCTTGTAGGATGGCGCCGGGGAGAAGCCGCGAATGAACTTCGGATTCGAAGAAGAGCAGGAGCTGCTGCGTCGCGAGATCCGGAAGTTTCTGGACGAGCAGTGCCCGATGGAGGAAGTCCGGCGGCTCGCGCAGAGTTCCGACGGGTACTCGCGCGAGCAATGGAAGCAGCTCGCCGAGCTCGGTTGGCTCGGCCTGATGCTGCCCGAGGCTTACGGCGGTGCGGAACTGACCTGGGTAGACGCGGTGGTGCTGCTGGAGGAGACCGGCCGGAGCCTGTTTCCGTCGCCCCTGATTTCGACCACACTCGCGGGATCGGCCATCGCGGATCTCGGAAGCGAGGACCAGAAGGGTCGCTGGCTCCCCGGACTCGCGGACGGCTCGCGGATCGGTACGATCGCATTCCTCGAGGACAACGACGTGTTGGGACCCGCGGGCATCCAGCTCCGCGGCCGACCCAGAGGCGACGCGTTCCTGCTCTCGGGAGAGAAGCGCCTGGTGGCCGACGTGGAGCAGGCCGACCTGTGGCTGGTGCCGTTCCGGGTCGGAGACCCGGAGGACGCGATTGCGATCGCGGTTGTGGAGCGGGATGCAGACGGGGCCTCGGGCCGGCCGCTGCCCTCGATCGACCGGACCAAGCGCACAGGCACGCTGCAGCTCGACGAAGTCCCGGTCGGCCCCGACGCGCTGCTGGGTCCGCCCGCGGGGGCCTCTCTCGGCCTCTCGCGAGTGCTCGATCGCGGTGCGCTGGCCCTCTGCGCCGAAGTCATCGGCGCCGCCGAGGCTGCGCTCCGGATCACGGTGGAGTTCGCGAAGCAGCGCGAGCAGTTCGGTCATCCGATCGGACACTTCCAGGGCGTCAAGCACCCACTGGCCGAAATGTACGTCGAGGTCGAGTCGCTCAAGTCGCTGCTCTACTACGCAGCCTGGGCGATCGACGAAGACCCCGAAGTCGCTCCAGCCGCGATCTCGCGGGCCAAGGCCTACGCGGCCGATGCCTTCACCCGGATCGGAATCGACGGCATTCAGCTCCACGGCGGCGTGGGTTACACGCTCGAGTACGACATTCAGCTCTATCTCAAGCGCTCGAAATGGGCGCGCTCGATGTACGGCGACGCCGACTACCACTACGACCGCGTCGCACGAGCGAGGGGCCTCTGATGGATTTCAGTTTTTCGACCGAAGAAGAAGCATTCCGCCAGGAGGTGCGAGGTTTTCTGGAAGAGAACCTGCCCGATCCAGTTCCGACGACGCCCGAGTTCCTGCGGGAGTGGAACGCAAAGCTGCGTGCGAAGCGTTGGGTCGGCTTCGCCTGGCCGAAGGAAGAAGGCGGCGGCGGGGGTAGCCTGATCGAGCAGTACATCCTCAAGGAGGAGATGTCGCTGCGCAGAGCCCCGCCGCTCGGCAGCGACTTCATGGGGCTCGCATGGGTCGGGCCCGCGCTGATTCGGCACGGGAGCGAAGCGCAGAAGAAGCGCTTCCTGTCCGACATCCTCGACAGCAGCTCGCTCTGGTGCACGGGCTACTCGGAGCCGGACTCCGGCAGCGATCTGGCCTCGCTCAAGACGCGCGCGGTCCGGGATGGAGACGAGTACGTGGTCAACGGACAGAAGATCTGGACCTCGGCCGCAAAGCAGGCGAAGTGGATCTTCAACCTGGTTCGTACGGAATCGAGTTCGCGCTACGGCGGGATCACGTGTCTGTTGATCCCCATGGACACTCCGGGAATCGAGATCCACCCGATCGACAACCTCTCGGGCCGGCCTGGGTTCAACGAGGTCTTCTTCACCGACGTGCGGGTACCGGTCGAGAATCGGCTCGGAAAGGAAGGCGAGGGCTGGCGCGTCGTGATGGGAGCGCTCGCCAACGAACGCTCGGGAATCTCGGAATCCACCGAGATGACACGCAAACTCGACTCGCTGATCGAACTCGCCCGGAATTCCCGGAAGGCCGGGCGGCCCGCGCTCGAGGACACGAGCGTGCGCCGCGAACTGGCCGCGTTCGACACCCGAATCGAGGCCATGCGCCTGAACGGTATGCGCAACCTCAGCCGGCAACTCAAGGGCGATCCGCCCTCGAGCGAAACCTCCATCAACAAGCTGTTGCGCGGCGCCCTCGAAATCCGCATGGCCGAACTCTCGCTCGAGGTCCTGGGAAGCGCGAGTCAACTCGAAGGTCCCTGGCAGAACGCGGCCCTCAGCTTTCACGGGACCGTGATCGGAGGCGGGACGCCCAACATCCAGCGCAACATCATCGGGGAGCGCATCCTCGGCCTGCCGAAGGACTGAGGGAAAAGTTTCGGTGAGCCAGCCTGAGTCGAGCCCGAGGGACTTCGATCCGGAGCGATCCTGGCGCGTCCTCGAGGCACGCCTCGAGCAGGAGAGCGATCCGCGCCGGCGGCAACTGCTCGAGTGGGTCCGTGACCACGTGCGCAGCGAGATCCTCGGCGACCTCGAGAGCCTGATGGCGACGCTCATCGACGAACCGCAGTACCACTTCTTCGGGATGGGCCCGGACGCGGGACCGAAGGGACGCGCGGCCGTCGAAGCCTTCTACAAGCAGATGTTGGCCAGCGGCGGGAACCGCTTCGAGTTTGAAATGCACCGCGTCGTGGTTGACGAGGGAGCCGTCGTCACAGAAGGACAGCTTCGACAGGTCGTGCCCGGCAGCGCACTCGTCGCCTCGCAGATCGAAACGGTCGAGAGCGAAGCCGTGGACCCGGCCGCGAACTACCTGTCGGAAATGCAGATCCTCACGCTCTGGCCCGCGGGAGCGGACGGCCGGCTCGTCGGAGAAGACATCTACTTCGGCAGCCCGCCGCTCTCGCAGTTGCACCGCCTGTAGTCTCGGAGTCCTTCGGGATCGGGCCGCTGCCAGGCCCTAGGTGCGGGCGGTCTCACAGCCGAGGTAACGCTGGAGCCTTCCGTCTCCGTAGGAAACTCCGCTTCGACCTCGCTGCTGCCAGATGATGGCGCGCTCGGAATCGATCGCGAGCAGAGACGGTACGATCTGGTCCGGCGCGAGCTCGAGCCCGAGCGAACGCGCAATCGCGAGGTCGCGATCCTCTACGTAGCGCGCCTGGAAGCCGGTCGCCTCGCGCACGGCGCGGATGCGATCGGCCGGCCCCGGTGAGAGGACCAGAAAGGTCGCGCCACAGTTCTCGAGCGCCGCACTCAGCCCTTCGAGACGCGCGAGTTGACGCGCACACACGGGACACCAGGGGGCCTTGAGCGTGACCACGATCAGGCGTCGCTCGCTCGCGAGCGCGGACACGTCGATCGGGCTCCCGTCGATGTCGATCAGTCGAGCAGGGAAGCGTTCAAGCTGCGCGTCGGCTCCGAGCAAGAACAGGCCGAGCAGCGCGGCGAGCGCGCCCCGTACCAGCCCGCTCGCCGGGAGCGGACGGGAACCGGCTCCGAATGCGCGACCGATCTCGTGTCTCACCAGGATTCCAGAATACCCCATCCTGCTCCTCAGCTCGGACTCGCCCAGCGACCGGCACGCGCGCGCGGCCCATTGAGATAGGATGCGGCTCGGATTCAGCGTTCGGTGCGATGGAAGAGGAAAGCTCGGATGGACGTGTTCAAGCTGGCCTGGCGGAACGTCTGGCGGAACCGGCGCCGGACGCTCGTCACGATCGCGGCCATGACCTTCGCACTCTTCGTGATGATCCTCTACTCGAGCCTGCTCCAGGGCTACCTGCGCGACATGGAGCGGAACATCGTCGACCTCGAGGTCGGCGACATTCAGATCTTCGCGGGCGATTACCGCGAGAATCCCTCGCTCTACACGCGGATCGAGGATCCCGAGGCGCTGCTCGAGCCGCTCGCGCAGGCGGGCTTTCCCGCAAGCGCGCGCCTGCTCGGCTTCGGGTTGGCGGCGGCCGACGAAGCATCGGCCGGGGCCTCGTTTCGCGGGATCGACATTGAACGCGACGCGCGCGTGAGCCGCATTCACGAGGAGATCGCCGAGGGCCGCTGGCTCGATCCCGCCGATCCGCGCGGCGTCGTGCTCGGGAAACGCCTGGCCCGGACGCTCGCGGTCAAAGTCGGAGACGAACTTCTCGTCCTCAGCCAGGGCGCGGACGGGAGCATGGCCTACGACCTCTACGAGGTGCGAGGCACGCTGCGAAGCATGAGCGCCGCGGTCGATCGCACCGGCGTGTTCATGACCGAGGAGAGTTTTCGCGAGCTGATGGTGGTCCCGGCCGGCGCACACCAGATCATCGTGCGACGTCCGGTGGGCCTGTCGCTTCCGGCCGCGGCCCTAAAGGTGAGCGGCGTGGCAAGTACACTCGACGTCCGGACCTGGAAGCAGTTGATGCCCACCCTGGCTTCGATGCTGGAATCGGCGCGCGCCGCGATCCTGGCCATCTTTTTGATCGTCTACATCGCAATCGCGATCCTGATCCTGAACGCGATGCTGATGGCCGTGTTCGAGCGCGTCCGAGAGTTCGGGGTGCTCAAGGCGCTGGGCGCGAGCCCGCTCGAGGTGCTGGTCCTGATTCTACTCGAGAGTGCAATCCAGGCGGGGATCGCGATTGCGTGCGGCCTGGCTCTCAGCCTCCCGGCGCTCTACTACTTTTCGACCGAGGGCTTCAACATCGCGAGCCTCGCGGGGGTAACCGTCATGGGCGTTGCGATGAACCCGATCTGGCGCGGCGTCGTGAGTCCCGAGACCTTCACGGGCCCGGTGGGACTGCTGGTGTTGATCGTAGCGGTCGCGGTGCTCTTCCCGGCCTTCAAGGCGGCGCTGATCCGGCCGGTCGAAGCGATGCGGCACCAATGAGCGGCCCGGGATTCGGCGGGCCAAAGCTCGCCTCGATGGCGTGGAGGAACGTCTGGCGGAACCGCCGCCGGACCCTGCTCACGCTCTCGTCGATCGCGTTCGGGAGCATGCTGGCTGTGATGCTGACCGGCATCGGGGATGCCAACTGGCGCGAGATGATCGATCTCGCGGCGCGGCTCGGGGGCGGCCACGTCACCGTGCAGCATTCGGAATACCTCGACACCCCCACGCTCTCGAGGAGCGTGACCGGGACCGAGCGCCTGCGCCAGGCAGCCCTGAGGGATCCCGAGGTCGAGCGCGTGGTCGGCAGGATCACGGGCTTCCTGATGCTTTCGACCGCGGGGCAGAGCTACGGCGCCGGCTTCGTCGCGCTCGATCCCGAGACCGAGGACGCATCGACGCTGTCGCTGCTCGAAGCGCTGAGCGAGGGAAAGATGTTCGAGCGAGCGGACAGTCCGGGCATTGTGCTGGGCAAGAAGCTGGCCGAAAACCTGGACCTCAAGCTGGGCCGCAAGGTCGTGTATACGCTCACCGATAAGCACGGCGAGATCGTCCGGGAGGCAGCGCGGCTCACCGGAATCGTGCGCACGGGATCCCCGAGCGTCGACGCCGGGATCGCGCTGCTCCCGCTCGATCGGATGCGCGGCACGATCGGCTTCGCGCCCGACGAGGTGGTTCAGGTGGGGCTCTTCCTTCCGGACCAGCGCCAGGCCGAGGGGGTCGCGGCCCGGGTGGGCGCTACGCTCGGCCAACAGATCTCCGCGCTCCCGTGGTACGAGACCCAGCCCGATCTCGCGGCCTTCATCACCATGAAGGTCGCCGGGGCCTACTTCATGGAGATCGTGATGGCCATCCTGGTCGCGGCCGGAATCTTCAACACGCTGTTCATGAGCGTGATGGAGCGCCTGCGCGAGTTCGGCATCCTGCTCGCGATCGGCTTCAGTCCGGCGCGGCTGTTTGCGCTCGTCATGCTCGAAAGCCTCTGGCTCGCGCTGGTCGGGCTGGTCGCCGCGGCCGCACTCACAGCCGGCCCCTACTACTACATGGCGACCACCGGGATCGACATCTCCGAGGTGATTGCCGGCGGGGGCACGGCCGAGGTCGCCGGGATCGCGATCACCTCGATCATGCGCGCCAGCATTTATCCCGAGAATCTGCTCTACATCGCGCTCGCAGTGGTCGCGGCCACGCTGCTGTCGGGGCTTTATCCCGCCTGGCGGGCGGGACGTGTCGAGCCGGTCGAGACGATCCGGCTGGTATGAGGAAACGCCGATGACGCAGACCAACGGAAGCCCCAGTGTCGAGGTCCGGGACGCAACCAAGCTCTACCAGCAGGGAACGCTCGAGGTCGCGGCGCTGCGCGGACTCTCGCTCACGATTCGGCCCGGAGAGTTCACCGCGATCTGCGGACCCTCGGGGTCAGGCAAGACCACGCTGCTGAACCTGATCGGGGCGCTGGATGCGCCCAGTTCGGGAAGCATCGCGCTCGGAGGTCAGGAACTGGGCTCGCTCGGCCGGCGCGCGCTGAGCCGGCTCCGGCGCGATCGCATCGGCTTCGTGTTCCAGGCCTACAACCTGATACCGGTGCTCTCGGCCTACGAGAACGCCGAGATCGTGCTCCGGCTCCAGGGGGTCGAGGAGCGCGAACGGCGGGAACGCGTTCTCGGAGTGCTCGCGGACGTCGGGCTCGAGGGCCTCCAGGACCGCCGGCCCGACCAGCTCTCGGGCGGGCAGCAGCAGCGGGTCGCAATCGCGCGCGCGATCGCCTCGAACCCGGCAGTCGTGCTCGCCGACGAGCCGACCGCGAACGTCGACTCCGAGACCGCGGACCGGCTGCTCGAGATCATGGAGAAGCTCAATCGCGAGCGCGGCGAGACCTTCCTGTTCTCGACGCACGACCCGCGCGTGATGGAACGCGCACGGCGCGTGATTCGAATCGTCGATGGACGGGTCGAAGACGACACGGCATCCGGCTGATTCGGGAGCCGGTTTCCAAAGGGGGAAGCGATGTTCCAGATCCTGGCGGTGCTCAAGCGGCGTGATGGGCTTTCGCCGGAAGCCTTTCAGGAGCACTGGCGCGGGCGGCACGCGGAACTCGCGTGCAAGATCCCGGGACTTCGCCGCTACGTCCAAAACCACACGCTGCTCTCGGGCTACCGCGCGCGCAGCCCGATCTACGACGGTGTGGCGGAACTCTGCTTCGACGATGCGGAGGACTTCGAGCGCGCCGGCGCGTCCTCCGAGATGGCGGCCGCACAGGCGGACCAGGCCGAACTGCTTGCGCCCGAAGGCGTCCGCATCCTGCGCGTCGAGCCGCACACCATCGTCGACGGCCCCGCACCCGCCGACGGGGTGAAGCTGATCTCGTTCCTGACCCGGCGGCACGACCTCTCGCGCGAGCGCTTCAGCAGCCACTGGCACGATCGCCACGGACCGATCGCGGCCGGGATCCCCGGAATGCGGCGTTATCTGCAATACCACGCCCGGGACGACGCGCGGTTCGGAGCGCCGCTCTACGACGGGATTCCGATCGCGTGGTTCGAAGATACCGACGCGCTGCGAGCCTCCGAGCCTTCCGAGGCCTACGCGCGCACGCGGGCGGACGAAGCCCACTTCCTGGAGCCCGACCGGATCCGCTTCGTGATCGCGACAGAGCAGCTGCTCCTGGCTTGAGCCGCTCGGGAATCGTACCTGACGGGAGGCAGATTCCACTTCGGAAACGCGGTATCCTCGCGGCGAACTTCGAGGAGAACTGGAGGGCAGGCGTTGACCACGTCGCACCGCACCTTCGTGAGTTACATCGACCGGACGCGCGAGTTCTACCGCGCCCAGGGCTACGAGCGCCCCTACCAGTGGGCCCACTTCGAAGAGGTTCCGTTCGCGCGGCTCCAGAAACCGCTCGCGGATTCGCGCCTGTCGCTGATCACCACCGCCAGCCCCTGGCACGAAGCGGGACACGATCCCGGCTCGCTTCGGGGGAGCAAGAAGGTCTGGTCCGGCGCGAGTTCGGAACTCCCCGACCGGCTCTACACCGACGACCTGGCCTGGGATAAGCAAGCGACCCACACCGACGACGTGGCCTCCTTCCTCCCGCTCTCCCACCTGCGCGAGTGCGCGATCGCCGGCCGGATCGGCGGCCTGGCCGGGCGCTTTCACGGCGTTCCGACCGACTACAGCCAGCGCCGGACGACCGATCTCGATGCACCCGAGATTCTCAGGCGCTGCCGCGAGGACGCGGCCGATCTGGCGCTGCTGGTTCCGCTCTGACCGGTCTGCCACCAGACCGTGAGTCTGGTCGCACGCCACCTCGAGGCCCACGGGATTCCGACCGTGATCGCGGGTTCCGCGCGCGACATCGTCGAGGAGTGCGGGGTACCGCGCTTCCTGTTCAGCGACTTCCCGCTCGGCAATCCCCTCGGGCGACCCTGGGGCGTCGAGATGCAGCGCCGCAGCCTGGGCTTCGCGCTCGACTTGTTCGAGACCGCAACCCTGCCTCGAACGACCGTCCAGAACCCGGCGCGCTGGAGCGATGATGCCTCCTGGAAGGAGCGCTACGCGCGCGTCGATCCCGAGCAGGCGGACAGGCTGCGCCGAGCCGGCGAGCGTCGCCGGGCAGAGCAGCAGCGAGCCCGGAGCGAAGGCAGAGCCCGGAGTGACTGACGCAGACGCCCCCGTCGTGGATCCAGGTCTCCGGGAACTGCTGGACCGCGCCGAGATCAGCGATGTGCTCCACCGCTACGCGACCGGGCTCGATCGCCAGGACTGGGAACTCTACCGCTCGATTTTCACCGACGAGATCGAGCTCGACTTCGAGTCCGTCGGAATCCGCGCGGGGATTCGCCGGGCCGATGACTGGGTGAAGCGCGCCCGGGAACTGTTTGCGGGCTTCACGGCGACGCAGCACACCAGTTCGAACCACGTTCACGACATTCGCGGGGACCAGGCCAGCTGTGTTTCGAACATGCAGGCCGAACACTTCGTGGGCGACGGCGAGCGCGATCGCTGGACGATCGGCGGCTACTACACCAACGAGTTGGTCCGAACGCCCGCGGGTTGGAAGCTCCGGAAGGTCACGCTCACGCTGACCTGGAGCCGCGGCAACCCGAAGGTCTCGGAGATCGCCCTTCGCCGCGGACGCGAGTCGTAGAAGCGCGGGAGGGAAGCCGCAAGCACCCCCGGGCCCACGTAGTCCGGGAAGCCGCGCCTGTGCAATAATCCCGCCCGGCCCGGCCCCGTCCGCAGGGGACAGGGGTCGCAACGCTTCGTCAGAAAGAGCCCGATGCGCTTCTACGAATACGAATCCAAGGAACTGTTCGCGCGCCACGGGCTGCCGCTCGGGAAGCGCGGCATCGCGACCTCGCGCGACGAAGCCCGCGCCCGCGCTCGCGAGATCGGAGCCCCGGTGGTCCTCAAGAGCCAGGTGCTCTCGGGCGGCCGCATGAAGGCGGGCGCCGTGAAGTTCGCCGACACGCCCGACGAGGCCGCCGCGCTCTTCGACGAGATCATGCCGATCGTGGTCAACGGGCAGACCGCGCGCTCGGTCCTCGTCGAAGAGAAGAGTCCCATCTCGCAGGAGTACTACGTGGCAGTGACCTGGGACGGACGCCGCAAGCTCCCGGTCCTGGTCTTCAGCGACATGGGCGGGATCGACATCGAACAGGTTGCGGAGAAGTACCCGGATCACATGAGCCAGACCCACGTCTCCACCATCCTCCCGTTTACGCCGCGCCTCGCCAAGGAAGCGATCGGCGCCACCGGCGTCAGCGGGAGCGCACTGAACCGACTGACCCCGATCGTCTCGACCCTGGTCGAGATCTTTCTCGCCTACGATCTTACCTTGGCCGAGATCAACCCCCTGGTCCGGCTCGAGAACGGGCGCTTCGCGGTCCTCGACGGCCACATCGACATGGAGGCGGAGGCGCGCGAGAAGCACACGGCGCTTCTCGAAGATCTCGGCATCGAGCCCGAGGAGACGCGCCAGGCACGGCCGCCCAGCGAGTTCGAAATCGCGGGCGCCAGGGTCGACGCCGCGGACCACCGCGGCGTCGCCGGCAACGTCGTGGAGTTCGACGGCGACCTCGGGCTCGTGATCGGGGCCGGCGGGGGATCCCTCACACTCTTCGACGCCGTGCTCAAGCAGGGAGGTCGGCCGGCCAACTACTGCGAGATCGGGGGCAACCCGAGTGTGAAGAAGACCTGCGAACTCACGAAACTCGTGCTCGGCAAGCCGGGCGTCGAGAAGATCGCCGTGATGATGAACGTGGTCTCTAATACCCGCGTTGACATCGTGGCACGCGGCGTGATCAAGGGCTGCGTCGAATCCGGGCGCGATCCTGCAAGCACGATCGCGATCTTCCGCATCCCGGGCTCCTGGGAAGAGGAAGGCTTCAAAATCCTGGAACGGCACCGCGTCGAGTACTGCGACCGCAGCGTTTCGATGTACGAGGCCGCCGGCCGCGCCGTCGCGAAGACGCGGGCCCAGACATGAGCGGGAGCCGGCGCTGAGCACGAGCCATCTCGCGGGAGTGAACGCGTGGCGATCCTGATCGACAAGGAGACCACCTTCATCGTGCAGGGCATCACCGGCCGCGAGGCCGTGAGCCTGACGCGCGAGAACCTCGCCTACGGGTCCAGGATCGTCGGCGGCGTGACGCCGGGCCGGGCCGGTCGCGACGTGTACGGCGTTCCGGTCTACGACTGCGTGCGCGACATCACGGCGCACACGAAGGTCGATGGCTCGGTGGTCTGCGTCCCTCCGAAATTCACGCGCGACGCTGTCTTCGAGGCGATCGAGAACGGCATCAAGCTCATCGTTGTCGTCACCGAGCGCATCCCGCGCCAGGAGGTGGCGCAGATGGTCGAACTCGCACGCCTTCGCGGGGCTCGCATCATCGGTCCCAATTGCCTCGGAATCATCACGCCCGGAGAGGTCAAGATGGGAGGCGTGGGCGGACCAGCGGAGGATACGCGCAAGGCCTACATGCGGGGCTCCGTGGGCATCATGTCGCGCTCCGGCGGCATGACGACCGAAATCGCCAATACCCTGACCGCCGCCGGCCTGGGACAGAGCACGGCGGTCTCGATCGGGGGCGACGCCATCATCGGCACGTCCTACGCCGAACTCATGCCGCTCTTCGAGGCCGATCCGGAAACGCAGGCCATTGCCATTTACTCGGAACCCGGTGGGCGCATGGAAGCCGAACTCTCCGAGTGGGTGAACCAGAACGGCTCGCGCCTTCCGATCGTCGCCTTCATGGCGGGGCGCTTCATGGACAAGATGCCGGGCATGCGCTTCGGCCACGCCGGGACCATCGTCGAGGGCAAGGCCGATACCACGGCGGACAAGATCGAACGCATGACCAAGTCCGGGATCTCGGTCGCGGAGCGCATCGAGGAGATTCCGGAGCTGATCAAGCAGCGACTTGCGGAGGCACGCTGAGCATGCCGGGAATGTTCATCGATGTGGAGGTCGACGCATCCGTCGCAGCCGATGCGGAACTCGTCGGGAAACTCGTGGAGGTCTGCCCGGTCTCCATCTTTGCCCGGTCGGAAGGCGGAGGTCTCGAGATCGTGGAAGAGAACCTCGACGAGTGCACCCTCTGCGACCTCTGCATCCAGGCCGCGCCCGAGGGCGTCCGAGTCATCAAACTCTACGAGCAGGGCTAGCGCGAATCGCCGGGACTAGCTGTAGGCGCGCAGCGTGGCGAAGACCAGGACCCCGGTCACCGAGACGTAGAGCCAGATCGGGAAGGTCCAGCGCGCGATCCGCCGGTGGCGCGCGAAATCTCCGCGGGTCGCGCGCCAGAGCGTAGCCAGAATCATCGGCACGGCCACGACCGAGCACAGAATGTGGCTGATCAGGACCGTGAAATAGACCGGTCGAATCCAGCCCTGGCCCGGGAACGGGGTGTCGCCGTGGAAGTGGTGATAGGTCACGTAACTCGCGAGGAACAGCCCCGAAAAGCCCAGCGCTGTGAGCATGAAACGGATGTGCACGCGACGGTTCCCGCGCCGGATCTGGATGAAGCCGGCGACCAGACAACTCCCGGCCAGTGCGTTTAGCAGTGCATTCAGGGCCGGCAGGCGCTCGACCCATGCCGGACCGGCCGGCAGCGCGCCCCTTAGATAGATCAACCAGACCAGAAACAGGCTGAGCGCCGCGCTCAGCAGCAGGATCCAGGGCCACGGATGTCCGGCGCTCTCGGGCTCGACGAGTACCTGACCCTCGGGTCTCACGCCGGTACCCTAGCAGAGACGGGGGGGAGGTTCCGAGTGCAGCCCGGGGCGGGCCGCCGGACCGTAAAGTTGACAGGAGCGACCTGCGCCGTCCTATCCTGCGCCGTGCGCCGGGCCGACCCAGCGCCGGTTGGACGCGCACGTCCACAGGCTCCGGGGGAGGGCCACCGGAGGAACGCATGCTGTTCACCCTGCGCTTCGACATGCGCTGTCCCCCCGGGGGTCGGGCCGATCCCGCCGCTCTCTATCGCGCGGCGCTCGAAATGGCCGAGTGGGGCGAGCGGCACGGCTGCCTGCAGGCGATCGTGTCGGAACACCACGCAGCGACGGACGGGTACCTTCCGGCGCCCATGATCCTGGCCGCGGCACTGGCGGGACGCACCCGGAAGCTCCGGATCCAGGTCGCGGCACTGCTGATTCCCCTGCACGACCCGGTCGAACTGGCCGAACAGATGGCGGTCCTCGACATCGCGAGCGAGGGCCGTGTCTCCTACGTGGTCGCGCTCGGCTACCGCGAAGCCGAGTACGCGATGCTGGGTCGATCCTTCACGCGCCGCGGCCGGCGCATGGAGGAGTCTCTCGAAGTCCTACGCCGGGCCTGGAGCGGGGAAGCCTTCGAGTTCGAGGGCCGCCCCGTGCGCGTAACGCCGCCGCCGCAGACGCCGGGGGGTCCCGCGCTGCTGATGGGGGGCAGCAGCCAGGCCGCGGTGCGGCGCGCCGCGCGGCTCGGTCTCGGGATGGTCACACAGGGCGGCGACCCCGGGCTCGAAGAAATCTATCGAGCGGAATGCGAGCGGGCCGGAACCCGGCCCGGACTGTTCGTGAATCCGCCGCCCGGAACCGTGACCTCGGCCTTCGTCGCACGGGACCCCGACCGAGCCTGGGAACGGCTGGGGCCCTACCTGCTCTACGATGCCCGGAGCTACGCGGCCTGGCTCGACGACGCCGACGCCACGAGCAAATCGACGGCAGCCAGCATCGAAGAACTGCGCGCGGAGCAGGGCGCCTACCGGATCTTCACGCCCGAGGAAGCCATCGACTACACGCGCCGTCACGGCGTGCTGCTGCTTCATCCACTCTGCGGTGGGCTGCCGCCCGAGCTCGCATGGGAAAGCCTGGAGCTTCTGGCCGCCGAGGTGCTGCCCGCGTTCGGAGGAACTTAGAGCTGGCCGATGCGCTGCAGCTCCGGATGCGCGAGCGAAAACGCGGGGACGAGGCCGCCGACGCGCTCAGCCGCAGCAGGCGACGCGGCGCGGGATGCTGCAGGGTAGGAGACGCAGCGTGCCATCGTTGTTGAGCACGCTGCCGAGCCCGACCTGTCCTGTATGCCACTCTCGACAGCTGCCGTTGGCCGTCTGCAGATTGGAGGCCCAGAAGTGTTTCGTGGGCGGTCCGATCCAGGCATCGTGCACCATCGCACGCGCCACTCTGGCGGCGTCGATCTCGTCGTAGCTGCACATGTGGCTCTCGGAAAAGACCCTGCGGCAGAGCCGATCCGCGCCGACGGGTCCGCCCAGGTCTCCGGCTCGGGATTCGAGCGTGACGCCCAGGAAGGCGCCGACGGCTCCCGGCCCGGCAGGCAGCGCCGGGCCTGCAGCCCGGCTGGAATCGGATGCGCTGGCCAGACCCAGAATCAGACTCAGGCCGAACACTCCCAATGCGGTCACGCGCCGTCGCATGGCTCCCCCCGGATCCACGGTTCTCACCGTCATGAGCGCCGCATCTTACACCACGCACTGTCGTAGTGTAAATACCCCACTTACACTTCGATCCCGCGGCCGGTGCGGGCCGGGGCCGAATCCGTAAGCGGCGCACGCAGCTCCGGCCGTGGTTGCATCCGGACTGCGCACGGCTCGGGACCCGGCCACCGGCCGGCACACGATATGATCCGCGCGTGCAGCGCAGCGAAGGCCCGAGTCGCGAGGTGATCATCACCTGCGCCGTCACGGGCGCGGGCGATGCCGCGGGCCGGCATCCCGAGTTGCCGATTCGTCCGGATCAGATCGCGACCGCCGCGATCGAGGCCGCGCGGGCCGGCGCAGCCGTGGTCCACATCCACGTGCGCGATCCGGAGAGCGGGGCAGCGGGCCGCGACCCCGCGCACTACCGCGCGGTGGTGGAACGAATTCGCGAGAGCGACACCGACGTGGTCATCAACCTGACGGCCGGGATGGGCGGGGACTTTTTCCCGGACCCGAAGGTGCCGGGGGCAGGCGGTCCGGGAACCGACCTGGTGGGCCCGGAGGCGCGCCTGGTCCACGTCGAAGAACTGCGTCCCGAGATCTGCAGCCTCGACTGCGGCAGCCTGAACTTCGGAGACGGCGCCTACCTCAGTACGGCCCCGTTCCTTCGAGACATGGCGGACCGAATCAAGGGCTGGGGCGTCAAGCCCGAACTCGAGTGCTTCGAGATGGGGCACGTGCGCTTCGCGCGACAACTCTGCGACGAGGGCCGCATCGCCGCACCGGCCTTCTTCCAGCTCGCGCTCGGTGCGCCCTGGGGCGCACCGGCCGACCCGCGAACGCTGCTGGCGCTGGTCGACCTGCTGCCCGAGGGGGCCGAGTGGGCGGGCTTCGGCATCTCGCGGATGCAGCTGCCCATGGTGGCACAGGCGGTTCTGCTCGGAGGACACGTCCGCGTCGGGCTCGAGGATAACCTCTACCTCGAGCCCGGCGTCTTCGCGAGCAATGCGCAGCTGGTCGAGCGCGCGGTGCAGATCATCCAGCTCCTGGGCGCACGCAATCTCGGTCCCGAAGAGACGCGGCAGCGCCTCGAACTGAAGCGCGCGGGGTAGGGCCGCCCGGTGGACCGGCCGGAGCCGAGCGAGGTTCGCCGCGTCGCCGTGGTCGGGGCCGGCCTGATCGGCAGCGGCTGGGCCGCGCAGTTCCTGGCACGCGGCCTGGATGTGGTGGCGACGGATCCCGACCCGGCCGCGGAGACCGAGTTGCGCGCAGCCGTCGACGCAGCCTGGCCCGCGCTCGAACGGCTCGGGCTCTCACCGGGAGCCAGCATGGAGCGGCTCGCGTTCGCGCCGGATCCGGAGTCCGCGGTGACCGACGCCGACTTCGTGCAGGAGAGCGCACCCGAGGTCGAAGGACTCAAGGTCGACCTGCTCGCCCGAATCGACGCGGCCGCACGGGAAGACGTGCTGATTGCGTCGAGTTCGTCCGGCCTGCTGCCCACGCGACTCCAGGCCCGGTGTCGAAGGCCGGGGCGAATCGTGATCGGCCACCCGTTCAACCCGGTCTACCTGCTGCCGCTGGTGGAAGTGCTCGGCGGGGAGCAGACGCACGCGACGAGTATTGACCGGGCGCTCGCTTTCTATCGGGGGCTCGGCAAACACCCGCTTCGGGTTCGACGCGAGGTCGAGGGCTACATCGCGGACCGTCTGCAGGAGGCGATGTGGCGCGAGGCCCTGCACCTGGTGGCGGACGGCGTCGCCACGACCGCCGAGATCGATGCCGCAATCCTGCACGGACCCGGCCTGCGTCTGGCGATCATGGGGCCCTGTCTCACCTTCCACCTGGCCGGGGGCCGCGGCGGAATGGAACACATGCTCGAGCAATTCGGACCCACGCTCTCTCTGCCCTGGACGCATCTCGAGGCGCCCGCGCTGACCGACGAACTACGCGCCCGCATGGTCGACGGAACCCGCGCGCAGGCCGCGGGGACCACACCAGGGGCACTCGAGCAGGAGCGCGACCGTTGCCTGATCGAAATCCTCGCGGTGCTCGCCGAGCATCGGAAGCGCGCCCGCTGAGCCCGAGTGGCAACCGGCCACGGACTGGCGCGACACGGGCCCGGAGCGGGCGCGCGGCGCCCCGGCGCGATATTCTGCGGGCCACGGAGGGTCCTGTATGAGCGTCGAGTTCGAGCCGCTGTCGCACCGCTGGCAACAGGACCCGTACCCGAAGTACCGCGAACTTCGGGATCACGCACCGGTCCACTACTCGCCCGAGTCCGACGCCTGGTCCGTGTCGCGTTACGAAGACGTTCAAACCGTGCTCAAGACCTCCGAACTCTTCGCCTCGCGCAGGCCCGGCCCGCGGGAACTGGCGAAGGGCGCGCCCGGCTGGCTCGAGCTGATGCGCCTTGCGCTCAGGTTCGCGATCCGCTTTCGCACCGCGCCCTGGAAGCTGAACCGCTCGCGGATGCTGATCTCCGAGAACGGCGAGGCCCACATGCTGATGCGCAACATCGTGAACCGCGGCTTTACGCCGCGACGGGTTCTCTCCTGGGAGAAGCGCGTGAGAGAACTCGCCGCCGAGGGACTCGCTCGTGTACGCGCAGAACGCGAGTTCGATCTGGTGACGGCGTTCGCCGTACCGCTGCCCGTGACCGTGATCTCCGAAATCCTCGGGGTCGACGGCGCTCACCGGGACGACTTCAAGCGCTGGAGCGATGCGGTGATCCAGGGCACCGGCTCCGAGATGGGCAGAATCGACGGACCCGCGATGGACGCGATGACCGAACTCTTCGCCTACCTCCGCCCGGTCGTGCGCGCGCGTCGACGCGAGCCGACCGACGACCTGATCAGCGTGCTCGTCACGCACCAGGGCGAAGCACAGCTCAGCGACCTCGAGGTGCTGATGTTCGTGTTTCTGCTGCTGCTGGCCGGAAACGAGACGACCACGAACTTGCTCGGCAACGCGGTCGATGCGCTGCTCGAGCATCCCGATCAACTCGCAAAGGTGATCCAAGATCCCGAGCGCGTGCCGGGACTGATCGAGGAAACCCTGCGCTGGGACTCGCCCGTGCAGATGGTCTCCCGCCGGGCGACACGCGACCTGGAACTCCGCGGCATCCGGATTCCCGAGGATGCCCAGGTGGTGGTACTGCTGGGCTCGGCAAACCGGGACGAGCGCCGGTTTCCGGATCCGGACCGCTTCGACGTGACCCGCGACAGCCGCGGCCACCTCTCCTTCGGCTTCGGCGCGCACTTCTGCCTGGGCGCGGCGCTGGCCCGGCTCGAAGCCAAGGCGGCACTCGAAGCGCTGCTTCCCGAACTTCCCGGGCTCGAGCGCGTGCGGCCCGAACGCGAATTCCTCGACTCGTACGTGGTGCGAGGCCGAACCCGGCTGGAACTGCGACCGGCCGCCTGAGCCAGGGGGCGCGCGGCTAGCCGAGCACCAGGACGTGGCGTGCGCCCGCGCCACGGGCGATGTCGTCGAGCGCCTGCTGGGCAGCCTCGAGCGGGAGTTCGTGCGAGACCAGGGGATCGAGCCGGAGTTCGCCGCTCCTCACATAGTCGAGCAGGCGCGGAATGTCACGCTTCGCATGGGCACCGCCGTAGACACAGCCCGCGAGTCGTTTCTCCTGAAAGAAGCCGCCCACCCGGATCCGGGCCGTCTCCCTCGCCTTCGGCATTCCAACCACGACGGCAAGCCCCCCGGGCCGAAGCAGGGACCAGGCGGTCTCGATCGTTTCGGTCCGGCCAATCGCCTCGATCGCGACGTGCACGCCGAGCCGCGCGATCTTGCGAAGTTCGCGCCTGACCTCGGAGCCGCCATCGAGCGTGTGCGTGGCCCCCAGCTCACGCGCGAGTTCGAGCTTCTCGGGCACCACGTCGATCGCCACGATCGTTTCGGCGCCGGCAATCCTCGCACCCTGGATCGCCGAGAGACCGACGCCCCCACATCCAATCACGGCCACGGCCATGCCGGGCTCGATTGCGGCGGTGTTGAGCGCCGCCCCGACCCCGGTCAATACCCCACAGCCGAGCAGACACGCACGCTCGAGCGGCACCTCGTCGGGCACCCGGATACAGGCCCGCGCACAGACGACGGCCTCCTCTGCGAACGAGGCGATCCCACACAACTGGTAGATCGAATCGGAGCCGTCCCGCAGTCGCGTGGTCCCGTCGAGCATGCTGGAGTTCATCACGCCCGGCGCCATCTGCACACACAGGTTCGGGCGTCCTTCGCGGCAGAAGAGACACTCGCCGCACTCCGGGGACAGCGACACGATCACACGGTCGCCCACGGCGAGTCCGTCTACGCCCGGCCCGGTTTCGAGCACCTCGCCGGCCGCCTCGTGGCCGAGAACCACCGGAAGGGGAGAGCGCAGGGTTCCGGTCGTGACGGAGAGATCGCTGCGACAAACCCCGCTCGCTGCGATCCGCAGACGCGCCTCGCCTTCGCGCGGCGGGTCGAGAGACAGTTCACGGATTTCGAGTGCCTTCCCAGGCTCGAAGAAGACTGCGGCACGCATCGCGTACTCCCTCCGTATCTCAGCCAGGTGGTTCGGGGCGCAATTCTATGCAGCCGGAGTCTCGCTGCCAACCGGCAACCGGACGATCCAGGGGACGCATGCCTTGGACCGCGTCCATCGGCGCGTGGCCCGCTGCGATGCGGAGAAACGTCGTGCTGCTCGCGCGCTCGCTGGTACTCCCACAGCCGGCGGCATATCATCTGGCCCGTGGTCCGGATCGAAGCGAGATGAAGGCGGTGATTCTGGCCGGAGGCCTGGGCGAGCGCCTTCGTCCCTTTACGCAGGCGATTCCCAAGGCCTTGCTCCCGATCGGCGAGCAGCCCTTGCTCGAGATCCAGATCTCGAATCTCGCGCGCCACGGCTTCGATGAGATCTTCATCGCGACCAACTACAAGTCCCAGTACATCGAGAACTTCATCGGCGACGGGTCACGGCTCGGCGTGCGGATCTCCTACAGCCGGGAAGAGAAGCGCCTCGGAACCTGTGGACCCCTGAGCCTGCTGCGCGGCGAACTGGACGAGCCGTTCGTCGTGATGAACGGAGACATCCTGACCGCGATTGACTTCGAGCGCTTTGCAGCCTACGCGCGCGAGCAGGGGGCGGACTTCTGCGTGGCGACCAAGAACATCGGCACCCCCTTCAACTTCGGAAGTGTCGAAACCGACGGGAATCGCATCGTGCGCATCGAGGAGAAGCCCGAGTTTCTGATCGAGATCCTTGCGGGGATCTACTGGGCGACGCCGAAGTTGCTCGCGTTGGTACCAGATGACACCTACTACGGAATGGATCAGCTGATCCATCGAATGCTCGACGAGGGGAAAACGATCACGCGCTACCTGATGCAGGAGTACTGGCTCGACATCGGCCGTCTCGAGGACTTCAGCGAAGCAGAGGAGGCCTACCACGACCACTTCGGCGGGGAGCGAGACTGAAGGGGTGTCGGCTCTCCCGGCCGTCTGTGTGCAGGGTCTGGGCTTCGTGGGAGCGGCCATGGCGCTTGCCGTGGCCTCTGCCCGGGACGCGGACGGCAGGCCCCGCTACCGTGTGATCGGGGTGGACCTCGACACCGATGCCGGGCGGCAACGGATCGAACAACTCAACCAGGGCAGGTTTCCGTTCCGGAGCCTGGACGGGGCCCTCACCGAGGCTGCGCTCCTCGCTCGCGATACCGGCAACCTGCGCGCCACCAGCGACCCTTCGACCTTCGCAGAGGCCGACGTCATCCTGATCGACGTCAACCTCGACCTACAGACCGGCGGCGCGAACCCCAGCGTCGATCTGGGCCCGTTCCGCCAAGCCGTGCGGAGTGTGGGGCAACAGATGCCCGTGGGGGCGCTCGTCGTGGTCGAAACCACCGTGCCGCCCGGGACCTGCGAGCGAGTGGTCGCGCCCGCGCTGCGGCAAGCCCTGCGCGAGCGCGGACTTTCCGAAAACGGCTTCCTGCTCGCCCATTCCTACGAGCGGGTCATGCCGGGCAACGAGTACCTGGCCTCGATCACCAATTTCTGGCGGGCCTACGCGGGACATACGGAGGAGGCCGCCGACGCCTGCGAACGATTTCTCTCCGCGGTGATCAACGTAGAATCCTATCCGCTGACCCGGCTCGGATCGACGACGGCCTCCGAAATCGCGAAGGTGATGGAGAACAGCTACCGCGCGACCAACATCGCGTTCATCGAAGAGTGGGCACGCTTCGCGGAAGCCGTCGGTGTCGACCTCTTCGAAATCATAGAGGCCATTCGGATTCGTCCCACACACACGAACATCCGGGAACCCGGCTTCGGCGTGGGAGGCTACTGCCTGACCAAGGACCCGCTGCTTGCGGGAATCGCAGCGCGAGAGCTCTTCCAAAACGACGACCTCGCCTTTCCCTTCTCGGAACTCGCGGTCGAGACCAATCGCGAGATGCCCCTCGCCGCGATCCGCAGGCTCGAAGAGATCCTGGGCAGCCTGGAAGGAAGGCACATCCTGTTGCTCGGGATCTCGTATCGGCCCGACGTCGGTGACACGCGCCACTCCCCGGCCGAGCGTTTCGTCCAGGAAGCGCGTACGCGCGGAGCCCAAGTCGTGGCGCGCGACCCGCTGGTGACGCACTGGAGCGAACTCGACCTGGAGATCCCGATGGAACTCCCGTCCGCGCACTCCATCGATGCGGCCGTCTTCGCAGTCCGCCACGGCGCCTACCGGGAGTTGGACCTCGGCGCATGGCTCGATGGCGCGAGCCCGGCGATTCTCGATGCCAGCGCGGTGCTGACGCGAAGTCAGCGCCAGACGATCAAGGAGGCGGGCTGTGTCTTCGCAGCGATCGGGGAGGGGTGAAGCCGGCACCGCCCTGATCACGGGCGGAGCCGGCTTCATCGGCGGCTTCCTGTGCCGAAAGCTCGTCGCTCGTGGCTTCCGGGTACACCTGCTCGACAACCTCTCACGCGGGCGGCGCGACGCATTTCTGCTCGAACGGCTCGCGTCAGACGGCGTGGAACTCCTGGAACAGGACCTCGGAGACCCGGAGTTCGGCGCCCGCGCAGGCGTCGACTACTCTCATATCTTCCACTTCGCCGCGATTCTGGGTGTGCAACAGGTACTGGAGCATCCCTACGCAACACTTCGAACCAACGTGGCATTGCTCGAGGCTGCACTCGACCTGGCCAGGCGTCAGAGAGCGCTTGAACGCTTCGTCTTCGCGTCGACCAGCGAGGTCTACGCGGGATCTCTGGAGCATCTGGACCTGCCGATCCCGACACCAGAGGAGGTCCCGCTCGCGCTTCCCGATCTGGGTCGGCCCCGGACGGCCTACATGCTGTCGAAGCTCTACGGCGAGGCGCTGGTCCGGCACTCCGAACTGCCGCAGACGATCGTCCGTCCTCACAATGTCTACGGCCCGCGCATGGGAAACGCGCACGTGATCCCACAGTTGCTCGAACGCGCACACCGGCTGGCACCCGGAGAAGCCCTCGAGGTGTTCTCGGTCGACCACAGCCGCTGCTTCTGTTTCGTGGAGGATGCGGTGGAGATGCTGGCGCGCGTGGCCCTCGAACCGCGGGGCCGTGGCCGGGTGCTCAACCTGGGAAGTCCGGGACCCGAAATCCGCATGGACGCGCTCGCGGAGTTGATCCTGCGCACCGTCGGGCGAACCGCCGTCATCGCGCCCCGTCCCGCTACGCCCGGCTCCCCCGCGCGGCGCTGCCCCGACATGCGCGAAATGGAGGCCGTAACGGGCTTCCGGGCAGCGACCCGGCTGGAGGAGGGCGTGCGCCGCACCTACGAGTGGTACCGGCCCGAATTCGAATCGCGCCCCGAAGCGACGGCCCCGTGATTCCGATCGCGGTTCCGAATCTCGCCGGCAACGAGGCGCGTTACCTGCAGGAGTGCGTGGACTCGAACTACGTGTCCTCCGTCGGTCCATTCGTCGACCGCTTCGAAGAGATGGTCGCAGCCGCGTCCGGCGCGCCGCACGCCGTCGCGACCTCTTCGGGCACGACAGGACTGCATGTCGCGCTGACGGCCCTCGGGGTCCAGCGAGACGACCTCGTGATCCTGCCTTCGCTGACCTTCATCGCCAGCGCCAACGCGATCTCCCAGTGCGGGGCGACGCCCTGGCTCTTCGACGTGAGCCGCGACTCGTGGACCCTCGATCCCGAGGCCGTCGCAGAAGCGCTCGCGCGGCAGACCGTACGGCGCGGCCGCGAACTCGTACACAAGCGGACCGGTCGGCGGGTGTCGGCCCTGATGCCGGTCCACACGCTCGGCACCCCGGCCGAGATGGATGCGCTCGCGGGGATCGCCCGGGAGTACGAACTTCCGGTCGTGACCGATGCTGCGGCCGCCCTGGGAGCCCGCTACCGGAGCCGGCCGGTCGGATCGCTCGGCGCGGAACTCGCGGTGTTCTCGTTCAACGGAAACAAGACCGTCACTGCGGGGGGCGGCGGTGCGGTGGTCGGACAGGACGAGGCACTGTGCGCGCGCGTGCGGCACCTCAGCACCACAGCGCGCGCAAAGGCCGCGTACGAGCACGACATGGTCGGCTTCAACTATCGCATGACGAATCTTCAGGCCGCAGTCGGCTGCGCCCAACTGGAACGGCTCGAGGACCTGGTAGAGGCGAAACGCCGCATCGCTCGCGCCTACGCCGAAGGGCTCGGCGACCTCCCCGGCATCGGCGTCTTTCCCGT
Source organism: Myxococcales bacterium (assembly GCA_013215565.1). Taxonomy (GTDB): domain Bacteria; phylum Myxococcota_A; class UBA9160; order SZUA-336; family SZUA-336; genus JABSQV01. The sequence continues at coordinate 16,510 of JABSQV010000029.1, read as the reverse complement.
ACCCCCCTGGGCTGAGAGCGCCTGCTGGTACAGTGGCGTCACGCTCGGTCGACCCACGGTCAGCGAGGCGGTCTCCAGGCTGAGAGACAAAGAGATCAGCTCGAGTCCCTTCTGGAAACCCATTCACCTGCAGGCGCCGTACGCAGACGCGCCGCGCGAAGACACGCAGGTCACCGACGAGTTCTGGTCGAAGATCCTGGTGCTGCCCTGTTCCACACAGCTCGATTCCCGCGCGCTGGCGCTGGTGATCGAGGCGCTGCGTGACTGCGTCCTCTCCGCGTGACCCGCGTCGACGTACTCGTGGCGGTTCGCGACGAGGAAGCGAACATCCCCGTCTTCCTCGAACAGATCGAGGCGCTCGAGCTTCCGCCCGAAGTTGCGCTCAGGGTGATCTTCATCGAAGATTCGAGCACCGACCGCACGCTGGCGCTCCTGCGAGGCATCGCGGCGACCAACCCCGCCGTCGGCTACTGCTCGCTAGCTCGCTCCTTCGGCCAGGGGGTGGCGCTTAGCTACGGGCTCTACCGCTCGCGCGCGGATGCCTCGATCATGATGGACGTCGACGGTAGCCACCCTCCCGGGGCGATCCCGGAAATGATCCGGCGCTTCTTGAACGGGGCCCGGGTGGTGCAGTGCATGCGCCGCACGCTCGCCAGCCGCAAGCGCTACCGCCGCCTGGGTGCGGGCCTCTTCCACGTGCTTTCGCGCGGCATCTTCGGAGTGGACCTCAGGACCCAGAACATCTTCTACCGCCTGATCTCGGCCGAGGTCGCACGACAATTCCTGGCAACACCACGCTACTGGCGCTACCTGCGCTTTCCCCTTCCCAAAACGCCGCCCAATGCCGTGCAACTGATACAGGTGGACACCGTCGAGCGTACGCGTGGCGAGAGCAAGTACGGCCCGCTGCGCCTGGCGGGTCTCGCGCTGGACGGCGTGCTCTCGATGGCGCGACCCGCACGCCTGGTCCTGCTCGGAACCCTGGCGGCCGTCCTCGCGGTAGGAGCGCTCGGGCTCGGCCTCTGGCCGGTCGCGCTGCTCGTCGCGCTCGGGCTGGCCGGTCTGGGCGGGCGCTACGCGGCGATGGGTGGCACGGGTCTGCTCGCGAGGATCGAGGTCCTGGCAGCCAGCGGGATGGAGCCTGGGGAGTCGTAATTGATGTTGCAACGGGACGCGATGATGACCGGAGTGGCGCGACAGGGGGTCCCGCTTGGCTGAGCGCCAGCCGACTTCGGGCGAACCGGTCCGGGTCATCCGCGGCCTCGGCGCCTTCGCCATCGTCGCGGGCTCGATGCTCGGGATCGGGATCTTCCTGTCGCCCGCGATCGTCGCCAAGAACACCTCGAGCGAGTTCGTCTTCTACCTGATCTGGCTCCTCGGAGGACTCACGGCACTCGCGGGCGGGGTCGCCTGCGCGGAACTTGGAAGCATGATGCCGCGGGCCGGCGGCGACTATGTGTACCAGTACGAGGCCTTCGGTCCGTCCGTCGCGTTCGCGAGCGGCTGGGTGCTCTTCGCCGCGATCTTCTGCGGTTCGATCGCGACGCTGGGCGTGGGGCTCTGCACCTATCAACTCCCTGTGCTGCTCGGCATCGATCTCGGCTGGACCGTCCTCGAACTTCCCTGGGGACGTGAGCTCTCGGCGGCCGAGGTCGCGGCACTGCTGGTGATCCCGGCGCTCACCGGGCTGAACGCGACCGGCGCACGGAGCAGCGTCCGGACGCAGACCTTGCTAACGCTGGTTCCGATCGTGCTTCTCGCGGGCATGGCGACCTACGCGATCCTGCACGGCGGAGAGGCCGAAAGCCTGGGCTTCGCGACGGCGCAAGCGGATGCGCGGGCGGACTCGCTGCAGGGCTTCGTCGTTGCCTACATGGCCGTCTACTTCGCGTATTCGGGCTGGATCAACATCATCTACGTCGCGGGCGAGGTTTCCGAGCCGCAGCGGAACATTCCCCGCTCCTTGATCTGGGGCACGCTCGGGGTCTGTGCGCTGTACCTGTTGATCTGCGTGGGCTTCCTCCGGGTGCTCGGGCTGGCCGGCTTGCGCGACGCCGGCGAGGCCGGCACCGCGACCGCGGGAATTCTCGCAGGGACCCCGGGCCAGATCGCGATCACGACCCTGATCGCGATCGCGCTGCTCGCGAGCCTGAACGGGACGGTTCTGGGCGGCGCGCGGGTGGCGTACGCGATGGCCCGGCGGGGCGCCATGTGGCCGCTCATGGGGAAGGTCGACGAGGCCCACCACGTGCCGCAACGTGCGCTCTGGGTTCAGTGCCTGCTCGCGTGCCTGCTGGTACTGAGCGGGAAGTTCGAGCAGCTCTACACCATGGTAAGCCTGGCCATGGTGGTGACCGGAACCCTCACCGTCGCATCTCTGTTTGTTCTGCGCCGAACCCGCCCCGACGCGCCACGGCCTTACCGCGCGAGCCTGTATCCGCTGCTGCCGGCGCTGTACATCGCGTCTTCGCTCGGCGTGGTCGCGATCATGGTCGGGAGCGCACTTTCCGGCGAGCGCGACGCGTGGTATCCGCTGCTCGGCCTCGGGCTGCTAATCCTGATCTTCGTGGGCCACGCCGGGCTGGCGCGCTCGCGCAGGGATCGTCCGCGGGCCTAGTAAGATCCGAAAGCCCACGGGCTCGGAGCCCACATCGACTCTGGCGGATCGCGGTATGCTCCGCTGCATGGAGTTCAGCCTGCGCGCGGCACGCGAAGACGAAGCCGCAGAGATCCAAGAGGTGCTCGGCCTCGGATTCGGTTTCGACCCGCAGCCCGAGGCCTTGCCGGCCTTCACGAAACTCAACGAGTTCGAGCGGACGCGCTGCGCGTACGAGGGATCGACGATGATCGGAAGCTGTGGCGCGTTCTCGCTCGACCTCACGGTTCCGGGCGCGGCGCTTCCCACAGGGGGCACCACGCTGATTTCGGTCCGGTCGACCCATCGACGTCGCGGCGTACTGCGCGCCATGATGGCCGCCCATTTCGAAGACGTGCGCGAACGCGAGGAACCGCTCGCGGGGCTCTGGGCATCGGAGAGTTCGATCTACGCCCGCTTCGGCTACGCGGTCGCCTCGCACAGCTGTACCTGCCGCATCGAGACCGCGCACGCCCAGTTTCGCGAACCGGCCCCGGGGGGCCAGATTCGGCTGCTCGACCCGGAACAGGCACGCAAGCTGCTCCCCGCGGTGTACGAGCGCATCTTTCGCGAGAGGCCCGGGCACTTCGCCCGCAGCCAGGGCTGGTGGGAGCACTGGAGCGAAGATCACCCCTGGGATCGCAGAGGCGGGTCGAAGTTCCGGTACGCGCTTTACGAAGAGTCGGGGGAAGCGCGCGGTTACCTGCAGTACCGGATTCTCCCCGGAAGGGACAACTCGAGCCGACCCCGCGTAGACACGCTGCAGTCGACGGTCTGGCTGAAGGAACTGCAGGGCGTCGACGCGGGTGCGCGGGCCGCGCTCTGGCGCTACGCACTCGACATCGATCTGGTGCGTACGCTGCAGGCCTGGAACCGGCCCGTCGACGACTCACTGCCCTGGCTGCTCCGGGATCCCAGACGACTGGAGCGCCTTCATAGTGATGGCCTGTGGCTTCGCGTGATGGATGTGGAGCGGGCGCTCGCGGGCCGCGCCTACGCCGCGGAGGGCGGAATTCGAATCGCCGTGCGCGATCCGGTCTGTCCCTGGAACGAGGGCGGCTTCGAACTCTCGGGGTCGCCGGACGGGGCGTCCTGCCGACGGACCACGCGCGAACCCGAACTCGAACTCGGCATCGAGGAACTCGGCGCCGTTTACCTCGGCGGGAACGGCTTCGGACCGCTTGCGCGTGCGGGCCGGATCCAGGGCAGCCCCGAGGCGCTCCGCCGCGCCGATGCGCTGTTCGCCTGGGATCCTGCGCCCTGGTGCCCGGAAGTCTTCTGAACCGGGCCGAAGCGGACGGAGCCGGGGTGGGAGCCGAAAGCCGTTGCCCGGAGATCGGGCAACGGCCGGGAACTGGTAGCGGGGGCAGGATTCGAACCTGCGACCTTCGGGTTATGAGCCCGACGAGCTACCGGACTGCTCCACCCCGCAACGGGAGCGCAAGATAAGCGTGCGCCCCGGCGAATGTCAATTCCAACTGCGGAGCGGAGAGTTGGAGGTCTCGCCTGCGCGCGCGGCCGCACGCAGGTCGACACCGAGCACGCCTGCGCCGCCACCCCCTGCGTGTAGAGATCCGTTCGAAACCGGGGGGATTCGATGAGACGCTTACTGCTGGTTCTCTCTTTCGCGGCGGCCTGGGGACCCGGGCTGGCCGCCGGCGACTTCTATCGCTACGAAACCGAAGCCGGGACCGTTTCCTACGCCGGCGAGGCCGATGCGATCCCGGCCCGGTACCGAGCCTCGGCGGAGCGCGTCTCCGGGCAGGCACTACGCAGCTACGCGCGCCTCACGCCGGCCGAGCCGGCGCGCGCGCCGCTGCCGGCACGGCTGGATCTCGGAGCCGGCGCAGTCCTCGAGTTGCCGGTGGCCCGGGGCACGATCGGCGTATCGCGCAAGGGCTTCTGGAAGGACGGCGTCTACCGTACCGCGTTGGTGCTGGAGCAACAGGGAGAGATCCTGGCCATGATCGAGCAGGACGGCAGCATCAGCGTTTCCGACGAACTCAGTCTCGACTAGAGACGTCGCCCCGGTAGCCGCTGAGGTCCGGATCCCGGAGGAACCACTGCTGCCGGTCCGCATCGAACGCCCAGTTCTGCGACTCGACCAGAAGCCGCTCCTCCATCCGCGGGGGCCGGTAGAGCCGGAAGGTCACGACGGCCACGCCGGTTGCTTCTTCCCGATCGGCCTCGACCGAGTCGACTTCGAACGACGTGAAGCGCACACGACCCTGGGTTTCCCGCATGAATCGCACGAAGGCCACCCGATCGTCCGGGTGCACCAACTGCGCCGCCTCCTGGACGCGCCCCCAGCGCAGGTTTTCCGCGTACCGCTCGATGCGTCCCTTGAGCAGCTGCGCCTGGCCTTCCGAGAGCCCGCTGCCGGATCCGAAACAGCCAACACAAACGGCGATCCCCAGAATCGCCGCGATCGATCTGGCAGACATGCGGTTCCCCCTGGATCAGAAGGTGCCTCGCCGCAAGGCTCGCGGCCAGCGCTATGCTTTCCAGACACAGAGAGGCTGGCGCGCGTGTCCACCCACGACCCGGAAGTTCTGCTCGGAATCGACATCGGAGGCACCAAGTGCGTGGTCGCGGCCGGCCGCCCCGGGGGCGAGATCCTGGCCGAGACACGCCTCGAGCGCTGGACCTCGGGCTCGCCCGAGCGCGACCTCGAGACCCTGGCCGAGACCACCCGGGAGGTGATGGCGGCGGCCTCGGTGACGGCGCCCGCGATTCGGGCGCTCGGACTCTCCGCGCCGGGCCCGCTCGATCCCGTCTCGGGCATCGTGCACGAAGCCCCCAACCTGCCCGGGTGGGTGGGCGTCCAGGTCTGTGAACGACTGGCGCGTGCGCTCGAGGTGCCGGTCCGGATCGAGAACGACGCCAACGCCGCGGCGCTCGCGGAGTGGCGCTTCGGGGCCGGGCGCGGGGCCTCCTCCATGCTCTTCCTCACGATGAGCACCGGCGTCGGGGCCGGACTCGTGCTCGACGGGGGGCTGCACCGCGGCCACCACTTCCTGGCGGGCGAGTTCGGACACATCCCGGTGGCACCCGGCGGGCGCGCCTGCAACTGCGGCCTCCGCGGGTGCCTGGAGGCTTACACCGGAGGCGCCGCGATCGCGACGCGCATCCGCGAGGACGTGGCGCAGGGAGAAGCCGCCGGGCTGCTCGAGCGCGCACACGGCGACCCGGCGCGGATCGACGCGAGGCTCTGGATCGAGGCCGTGCGCGAGAACGATGCCTACGCGGTCGGGATCTACACCGAGTTCCTCGACCAACTCGCCGAGGGACTGGCGATCCTGGTGCCACTGCTGGACCCGGAGCGGATCGTGCTCGGGACGATCGTGCAGCGCAATCCGGACCTGTTCCTCGACCCCCTGCGAGAACGGGTGCGGGAACGAATCTGGAAATTCTTCCCCGGCCTCCAGATCCTGGCGGGCGAACTCGGCCCGCGGCTTCCCGCGCTGGCTGCGCTGGCCGTCGCGGCCCTCGGAAAAGTGCCCGCTTCGCGCTCCTGAGCGCGGCGTTCAGCCCGACGAATGCTCCTGCGCCTCGCCGGCCCGGGTCGGCTTCGGCCAGGCACTTCGCCACTCCTCGAAGCGGTTCTCCAGAATCGCAGTACGCGCTTCCCGCAGCAGGCTCAGGTAGTGCGCCAGGTTGTGCCAGGACAACAGGCGCGGCGCGAGCAACTCGCCGGCGTCGAGCAGGTGCCGAAGGTACGCGCGCGAAAACCGGGCACAGACCGGGCACGCGCAGCTCGCATCGAGCGGGCCCGGGTCGTCGCGAAAGCGCGCGTTCCTCAGGTTCAGCGGTCCCTCGCGGGTAAACACCGAGCCGTGTCGGCCGTGGCGGGTCGGGATCACACAGTCGAAGAGGTCGACGCCGCGCGCGACCGCGTCGATCAGATCCTGCGGAAACCCGATTCCCATCAGGTAGCGGGGCGCCGGCTCCGGAAGCACGGCGACCACGCGTTCGACCAGGTCGCATCGGAGCAACTCCGACTCGCCCACACCGAGGCCCCCGATCGCGAACGCGTCGAAGCCGAGCGCGGCGGTTCGCTCCGCGCTCTCCGCGCGGAGATCCCCGAACCCGCCCCCCTGGACGATCCCGAACAGAAGTTGATCCGGTCGCGCGTGCGCATCGCGGCAGCGCTCGGCCCAGCGCAACGTCCGTTCCATCTGGTTCCGCACCTCGTGCGCCTCGGACGAATCCGTCGCCGTCCCGATCGGCTCGAACTCGTCGAGCGTTACGATCAGGTCGGCGCCGAGCGCGGCCTGGATCGCGATGCAGCTCTCCGGCGTGAGCCGGGCCAACGAGCCGTCGACCGGACTCCGAAAGCTGACACCGTCCTCATCGCGTTTCGCGAAACGGTCGAGCGAGTAGACCTGGTACCCGCCCGAGTCCGTCAGGATCGGACCGTCCCAGCCCATGAAGCGGTGCAGGCCGCCGAGATCGGCCACGCGCTGCTCCCCGGGACGCAGGTGCAGGTGGTAGGTGTTCGTGAGCAGGCCCTGGGTACCCACCTCGATGAGATCCTGCGGTGTCAGCCCCCGGACCGAGCCGTAGGTCCCGACGGGCAGAAACGCCGGCGTGAGCAGTGCCCCATGAGAAGTTGCGAGCCGGCCGGCCCGTGCCGCTCCGCCCGCATCCCGGTGCTCCACCTCGAACCCGGGCGCACCCGCGCTTACACGATCCACATCGCATCCCCGTAGGAGTAGAAGCGGAAGCCGGCCGCGATCGCGTGGCGGTAGGCGCCCCGGACCGCGTCCCCCCCGAAAGCCAGGACCAGCGCCAGCAGCGTCGACCGGGGGAGGTGGAAGTTGGTGATCAGCGAGTCCACCACCCGGAAACGGTGGCCGGGAACGACGAAGAGATCGGTCTTGCCGCTTCCGACAGATCCTCCGGTCGTCTCCAGTACCCGCACCACGCTGGTGCCGACCGCGATCACGCGGCCGCCGCGTTCGCGCGCCGCCCGGATCTCGCGCGCGGTCTGCTCCGGGACCTCGAAGCTCTCGGGCTCAAGTACGTGGTCCTCCAGCCGCTCCGTGCGAAGCGGACGAAAGGTCCCGGGACCCACGTGCAGGGTCACCGTCGCAATCGGGAGCGCGGCTGCCAGCTCGCGTGTGAAGTGCAGCGACGCAGTCGGGGCGGCCACCGCGCCCGGGACGCGCGCGAACACACTCTGATAATCCTCGAGATCGGCGCGATCCGAGGCCGGGCGTTCGATGTACGGGGGCAGGGGGGCCTCGCCGATCCGCGCAAGCACCTGCTCGGCCGCATCATCTCCCGGACTCTCGAATCCGAGGACGCACGCGCCCCCATCGATCAGTTCGCGAACCTCTGCCTGCAGACCGTCGAAGCGGAATCGCACGCCCTCGCGCAGGCGCCCGCGGCAGCGCACCAGGGCGCGCCAGCGATCGGGCGCGTCCGCGCACCGCTCCAGCAGCAAGACCTCGGCGCGGCCCCCGGTTTCCTTGTGGCCGCGGAGCTTTGCGGGCACGACCTCGGTGTCGTTCACAATCAGCAGATCGTTCGCTCGGAGCCGTCCGGGAATGTCGCGAAAGCGACACTCCTCGAGGGCCTGCGTGCCCCGGTCGAGCACCAGGACGCGCGCCGCATCGCGGGGAGAAGCCGGGTGTTGAGCGATCCGCTCCGGGGGAAGCTCGTAGTCGAGGCCACGGGGGAGCGTCACGGCGCCGCGATCTCGTCGAGCGCCTCGGGCCGCTCGGCCAGCGCGTCGTAGGAGAACAGGGCGACGCCAGCCGGATCGGCTTCGGACGCAATCGCCACCTGTGCGGCGGCCCGTTCGGGCCGTTCCACGAAGAGCCAGGAACCGAGCCCCAGCCAAACCCGGTCCCCCCCGATCCCGCCCGTGAGCCCGTGGGACAGGTAGCGCAGCAGCCGGTCGTCGCGCGTGTAGGCCATCGCAACCACGAAGTCCAGCCAGCCTTCTTCGAGCCAGCCCCGCCAGTCCTGCATCGCCACGAGGTAAGCGCGCTCGGCCCACGGGAGTACCGCGGCCGACACCGTCCAGTGTTCGGGGACGCGCGCCGAGAGCCGCCGCACCGTCTCGTCGACCCGTTCGCGACGAAACGCATCCCATTGCTCCCCGCGCCGGAAGGCCCGGCCCGTCTCCTGCTCGAAGCGGGCCCGGCCGGGTTCTCCGTAACCGAATTCGAGGCCGACGTCGAAGCGCGAGCCCGGGACGATCGGGAGCACCAGGGGATGCCGGATAAAGTCGAGATGCAGGCCGTCGAGCTCGGGTGCTGCCGCGACCAGTTCGTCCAGCGTCGACTCGAGGTGCTCGATCACGCCCGGCGTCGCGGGGTCCAGCCAGAGGCCTGGGCTTCCCATCCGCAAGTGAAGGCGGTCGGGAAGCGGGATCTCGAAACCCGGGTAGTCGGCCAGGCTGCGGCCCTCGCGATCGACCAGGACCGCGTCCGGGCCCACGGCCGCGAGCAGGGGCGCAGCCCGATTCTTCGCCACCCGGAGCACGTTGAACCACGCGTGGACCCGGATGCCGCGGGCGTGCGCGGCCTCGGCCAGGCGGGGGAGGGGCGCAGGCGCGCCCTGCTCGATGATCTCGCGGTAGGGGGCCGGGTCGGCGCTCTCGGACGGGAACCAGCTCCGGCCCCCGCGGTACACCTGCACGAACAGGTCCGTCACGCCGAGGCGCTCAGCATCCGCGACCAGCCGGTCGATCTTTCGAGGAGACTCGAGCGTTCGCCACGAGCCTTCCGCAAGCACCCACCAGGCCCGGCGCGGGCTCGCTTTGGGCGCACGGGCGTCCGGGCCCGGTCCGGCGCCTTCGTCGGCGCCGGGACAGGCAGTGAGGAAGAGGAGAACGAGGAGGGTGGCCCAGCTGCGCACAGTTGGCGCCCGAACGTAGCAGAGCCGCCCGCACGACGCGTAGGTCGGCGGGAAGGCGAGCGGAGAGGGGCTCGCGAGAGACCGAGGGGTCGCTAAGTTTGAGACGCATGCGAAAGTTTTCCGAAGTGCTCTGGCTCCGCATCCCGGCCGCCTTCGCGGGGATCCTGGTACTCGGGCTGCTCGGATCGGATCCGCTGGCGCGCGGCTCCGTGCCCGAAGGCCGGGCGGTGCTCGCGCGGGCACAGCGGGCGCTCGCGGCAGGGAAGCCCGCCGAGGCCGCCGCTGCACTCGAGGCCCTGTTGGGCGGCAAGCTGGCCGACCACGCGGAGCTGTTGCGGGCGCGTTTCCTGGAGCAGAGCGGAGATCTCGACGGCGCCTTCGCGGCGACCCGATCGGCCCTGCGCTACGACCCGCCCTCGGAAGTCGCCGCCGGCGCACAGCATCGACTGGGGCTCCTCAGCCTAAGGCGCGACGACCTGCTCGGCGCGTATCGCGCCTTTCGCAGCGGCTGGGAAACCACGCGGGATCCCGGCCGGGCCGCGGGCCTGGCGCTCGAGGCGGCAAACGCGTTCGAGGAACGCGGGCTCCCGGGCGACGCGGTGGGACTCTATCGCCAGGTCTGGCAGAAGTGGCCGCGCTCCGCGGAGGGCAGGGCGGCGCTGCTCCGCGACCGGGAACTCACCAGCGGCACCGGGGCCGAGCCTCCGGCGCCCGACGCTCTCCTGGACCACGCGGGCGAACTCATTTCGATTAGGCGCTGTGCGGAGGCGCTCGAGATCTACGAAGGCCTGCTGGAGAATCCGAAGCTCGGCGAGGACCTGCGCCGGGCGGCCGAGCGCGGTCGCGCCGACTGCTTCTTCCGCACGCGGCGCTACTCGGAGGCGACGCGCGCCTACGCGCAGGTCGTGGCGCGGTATCCGGATGACGATGCGGCCGCGATCCAACTGGCCCGCGCGCACGCGCGCAACGGCAACTCACAACTCGCGATCGAGAAGCTCAGCGAGATCACCCGACACGCGGACGAACGCACCCGGGCCCGCGCCCGCTACCTGGTCGCGCTCCTGCTCGAGGACGACGAGCCCGAGACCGCGGCCCGGCTGTTTCGTCTGGTCGAGAAGAACCGGCGCTCGCCCGAGCTCGTGCGGCGGGCGCAGTGGCGGCTGGCGTGGAGGGACGTCCGGAAGGGCCGCCACCGCGCGGCCGAGCGCCGACTTCGAGCGCTCGCGCGCGGCAGCATCTGGGACGTGGAGGTGCAGCGGGCCCGCTACTGGCTGGCGCGCTCGCGAATCGAGCTGGACGAAAAGCCGGGAAATGCGGCGCTCGCGGAACTCGCCGAGCAGATCCCGCTGTCCTACTACGGGCTGCTGGCCGCGGAGCGGCTCGACATCCATCCGGAGATCGAACGCTCGCTGCTTCCCGAGCGGCAGCGGGTCATGGATCCTTCGCGGGAGCGCGCCCGACTGCTGCTCGATGCCGGCTTCGAGACGCCCGCGCGCGAAGAGGTCGAAAGCTGGGTCCGGCGCGCCGGGATCTCTCGCGAGGAGCGCGTGTCCGCGGCCGGACTGCTGCACGGACTCGGAGACCACGCGTACGCCGTGCGCGTCGTCGTCGACGGCTTCGGCGCGACCTTCGAGCAGGGCGTCGATCCCGCGTGGCGCGACGCCTGGGTACTCGCCTGGCCGAGACCCTTCGGCCCGGGCGTGATCGACGCGACCGACGAGTTCGCGTTCGATCCCTCGATGGTCTACGCCATCATGCGGGAGGAGAGTTCATACCGACCGGGCGTGCGGTCACGAGCGGATGCACGCGGACTGATGCAGATCGTGCCGCAGACCGCAGACCAGATTGCCTCGAAGCTCGGCATCTCGGATTTCGACGCGGCTTCGCTCTACACGCCGGCCGTCAACCTGCGCTTCGGGACCTTCTACCTGGATCAACTGATCGCGCGCTTCGGCGGCTCGAGACCGCTCGCGATCGCGGCCTACAACGCGGGCCCCGAGGTGGTCGAGCGCTGGCGGAACCGCAACGGCGAACTCCCACTCGATCTGTTCGTCGAGGGCGTCCCGTACGGCGAGACCCGCCGCTATCTCCGGCGCGTCCTGCGTTCCCGGCAGATGTATCGACTGCTGTATCCGCAGGCGGCTTCGGCCGGGGCCGACCGGGCTACCGGGCCGTCTCGACCCTGAAGCTCCCGGATGGGCCGCGCCGAGCGGGGCGCTAGTCGGCGTCGGTCGCGATGTCGTCCCCGAGTTGATGGCCCTTTAGTTCGATCGCCTCCTCGCGCGGTTCGGGCTCTTCGCCGAGCGCCGGCTGGGCTTTCGGCCGTTTCCGGGGCTTGGCCGCCTTCTTGGTCGCCTTCTTGCGCGTCGACTTCCGGGACTTCTTCTTGGGCGTCTCGGGTGTCAATTCGTCCTGCACCTGGCCGCACTTCGGGCAGGTCGTGGGCGTGCGATGCAGGTCGTAGAAACGCACCCCGCAGGCACCGCAGGTCCACTTGGTGCCCAGGCGGGCGCGCTCCTCTTCGGTCCGGACGGCGATCGGCATTACTGGCGCTCTCCTTTGATTCCTTCTGGTCCCGGGTGATATCCGACCCCGGCGATTCGGGCAAGCGTGCCAGCCTGGTCCGGCCGGGGAGCCTCGACGACCCGGGTTCTATTTAACAGAATGCTTCTTATCGGAAGTTACTGATCCTGGCCCCGGGCCGAGACCGGGCTGGCCTCCGCCTGGTTGTCACTCTCGTCGCTCGGCGCGGAGGCGGCGGGTTCCGCCAGCTGCACCTCCAGCGCCGCAATCCGATCTACCAGGCCCTCCTGCTCGGACAGGGACAGATCGGCGACCAGCGCCTGGTTGTAGGCCTCGATTGCGCGCTGCGGAAGCCCCGAGGCCGAAAATCCCCGGCCGGCCGCAATCCAGAGCGGCGCCGGATCCCGGTAGCCCTCGATCCCGGCGGCAGCCGCGTACGCCTCGGCGCCCGCGGCCAGGTCCCCCCCGTCGGTGCGCGCGGTCCCGAGCAGCCGGAGCGCGACGCCGCGAAGCGGATCGTCCTCGGCGAGCTCGGAGGTGAGTTCGTCCAGCCGCGCCACGACCGCATCGCCCCGGCCGAGGTCGAGCTCGATTTCGGCCGCACGGAGCGACGCCAGCTCGGCCGCCCGACTCCCCGCGCGCTGTTCGATCAGACCCTCGAGGCCCCCCAGCGCGGACTCACGGGCGCGCCGCCCCTGGTCGGGGTTGGCCGGCTCGACGAACACCAGCGCGCCCGGAGGGGCCCCCATCGCGCGCGCGAACTCCGACTCGATCCGGCCGAGCTCCTGCTGGCTCTCCAGTTGGGCGCCAAGCCAGAGTTCGTACCCGCCCGCGATCAGCGCGCCGACCACGACGAAGGCCGCGATCGCCAGCAGGACCGGTCGCGGGTTGTCGCCGATCCAGCCGAAGAGCCCTTCGGCCTGGCCCTCGATGCCTTCGATACGCTCCGGCAGGCTGCCGTGTTTGCGCTTCGCTCTTCTTCGTGCCGCCATCTGCTTCCTCTCCCGATCGGATCTGAGTCGGACCGCGCGGAGGGGCGCTGGAGTCTAGCGTCTGGCCGACCGGCGTCCCCCTCAGACGCCGTCCTCACGCCGGCGAGCGCGCAGCCGCACCCGGACGGGAACCCCCAGCAGGCCAAAGCGCTCCTTCATGAACGACACGAGATAACGACGATAGTTAACCGGGATCAGGCTGGGATCGTTGACGAAGATCAGGATCGTAAGCGGCCTGGTTGCGACCTGGGTCGCGTAGAAGAGACGGGCCCGGCGCCGCCCCCCCATCGGGGGTTGCAGTCGCTCGACGGCGGCCTCGAGCGCGCGATTCAGGTCCGGCGTCGACAGTTCGACCTGCGTGCTCTGCGCGAGCTCGAGTGCCAGCGGCAGCAACTGCCGCGTCCCGGCGCCGGTGCGCGCACTCACACGCCGCGCTCGCCGGTCCGGGAGGAAACGTAACTTGCGGTCGACCTCCCGCTCGAGTTCCGAACCGCGAGACGCGGGGCCGACCGCGTCCCACTTGTGCAGGATCAGCAGCACCGGCCGTCCGCGGTCGACCGCGAGCCGCGCGATCCTCATATCCTGGTCGACCACACCCTCGATCGAGTCGAGCAAGAGCATCACGACGTCGGCACGCTCGATCGAGCGCAGCGCCATCAGCGCGCTCCCGCGTTCGATGTGCGCGTCGCGGCGGCCGCGGCGCCGCAGCCCTGCCGTATCGATCAGGATGACCTCTTCGTCGCCGACCCGGACCCGGATGTCCGTCGCATCTCGGGTGGTCCCGGGCTCGTCAGCCACGACCGCGTGAACCTCTCCGACGAGGCGGTTCACGAGCGACGACTTGCCCACGTTCGGCCGACCCACCACAGCGACCCGCGCGGCCGGATCGGCGGCGGGCGGGCCGACGTCCGGGATCGCCGGCAGGCGCTCCGCGATCGCGACCTCGAGGTCGACGATCCCGCGGCGGTGCTCGCCCGAAACCGGAATCACCTCTTCGAAGCCGAGCTTGTGGAACTCGCCGGCCGCGATGTCCTGCTGCGGGGAATCCGCCTTGTTTGCCACGAGCACGACCTGGCGTTCGGCGCGCCGCAGCAGATCGGCGATCTCGCGGTCCTGTGGAACCACCCCCTGGCGCGCATCGACCACGAACAGGATCACGACGGCATCCTCGACTGCCCGCCGGGCCTGAGCGCGAACTGCCGCCGGGATGCCGCGCTCGGCATCGGGGTCGAGCCCGCCTGTATCCACCAGCAGCAGATCGCGGCCCTCGATCCGGGCCGTGGCCACCAGGCGGTCGCGCGTTACCCCGGGCCGATCCTCCACCAACGCTCTGCGCTGGCGCGCCAGGCGGTTGAATAGGGTGGATTTCCCAACGTTTGCGCGGCCGATCAGGGCGACCATCGGAAGGCTCTCAAGATTCGCTTGGGTGCCGTCCCTCGCGTTGACTTCGGACCGGGGTTCACTCACTCTGGCTAGGTGTTGCGGCCGCTTGGGGGCCCTTGCCCCGGCCTGTCCGCTCGACCTTTTGGGAGGATCACCCATTGCTGCGTACGCTGTTGAGCCAATCGCTTTTGATCTGCACACTGAGCCTCGCTGGGGCTGGACTCTCTCCGGGGTCCGCATCCGCCGATGGCTCCCAGCTCTGCCGCGCCTTCTCCACGATCATCTTCGCGCCGACCGACATTCTGCTCGCACCGTACACGGTCCTCGACGACATGTACTGGGGCATGGTGGACCAGGACGACTCCACGGAGATGAAGGCTGCACTCGCGGTGCCGGGCTTCGTCTTCCTGACGGGGCTCACCGCCGCAGGCGCCATTCTGCGGGTCGCGGCAGGCGGACTCGAGATCGTTCCGGGGCTATTCACGTTCTTCCAGGACTCATCGCCCGACCCGCTCTTCACGGCCCAGGACGAGTCCCTGGCCGTGTACTCCGAGGACATAGGACCCTGTCCAGTGAGGATCGGGGTTCATTACAACCAGATCAACCAGTAGCTGGCGCCCTCAGACCAGGCGCAGCGCCTGCTCGAGGGCTTCCCGGGGCCGCTGCGCGTCCAACCAACAGACCCCGGACTCGGCCCGGAACCAGGTGAGTTGCCGCTTCGCGTAGCGCCGGGTGGCAATCCAGGTGGATTCCCGGGCCTGCGCCTCGTCGATGCGCCCGTCCAGAACCTGGCCGGCCTCGCGGTAGCCGATCGCGTTCAGGGCCCGGAGCGCCGGCGAGAAGCCGGCTCGGCGCAGTTCCCGGACCTCGTCCAAGAGCCCCTCCCGAAACATCCGTTCCGTGCGCCCCTGGAGCCCGCGCCAGTGGACTTCGCGCTCCATCCGCAGCCCGAGCCAGCGTATCTCGAAGGGCCGGTCGGAGCACCCGTGCGCGGCGCGCTGCTCGGACGAGGGGACGCCGCCGAGTTCCGTGATCTCGAGCGCCCGAATCAACCGGACTCGGTCCTGGGGCGCGATGCGCCGCGCAGCCTCCGGATCCCGCGCGGCGAGGTCGGCGCCGAGTTCCGGAGTCGAGCGCGCCTCGAGATCGGCCCGTAGCCCCGCGTCGGAAGCGACGCCCTCAATCAGACCCCGGGCGAAGGCGCGGGCGTAGAGCCCGGTTCCCCCGCACAGGATGGCCCGCCCTCCCCTCGCATGGATCTCGACCGCCGAGCGGCGCGCCACCGCCGCATAGCGACCGGCCGACATCGGGTCGTCCGGCTCCACCAGATCGATCGCGTGATGCGGAATCTCGTCGCGGAGCGCGCGTGACGGTTTCGCGGTTCCGATGTCCATCCACCGGTAGACCTGCATCGAGTCGGCCCCGATCACCTCGCCCCCGATCCGGCGCGCCACCTCACACGCGAGTTCGGTCTTGCCGGTTCCGGTGGGACCCACGATCGCCAAAACCGCCGGCCGGCCGGTCACCGACGCTGAAAACGGCGCTCGATCTCGGCCTGGTCGAGCGAATAGACAACCGGGCGGCCGTGCGGGCAGTTGGGAAACCAGACCTCCTCATCGAGGGCGGCAAGCAGTCCCTCAACCTCGCGTGGCGCAAGTCGGTCGCCCTTGCGACAGGCGGAGTGACACGCAGCCGTCGCCAGGACATCGTGAATCGCGGCCTCGAGTCCCTCCCGGAGCTCGCGCGATTCCGGATCCAGCCACGCGCTCGCGGTCTCCTCGAGCAGCCCCGGCCAGTCGATCCCGGGCCGGTCGGCCAGCAGCGCCGGGATCGTCCGAACCTCAGCGGCCACCCGGCCGCGCACGTCGGCCCGGCCCAACTCGACCTCGATCCCGGCCCGCTCGAGCAGCGCGAGCCGGGGCGCCAGCGCGTCCGCAGCGCTGCGCGCAAGTTGCACCCGTTCGGGCACCAGCAACACCTGCCGCTCGAGCTTGCGGGCAAGCAGCGCTCCGCGCATCCGCTCGAAGAGCACGCGCTCGTGGGCCGCGTGCTGATCGATCAGGACGAGTTGTCCAGGAGACTCGAGCACCAGGAAGGTTCCGAGGAC
>JABSQV010000028.1 GCA_013215565.1 Myxococcales bacterium | reverse complement strand
TGGCCGTCGTCGGCGCCCGGGTTCTCGGTGCGGAACGCGCAGGCGGCGCGAGCCCGCTCGAACTGGACCCTGCCGACCTCCGCGTACTCGACAGGTTCGTGGATGCCGACCTCGAACTCGTCTGGACGCCCCCCGCAGGCCGCTGGCAGATCGTGGCGCTCTGGTCGGCCCCAACCGGGCAGACGCCGATCGCGTATCCGGCAGAGCGCGCGGCCTACATCGTGAACCACTTCGACCGGAACCGCGTCCGCGCGAACTACGACTACCTGTTCGGATCCCGCACGGACCTCGCCCCGTACTTCGGTGATCCGCTGCGCGCGATCTTCAACGACAGCTTCGAGTTCACGACCGGCCGGCATTTCGCAGAGGACTTCCTCGAAGAGTTCCGGGCCCGGCGCGGATACGACCTGAGACCGTTTTTGCCCGCCGTCCTGGCGCTGGGCTACAACAACGCCCACATCCGGCCCGCGGGAAAGAAGCGGCCGTTCTCGCTTGCGGGCGTGGGCGAGCGAGTCATGTACGACTACGACCGTACCGTCTCCGACCTCTTCATCGAGCGCTTCGTCATCGCAACCTCGAGTTGGGCCCGCGAGCGGGGACTCGTGAGCCGGCTCCAGCCCTACGGGATCATCTTCGACGTGATCCGGGCCGCGGGCGAGGCCGACCTTCCGGAAGCCGAGCAGTCCTTCGCCGGCGGGAGCGAACTCTTCCTCAAGCTGGTTTCCTCGGGCGCCCTGCTCGGAGACCGCCCGATCGTTTCGGCAGAGGCACTCGTCTTCCAGGGCCAGGACTACATGCTCACGCCGCAGAAGAGCAAGCTCGCGATCGACACGCTGTTTGCCGCGGGCGTGAACCACGTGGTCTACCACGGCACCCCCTACCGCTACCCGCTGGGAGACCGAGGCGCCCTCTGGAACCCGTGGTCTTCGCCCGCTTCGGCGCAACTCGCGTTCTCGACCGTGATCGCGGAGTCCGACAACTTCTGGCGCTACCAGGAACAGTTCAACGACTACGTCGCGCGCGTCCAGTACGCGCTGCGGCTCGGCCGACCGAGCCCGGACGTGCTCGTCTACTACCCGTACCTCGGCGTGGTTCCGCGCAAGCTCGCGGGTCCGGGCCTCGGCCTCAAGCGGGCAAAGGATCGGGACCGGCAGCTTCCCCGCTCCGCCCGCGAGGACTGGCTCGACGCGAACCGGCAGGTCCTGCGGCAACTCGAGATCCATGGCATCCGCTGGGCGTGGGCCAACGACGCTGCGCTCCAGACCGCGGCCGCGAAGGGCGGCCGGCTCGAAATTCGCGGCCAGCGCTACAAGGCGGTGGTGCTCGTAAACGTCGAGGAGATCCAGCCCGAGACCGCGGAGAGGCTTCGCGACCTCGCCGGAGCGCAGGTCCCGGTCTACGTCCACGGTCCCAGCCCGACGCGGCAGCCCGGCTACCTCGATTTTCGGACGAACGACCTGCGGGTGCGCGAGGCCCTGGGGGAAATTCAGCGCGCCCGCAAACATGCAGCCTTCGACTCCGCCGCGAGCCTGGCCGAGCACCTGGCCCACTTCTCGGAGGGCGTCCGGTATGCAAAGCCGCGCCTCTTGCTCTCGCACCGGCGCGTGGTGCTTCCGGACGGCGGCGAGATTCTCTTCTTGCGAAATCGCTGGCACGGAAACTTGCCGGCTGAGCTCCAGGTTCCCAATGGATTCGCTGCCTGCTACTGGCTCGACCCGGCCGCCGGCACGATTCATCGCGCGTCTCTCGGCGCCGAGTCAACCGCAAGTTGGGAACTCGCGAGCTTCGGCTCCGCGCTCTTCTACTGCACACCCCGGGAGCCGCTCCCCGAAGCCGTGCTCTCCGAGCGGAGCGATCGCGCCCGGCGCGACGACGTAGACTCGGCCCAGACCCTCGAGCGTTGGAGCCTCGAGGTCAACCGGAGCGAGGACGACCGCATCCTGCGTTCCGACGCTGCCCTGTTCGACTGGCGCGACGACCCCGAATTGCGTTTCGTCGGCGTACCCGGGATCTACACGACGACCTGGAAGCTCCCGGAGTCTCCAAAGGGATCCGCCTATCTGCTCGACCTCGGCCGCGTCGAGGCGGCCGCTGAGGTCGAACTGAACGGCCAGCGACTCGGCAGCCTGCTCTTCGCCCCGTTTCGCATCGACATCAGCAAAGCGCTCGTACCCGGCGACAATCAACTTCGGATCACCATCACCCCGCCCACGAGAAACGCTCTCCTCGGCCAGGCCGCGCGCGGCGACCCCGCGCTCGCTCATCTCAGGGCCCGCGCAAACACCAGCCTCTCTGCAGGCTTGCTCGGACCCGTCCGCATCGAACGGCTTCCGTCACGCTGAAGATCCCCGAGTCATAGCGCCAGGCCGGATTCCAGCCGCGGCCAAATCAAGAGGATTCAGGTCTCCCCTGCCGCCGATCCAGCAAGGCACTTGTACCGTGCCCAGAGGAAGGCCGAGCCGCAGTTGGTGCCGGAGGGGGGACTCGAACCCCCAAGACCATAAGGCCACACGATTTTGAGTCGCGCGCGTCTGCCAGTTCCGCCACTCCGGCCGGCCGAGAAGGTGCCCGAAGCCGTACTCCCGGTCGAGTGCGTGGGTCCCCGGGGCCGGACCCGGCCGTCAGGCGTCGAGCTTCTCGGTGCCCTGAAAGGCCAGCGACTCGGGCTGACACACAAAGCGCAGGGCCGGCAGCACCATCCTCGCGATGCTGAACGAGGCCGCCACGGGAAGGCTGGGACAGAGCCCTGGGCTCTGCCACGCCTCGGCGTCGAACTCGAAGAGCAGCGGCTCCCCGCGCTCGGCGCGCGTGACCTGGTAGTCCGGATCGACCTGGACCAGGCGCAGGCCGCGCGGGGTCTGCGCGAGGTGCATGCTGGCCGCGAAGTGGATGTCGCCGGGGGCGAGCGGCGAGGGCTGGCTCAGGGCGAGCTCCAGCACCCGGCGGCCCTCCAAATCGACCGTGGCCCGCACCCGGTCGTAGCCTCTCGAAAGTTCGACCTCCCCCGGCCCGAGCGCGAAGCCCCACTGCGCTTCGAGCGCACCCGCGGCCTTCTCGTTGTCGATCACGCCGGAGCGGAGGAACCCGCGGGGCCGGAGTCCGCTCCGACACTCGATCCGGCACTGGGCGAGACGAAACGGCCCCCAGGGGCTCGTCGGAACGCGCTGAACGAGCCAGGTCACAGCCGGCGGCAGGGTCGGGTGCAGGCCCGGAGGCACCAGCGCGTCGCTCCCAGCGCGCTCGATCTCGCTAAAGAACAGCAGCGTCTCGACACCCTCGAGCGCGAGCGGCGCGGTGTCAAACGCCAGAAGCGTCGGCGCCGCTCGACCGAGCGCCTCGACGTCGGCCGTGCCGATCAGCATGACCCGAACGCCGGCATGACTTCGCGCGCGAACAGCCGAAGGCTCTCGAGCACCTGCTCCTGTGGCAGGACCTCGACCGCGTTCAGCAAGAAGTTGACCTCGTCGACCCCGATGGACTCCCAGCGTTTCGCCTGCTCGATGATGTTCCGGGGATCTCCGATGCAGATCCCTTCGGGAATCCGCGGGCCGTCGCTCGGGGCGCCGGCTCGAGGCGGCGCCGGCGCGAGATTCCCGAGCGACTGGTAGGCGCTCGTCGGAAACGCCTCGCGCGTGAACAGCAGGTGCGCGTTCAGCACTCCGAACTGTCCCAAAAACGAGAGCCCCCGCTCTGCGCCGAGCCGCAGGTCCTCGTGGCAATACAGGAAGTTGAGTGTCGCGACCCGGTCGTTCACGACGCCGCCGACGGGCTCACAGAGCTTGACGCGCCGGTGGTACTCACGGGTGCGCCGTTCCTGCTCGGCGAAACCCGCTGCCGCGACTCCCAGGCAGCCGAGCCCGCGGTCAGCAGCGTCCAACTCGGTCCCCGGGCTGGTCACCGTAACCCACATGGGAGGATGCGGCTTTTGAAGCGGTTTGGGCAGCACGGATCGTTCCGGCATCGAGAAACACTCGCCCTCGTAAGCCAGGGATTCCTCCATCCACATCCGCGGCAGCACGCGCACGTATTCGTCCCAGTCCATCTTGGTGCTGTTCGGGTCCGCCTCGAATCCGCCGATCTCGGTCCAGGTCGAGGACCGTGCCGTCCCAAACTCGAGCCGGCCGCCCGAGAGCAGATCCAGGAACGCGGCGCGTTCGGCGACCCGGATCGGGTGGTTCATCTCGGGCACACACACCACCGCACCATGCCCGACCCGGATCTGGCGAGTCTGAACAGCCACCGCCGTAAGAAAAATCTCGGGCGCGGAGCAGTGCGAGTACTCCTCCAGAAAGTGGTGCTCGACCGCCCAGGCCGTGGCAAAGCCGAGTTCGTCTGCGAGGCGCGCCTGCTCCAGAGCATTTTCGAACACCTCTCGTTCCCGCTCGGCCGAAAACGGCCGCGGGACGGAGAGTTCAAAGAAAATCCCGAACTTCACCTGAACCTCCCGGCACCGAGGGCTCCGAAGTGACGACGTCCGCGTCGGGTTCTTCCGGGAGCCGCCAGAACGCACCCGAGCATACGGCCAGATGGGGGCGCTTCGTCAAGCCGCAGTGGCGGCAGGCAAGCCGGGCCGCGCTAAGTCAAGACCCGGTCCGCGAACCGGCGCAGGCCCTCGATGCAATCACGCGAGCGCCGCCACGGCGAAACCACCAGGCGAGTCACGCCAGCATTCTCCCAGCGCGCCACGTCTTCCGGCCCGTCTACGGCGCCGCCGAGACTCACCTCGAAGTCTTCGGCCTCGCGTCCGGCAGCCTGACGCAGGAACTGCAACTCCTGCACGCGGACCGCCGCAGATTCGGGCGTATGCTCGAGTCCGTACCAGCCCTGGTGCAGGGCGGCTCGACGCAGCGCGGCGCTCGACTCGCCTCCCACATGGATCCGGGGCCAGGGCTTCTGCAGAGGCTTCGGCTCGAACTTTACGGGGTCGAAGTCGAAGAACTCCCCGTGGTGCTCGACCACGTCCTCGGTCCAGAGTCGTCGGCAGATCTCGAGCGCCTCGTCGAGGCGGCGTCCGCGTGTCGCAGGGTCGAGACCCGCTGCGCGCCACTCCTGGCGCAACCAGCCCGCACCGCCGCCCACCTCGGCGCGTCCATCCGAGACGAGGTCCAGCGTCTGAATCGCGCGCGCCGCCACGAACGGATGGCGAAGCCCCAGCAGAAACACGTTGGTCCCGAGCCGAATCCGCGAGGTCTTGCCCGCCAGGAAGCAGAGCCAGCCGAAGGTGTCGTAGACCGGGGTCGAGGGGGGTACCGGGGGCATGTCCTCCCCGGGATGGGGCGAACCCGACATGTCGAGCGGAAACACCAGGTGATCTGCCATCCAGACTGACTCGAAACCGAGCCGCTCCGCCTCGATCGTGGCTTCGAGGTGCCGCGACGGATGGAGGCGCGAAAGTGCGATTCCGAACTTCAAACCCACGACGAGACAACATAGATCAGATCCGCTCATTGGAGCAAAGCCACGGGCAGCCCAGAATAGAGCTGCGCGTCATCGACGATGTGACCCCGGAACCGCCGAGCAACCTGCGTTGACCGGCTCGGGAACGCGAGCTAGCCTCGTCTCGGTCTCGCGGAAGCTCTCCGCGCAGTGTGGGGCTGTAGCTCAGTTGGGAGAGCGCTTGAATGGCATTCAAGAGGTCAGGGGTTCGATTCCCCTCAGCTCCACCAGCAATTCCGCGCGTGCCTGCCTGATTCGGGTACGTCAGTGAATCGCGCACTGTCCGTCGCGCGGGCGGCCTCGGCGGGCGCGCTGCTGGCCCTGGGGGTCGCGGCCTGCGCTGACCCGGAACGCCCGGCGGAACGCATCGTCCTGATCGTTGCCGACACCCTGCGGCAGGATGCGGTGTCTGCTTACCAGGGCTTTGGCAAGACGCCGAATCTCGATGCACTCGCCAAGGACGGACAACTCTTCCCTGACGCCGTGGCGTCATACCACCAGACCACGATGTCGATGGCTGCCCTGTTCACGGGCCGGACTCCGAGCCTTGAAACCGGCAACAGACGCGGGGCCATTCGGTGGCACGGCCGAAGCTGGTGCGGCATCTCACGCTACAGACCCGCCCTCCTGCGACCCCGGTGCATCCCCGACGGTCTCCCGACGCTCGGGAAGGTTCTCCGGGCCCGCGGCTACTGGACGATGGGGGTGGTCTCGAACTCGCTTCTGTTCGATGCATTCGGAATCCGACCGGGCTTCGACGAGTGGATCGAGATCGGGAACGTCCCCCTCAGGGGACGCCGAGACGCAAAACTGAAGAGCTTCCCGACGCGAGCCGCGGACAAAGTCAATGCAGCCGTCGCGCGCGCCCTAGACGGGCGCCGTGACGATCACTTCTTTCTCTACGTCCACTACATGGATGTCCACGACTACGCGATGGGGGACGGTGGCCACCCGCGCCAGCGGTACGCGCAGGCCGTCGGGAGACTCGACGAGGCGGTCGGCCAGCTGATCGGCATGCTCGAAGAGCGCGACCTGATGGACGACACCCTGATCATTTTCACCTCGGATCACGGCGAGCGGCTGGGCGAGGTGCATCAGATTCCCGGACGCGGAGGCCACCGCGGCAACCCCTCGTTCGAAGAGCTGCTGCGGGTCCCGCTGATCGTCTCGCCCGCCCGCTTCGACCCCTCGCGCCCCGCGCGGAGCGAGGATGTGTTTCGCATGATCCTCGAGGCGACCGGAATAAAGGACCCCCGGCCCTCCGAGTTGCAGCCAGAAGAGCTACTGGTTTCGGAAACGGAGTGGCAGACCTACCGGCGTGGTCAGTGGAAGAGCTACTGGTCGCGGGCCGGAAAGGGCTTCTACCTCTACGACTTGACGGCCGACCCCGCCGAGACCCTGAACGTCGCGAAAGAGAACAAGCTGGTCGTCCGCAGACATCGCCAGCGTATCCTGCTGCTCGCGCGGCAGCTCGGAGCGGAGACGACCTCCCGAACGCTGACGGATCAGGAAATCGCTCGGCTCCAGAGCCTGGGTTACCTCGAAGAGGGAGAAGTGTTGCTTCGAGACATCCCTCCGAACCTGCCCATACGTAAGCGAGACGCGCTTCGGACGCCCGACGGTCTCCTGGGCCGGATCGGGCTGGCCTACGAGAGCCAGGGAGCAAATTCGACTCTGCTGCTGGAGAACATCAAGGAGAAGGGCTACGCCTGGAACGTCGGCTTCCGCAACGGCGACCGCGTCCGCTCCGTCGGGGGGTACCGCGCGCACACTGCGGCCGAAGCGGAGCAGCTTCTCTACTCCGTTTACGCGCGGGTACCCGTCACGCTGGGCGTGGAGCGCAACGGTGAACTGCTCTACATCACGGTGCCCCCAGACTGGAGATGAGGATCGCACTCGACCCGTACATCAGTCCTCGGCGCCCCGGCCCAGGAACCAGTCGAGGGCTTCACGTTGGAAGTCTCCGGAGGGCCAGTGCTTTCCGCCCTCGTCGACACGAAACTCGAGGTCGTAACCGAGCGCCTCGAGTTCCGCACGCATCGGCAACGCGATCTGTTCGAATGGAAACAGCGGGTCGTGGGTCCCGTACTCGAGCAGAATCCGGGGGCGCGGAGATCCGGACGCGATCGCGGCAGCGTCGACCACTCGAAAGCCCGCAGCCCAGCCCATGATTGCAGAAAAGAGTTGGGGGTTCGAGAGGCCCACCGAGAGCGCGTAGCTCGCGCCGTCCGAAAAACCGAGCAGGGCCGTTCGGCCGGCATCGACCGGATACCGGCGCCAGATCAGATCGTACGCGTACTCGAGAAAATTCAGATCGACGCGCTCCCCCCCGACGATCAGGTCCCAGGTCATCGCCCGGGAACGCGGGATCAGGAACAGGGCACCGCGCCGATCAGGCTCGTCGCGGTACGCGTGCGACAGCAACTCGTCCTGCCGGCCGGCTCCGTGCAGCACGGTGATGAGCGGGTAGCGTCTGGCCGGATCGATCTCGCTCGGAACCAGCAGGATCGCCCGGGACACACCCTGCTCCAACTGAACGAAGCCGGTTGGCGAAGCTTCTTGTCGCTGCTCGGGTGCACAGTGCGAGATGCGCAGCGCCAGGGAGTCCACGACACAAGCCTATCCTGGCCCAGCTAATGCTGCCCGGACCGATGCGGGCGACCCGCGATCAGGCAGCCTGTTGGGTGAGCTTCGTAATCGCGTTCGTGATCTGGGGCCAGGTCCCAGGTGGAAGGTCGTGGCCCATGCCTTCGATCAGCAGCAACTCGGCGCCCGGAATCGCTGCGTGTGTGTCGAGGCCAGCCTCCGGACTCACCAGCGGGTCCACGCTGCCATGAATGACGAGCGCGGGAATGCGGAGTTCCCCGAGCGCCTCGCGCCGGCTCCCAGATGCGACGACGGCCGCCATCTGGCGTGCGGTACCCTGTGGATAGAAGGAGCGATCGAAGGAACGGCCCGCCCGTTCGCGAATCCGCGCTTCGTCGCGCGGAAAGCCCGAGCTTCCGATCACTCGGCTGGCGGTGACCGCGCGCTCGATGTTCTCGGCGCGGTTCGTCGTCGGGGGTGTCGTCAGGACGGCCAGGGCCTCGGGCGTCGCCGGGGGAAGCTCCGGGTGGCCGGTAGTCGACATGATCGAAGTCAGGGAGCGGGCGCGCTGAGGGTGATCGATTGCAAATGTCTGGGCGATCATCCCTCCCAGGGACGCGCCCACGATGTGTGCAGACTCGATTCCGAGCGCGTCCAGCACTCCGGCCGCGTCATCGGCCATGTCCGAGAGCAGATACGGAGCCCTGGTGGTTTCCTGGTTCTGGAGGGCCCGTACGACCTCGGCGACGTCGGGTACGCCCGCCTGCTCAAACTTGGTCGACAACCCAACGTCGCGATTGTCGAAACGGATCACGCGATGATGCCGATCCGCAAGCATCGCGCAGAACTCCTCGTCCCAGAGCGTCATCTGGGCGCCCAGTCCCATGATCAGGAGCAGCGGACGGCCCTCGGCACTGCCGAATTCGTCGTACTCGATCTGGATCCCGTTCGCTTGTAGGCTAGCCATCCGGACATCATCTCTCCGGATCCTCGGCCGGGTCAAGCGACCCGCTTCGCGGGTTCACACAGGCTGCTCACCCGCGCCGGAGATCCAGCCTCGGGAACCGCCCCGAGCACGAGGACTTACGTCGTGTGCGGACGCTTCACGCTTCATACCGAAAAAGAGTTGCTCGAGCGTCGATTTCAGGTCGACCTCGGCGAACAGGAGGTCTCTCCGCGCTACAACATCGCCCCGACGGAACAGGTGCTGGTCGCACGCTGGCTGGGCGATGCACGAACGGCCGAACGCATGCGCTGGGGCCTGGTGCCGCACTGGTCGCGGGACCCGCGCGAGGGACCCGGGCTGATCAACGCACGCATCGAGAGCGTGGCTCGAACCCCCGCCTACCGGGACTCGTTCCGTCGCCGACGCTGTCTGATCCTCGCCGATGGCTTCTACGAATGGCGGGCGGCATCGGGGCCCGGACGACCCAAGATCCCGCACTGGTTCTCGCTCGCGAACCAGGAGCCCTTCGCGATGGCCGGCATCTGGGCGAGCTGGCGAAAGTCGGACGACCTGTTCACGGACACGCTCCCGGTGCTTCTAAGCTGTTCGATCCTGACTGCAGCGGCCAACCCGGCCGTCGCCCCGATCCATCGCCGCATGCCCGTCATCCTGCATCCAGAGGCAGAGGCGGCCTGGCTCGACCCGTCGCTCGACGACAATTCCGAACGACTGCTCGAGTTGCTGGTGCCGGTCCCGGCCGAGGCGCTTCGTGTGAGACCCGTCTCGCGACGCGTGAACTCGGTCCGCAACCAGGGCCCCGACCTGCTCGAACCCTTCGACGAGGACGATCCGGACTACTTCTGAGTCCGGACCTCGAGCACCACCTTTCCGAAGTGGTCGCTCCGATCGAGCAATTCGTGGGCCTCCTGCGCCGACTCCAGCGGGAGGATGCAGTCGATCACGGGCACGATTTCTCCGCGCTCGAGGTCCGACCCGAAGCGCTCCCGAAAACTCCGAACCAGTTCAGCCTTCGCAGCGACAGAGCGAGCGCGCAACGTCGACCCGATGATCGCGAGCCGCTTGGAAACCACGAGGCCAAGGTGGAGCTCGGCCTTCGCACCCCCCATGAGCCCGATCTGAATCAACCGCCCACCGGTTCGCAGACACTGGAGGTGCTGTGCCAGGTAGGGGGCCCCGATCGAGTCGAGCACCAGATCGACACCTTCGCCATCGGTGGCCGCCAGCACCGCTTCCGCAAAGGCTCCATCACGATAGTTGAGTGCCAGTTCGGCCCCCAGTGACTCACAGCGGCGGCATTTCGACTCGCTGCCAGCCGTGACGAGCGTTCGAACCCCGACCCGCCCGAGCAGCGCGATCGCGGCAGTGCCGATTCCACTGCCGCCACCGTGGACGAGCGCTGCGTCGCCCGCAGCCAGCCTCCCGATCTCGAAGAGGTTCAGGTAACAGGTCAGGAATACCTCGGGAATGGCCGCCGCCTCCGCGAAGCTCATCCCTTCCGGGATCGGAAACACCGATCCGGCATCGACCGTGACCCGTTCGGCGTATCCGCCTCCCGGAAGCAGCGCCATCACGCGCATGCCAACCTCCAGACCCGTGACTTCGTCGGACGCACCCTCGACGGTCCCCGAACACTCCAGTCCCAGGATCTCCGAAGCCCCCGGAGGCGGCGGGTAGAGGCCGCGGCTCTGCAGCAGGTCGGCGCGATTCACGGCGGTGGCGTGCACGGCAATCGCGACCTCGCCCGGACCGGGCTCGGGGACCGGAGCGGTTCCGATCTCGAGCCTGGCAGCCCGTCCCTCCCCCACCACCCGAATGGCTCTCATCCCGGTCTCCTGCCGGCTCGCGACGCGCGGCGCGGCGTATCGTAAGTCCCCTCGGGGCTGCGGGTCCAGAGTCAGGGCCGAACCCCGGCGGCCTTAGCGGAACCCGTGCCCATCCCGGATCCGAGAATTCTCGCAGCCGGGATGCGCCCGCTCCGACGCGCAAAGTCGGCACCCGCCACCCCGCGAACAGGGCCGGGGCCTTCGGGCGCCAGCTGCCTGCGTCTGCGCCTTCGGTCCCACGCAGCAACTGCGCAGCCCGCTGGAACGCAGCTGGCACGGAAGCCAAACGACCTACCTAAACGGGTGCAGGCACGTCCCGTCCGTGGGACTCCGAAGCGCCGCGCTCGGCCGGCACGCTTTCGTGCAACTTCGCGCCGGGGTCCGCGTTCCGACGGTGAAAGCGCCAGATCCGCCGGTTCGCAGTGCTCTGCGTGGAGCCTGGCACGCGACTTGATACCCGAACCCCACATGACTTCGTTCGATCCGGCCCCGCTCCGCCCGACCCTGCTCTTCGTCGACGATGACGAAAAGATCCTGCGCGCCTTCGCCAGGCTCTTTCGCGGCTCCGCCATCGAGGTCCACACGGCGCACGGGGCTGCGGCCGGACTCGAGATCCTAGAACGGCAGCCGGTCCAGGTCGTGGTTTCGGATCTCGCGATGCCAGAGGTCTCGGGCAGCAACTTCCTCCGGCAGGTTCGAGATCGCTGGCCCGACCGGATTCGCATTCTGCTCACCGGCGAGCCCGGAATCGACGCGGCGGTAGAGGCCGTCAATCAGGCTGAAGTCTACCGACTGGCAACCAAGCCCTGGAACAACGAAGAACTCCGCGCCACGATCGAGCAGGCCCTCGACTACTATGTGCTCCAGACCGAAATGGCCCGGCTGGCCCGCGAAAGCGAAGCGCAGAGCCGCTCGCTCTGCATCACGAACTCCGAACTCCTGGAGTTGAACCAGAAGCTCCGGGGCGAAACCCGTCGGCGCAGGGCGGAACTCTCCGAAAAGCAGAGTGAACTCCGCCAAACACAGCTCGGAATCCTCCGCGCGCTGGCCGAGGCCGTCGATGCCCACGACCCCTACACGCGGGGCCACTCGGAGCGCGTCGCCGTCTATGCCTCGAAGATCGCGCGTGAGCTCAAGTCGGAGACCGACTTCATCGAGCGGATCTACATCGCGGGCCTGCTCCACGATGTGGGAAAGATCGGGATTGCGGACTCCGTAATCAACAAGCCCGGGCCGCTTACCCCGGAAGAGTACGCGCGCGTTCAGGAACACCCAGAGATCGGGGCACGGATCCTGGCGCCGATACCGTTTCTGCAGGACGTGGTGCCCTGTGTGAGACACCACCACGAGTGGTACGACGGCTCGAGCCGCGGCTACCCCGCCCGCCTCCGGGAAAGCGAGATCCCGCTTCCGAGCCGCATTATCCTGGTCGCCGACACTGTCGAGGCAATGAGCTCGAGCCGACCCTACCGCGCCGGGCTTCCGCTCTGGCGCGTGACTGAAGAAGTCCGGAACTGCCGGGGGACCCAGTTCGACCCCGCGATCGCCGACGCATTCCTGCGGATCATCGACCGGGAGGGCGAGCGCTTCATCGAGCGGGCGAACCGTTTCGACCTCGAAGAGTTCCTTTCCGAAGACAGATTCGGGCGATGAGTCCCAGCTTCCTCGAAGATCCCGACGCGCTTGAAACCCTGCGGCGCGAATGCGTCGCGCTGCTCGGCCCCGTCGGAGCCGCTCGCATGCTCTACGCCCGCGGCTTCGCGGAGGGCGCACTCGAGGCACTGAAGCACGCCCGAGACTTCAGCCGGATGGACCTCCCGGTCGCCGGCAGGTCGGCCGGTTTCCAGCCGCTGATCCTGGTGCCGGAAGCGGCCGCGCCGGGGAGGCGCGCCCTTCGCCTTCACGGGAACCGTTGCTCGACGGAGTCGCTCGCGCTCGGTCCGGAAGAGAGGCCCGCCCCGGGTCCCAGTTGCTTTGCGACGGCCGGCTATTCGTCCGGCTGGTACTCGGCCTGGCTGAACCAGCCCGTGGTGCTCCAGGAAACTCAGTGCGTGAGCGCGGGTGACCCGGCCTGCCGCTTCGAGCCCCGCGCGGCGGATGCGGCGCAGGGCACGTGGGCAACCGAGATCCTGGCGCATCTGGACGTCGGCGCCATCCTGCGCTGGGCGCAGGAGGAGGTCGCGCTCGCTGAACTCCCCGAGTACACCGAGGATCCGGAATCGGCAGCCAGCTGCGACCCCGCGTCGCCCGTCATCCGCCTCTGTGGTCCGGTGATGGTGCTTCCGTACGCGGGCGCCGAAGATGGTGAGATCGCGCTGGAGGAAATCGAGGCCGACCTCGGGCCGGGCCAGATCGAGGTCGTCGTTCTCGACGTGACCGGCGCGAGCACCGAGGGCGTCGAGGCTGCCGGGATCGCGCGGCTCCTGGCCAGTTTCGAGGCTGCAGAACTCGACGTCATCCTGGCCGGACTCAGTCCCGGCTCAGAGCAGGCACTCCGCAATCGCGGACTCGAGTTGCCGCTTGTGGAACGCGAGCTCGGAAGCGCCATCGCGGCCGGCTTCCGCTTCGTACAAGCCACGCGCCAGAACCACTAGCGCACCGCTAGGCGACTCCCGACTCCAGAGTCGTACGGATCTTGACACCCGCTTCCACGAGCAGTGATTGAGAACTCTCCATCACCGGGAACGGAGCCTCGTACACGACCTCGCTGACACCCGCGTTGATTATGAGCTTCGCGCAGATCAGGCACGGGAAAAGGGTGGTGTAGACCATCGACCCCCGGAGCGAGACGCCGTGATAGGCGGCCTGGGTAATCACGTTCTCTTCCGCGTGGCTGCACAGGCACTCGTCGAGCCGGGTTCCGGACTCCGCGCCGCCCGCGCAGCGCGGACAGCCACCCTCGTTGCAGTTGCGCACGCCTCTCGGGGTCCCGTTGTACCCGGTCGACACCACCCGCCGGTCGATCACCACCACCGCCCCGACCTTCCGCTTGATGCAGTTCGAACGCGTCGATGCCACCTGCGCCAGGCTCATGAAGTACTGGTCCCAGGAGGGACGTTCCCGAAAGAACAGGCTGTTCCGGAGCAGATCATCCAGCCGCCGATGCAGGGCCTCGAGATCCCGACTGTTCGGAATCAGCTCGTCGGCCAGGTCGCGTACCCGAAGCAATTGCTGTCCGGCCGGATCCCGGCTCTCGAGTTCGCGGGCCTGCTGTGCCTCGAAGGCCTCGAAGGTCTCGGCATCCCCACTCCGCGCCCGCTGGCGAATCCGCTCAAAACGAATCTTCGCAGGTGCTTCGATCCACCAGAGACGGAAATCGCCGGCTGCACGCAGCGTCTCGACCTCTGCTGGCGTTCGAACCGAATCGATCACGTGATTGCAGTTCGGGGCGAGACCCCCGATCACGCGCTCTGCGAGAGCCCCCGCCCCGAGGCGCTCCCGGAGTGCTCGCCCGCGTTCGATCATGTGCGCTCGCGTCGGCTCGAGCTCGTCCTCCGCGAGGTCCTGTCGGATCACGTCCGAGAGGGAGACGGAGTGAAAACTCCACCTCTCCAGGTGCCGGATGACTTCTCCCTTTCCGGCTCCGTTGAGTCCCGCAAGCCCGATCCAGACCGCCATGCTTCCCCCTCGCAGTGGCGCGACGTGGCGTGCAGGGTACCACTTTGACTGATACGATCCCGCCAGATGGCGCGCCGAGTCGAGAAGCCCTGGGGATACGAAGAGATCTGGGCCGAGACCGAACGCTACGTCGGAAAGATCCTGTTCATCAAGCAGGGTTGCCGGCTGTCACTGCAGCTCCATCGCAAGAAGGACGAGTCCATCCGGGTCGCTTCGGGCCGCCTCAGGCTCGAACTCGAGGACGCTTCAGGGGAACTCCGTACGGAAGAACTCGAACCGGGAGAGTCCCGCCGGATCTCGGTGGGTCGGCGCCACCGTTTCGAGGCGATCATCGACACCGAGCTCATCGAGGTCTCGACCCCCGAGCTCGACGATGTCGTCCGGCTGGAGGACGACTACGGACGCCAGGATCCCTAGCAGCGGACTCGAAGGCCGAACCGTGCTGGTCACGGGCGCGGGAGGCTTCGTCGGGTCTTACCTGGTGCCACTGCTCGAGGCGCGCGGCGCCCGGGTCGTCGGCGTCTACAAGACCGGGCTGCCTCGCCCCGAGTTCGGATCGCACTGGATCGAGGCAGAACTCGAACAGCCGGACGAGGTGCGCTCCCTGGTGCGCGACGTATCGCCCGGCGAGATCCTGCACCTGGCCGCCCTCGCCTATCCTCCCGACGTGGCTCGCGATCCGCTCGCGGCCCTCAAGGTCAACGTCGGCGCCATCGACATTCTGCTCGATGAGGTCGCCGCGCGGGCGCCGGACACGCGCGTATTGGTGGTCGGTACCGGCCAGGCCTACGCTCTGACGCGGCGCGACGCCGACCCCTGGAAGGAAGATGCGCCGCTTTCGCCTGGAAACGCGTACTCGGCCACCAAGGCCGCGGCAGAGCAGCGCGCGGTGCTGGCGTTCGAGCGCGACGGCGTCCCCGTGATTCGGGCCCGGCCCATGAACCACACGGGTCCCGGCCGGCCCGGCGACTACGCCGAGTCGGGTTTCGCACGCCAACTGGTCCGGATCGAGCGAAAACTGCAGGAGCCCATCCTGCGGGTCGGAAACGTAGCGTCGGTGAGAGACTTCAGCGACGTGCGAGACGTGGTCGAGGCGTACGCGCTCCTAATCGAGCACGGAGAGCCCGGAGCCGTGTACAACGTATCGAGCGGAATCGGCACCGAACTCCGCGCCCTCCTCGACCTGCTGCTGAAACACTCCCGCGCCGCGCCCACAATCGAGGTCGACCCGGCGCTCTACCGCGCGCACCAGGACGACCGGGTGGCGCTCGTCTCGGACCCGGCGCGGATTCGAGCACTCGGCTGGCGCACGCGGTTCTCACTCGAAGAAACCCTGACGGATCTGCTCGAGGACTGGAGAACACGCGTGTGAGCACAGGATCAGAGCTCAGGGATCGCCACGCACGCGCACCAGTACTCGCTTCCGTCGGCAGCGTAGGCAGACACTTCTTCCGTGGTCTCTCGAATCCGCCAACCGGAGCGCGCGACCGCCGTCGCCAGCCGACTCGCCTCCGAACGCAGATAGCCGGACAGCACCGCGGCACGCCGCGCGTGCCCGAGTACGCGGTCCAGCCACGGTTCGAGTCGAGAGAACAGCAGGTTCGCCACGGCCAGATCGAACTGCGCCTCCGGGTCGATGGCCGCCAGCGTGCCTCGAAGCAGCCGGATCGAGCCGGCTGCAGCGCCGGCGTTCTCGCGGACATTCTCCCGGGCGTTTTCGCAGGCGTCGGGATCCGGATCGATCGCGACCGCACTCCCGGCCCCCATGCGCAGCGCACCGATCGCCAGAATCCCGGTTCCGGTTCCCACGTCGAGCACCCGGTCGCCGTCTCGCAGCTCGGCCAGCAGGCGGGCCAGAGCCAGCCGCGTGCTCGGATGTTCACCGGTCCCAAAGGCGCGCTGCGGATCGATCCGAATCTCGGGCTCGCCCAAAGACGCACACCAGGAAGGCCGGATCCAGAGCGGACCGACCCGTCGCGGCGCGAGACCGTCCCGCCACGCGACTTCCCAGTCGACCTCCGGCACCCGCAGCGGTCCCTCCACGCGGATCCGGCGCGCGGGATCGCCGAGTGCCAGAATCTGACGCGATGACGCCCCGTCGATCCGAAAATACGCCCGGAGTTCCCCGTCCGGTCGCTCCTCGATCCCGAGCGTCCCGAGCTCGGAGAGTTCGGCCACGAGCCGGTCGTGCGTCTGGGCGGGAGCCTCGATCCGGTAGAGGACTGTCTCGTTCGGCGGCACTGGCCTCGGCGCTCCTCACCTGCCTGGGCTGTGGCACCCCGGGCTATCTGACCCACCTCGGTGTCGGCCAGGTTCGGCTGTTGCTCGACCGTGAAGCGATCGACCCGGACCTTATCGCAACCCTCTCGGAAGCGGAACGGGCCGGGCTCGACCTGGTCGCCCGCGCGCACGCGCACGGGGAACAGTTGGGACTGAAGCGGTCGACGAGCTACCGGCACCTGCTCGACCGGGGCGCAGATCCGACCATCACGGTGGTCGTCGCGGCACCGCCCGACCGTCTCGAGCCCCTGACCTGGTGGTTCCCGATCGTGGGCCGTGTTTCCTATCGCGGCTACTTCGATCCGGCGCGGGCCGAAGCCTTTGCATCCTCGCTCCGCGCGCAAGGCTTCGAGACGGATCTGCGTCCGGCATTTCTCTACAGCACGCTCGGCTGGTTCGACGACCCGATTCCCCGCAGGCTCCTCGCCACACAGCCCTACGATCTCGTCGACACGGTACTGCACGAGCAGGTTCACGAGACGATCTACGTTCCGGACGACGTCGAGTACAACGAGTCGCTCGCAAGCTTCGTGGCCCATCGCGCGACCCTGGAGTTCTTCGTACCCGAAGCGGATACGCGCGCTGCAGCGGCCCGCAGCTTCGCGGACCAGCGCCGCTTCGCGAGACTGCTGGCGGAACTGTCGCTGGATCTCGAGCAGCTCTATGCCACCGAACGCGAAGCGCCCGATCTCGAGACGAAACGCGCGCGTCTACTCGCCGACTACCAGAAACAGCGCTACGCGGCTCTCGACTGGCAGACCGAACGCTATTCAGGCTTCCCGGACACCCAAGTCAATAACGCCTGGCTGGTCGCGCGCCGGACCTACCTGCAACGCCTGCCGTGCTTCGAGCGAGAACTCGAGGGCCTCGGAAACGACCTCGCGGCCTTCATCTCCAGCGAGCGGGAGGGCCGGAGCCCCTGCCGAAAGCGGGAGGGACAGGGAGCCGAACCAGGTGCCAGCTGAGCGCTTCGCATTCGTCGACCGGGACGGCACCCTGATCGAGGATCGGGGATTCGTACACCGCATCGAAGATTACGCGCCGTTAGCGGGCGCGGCCGATGCACTGCGGTTGCTGATCGAGGGGGGCTATCGAATCGCGATCGTGACGAATCAATCCGGCATCGGGCGCGGCTTCTTCTCGGAAGCCCAGTACGCGGCCTTCGACGCCCACCTGCGGCGCGACTTCGAAGCACGCGGCGCTTCGATCGAGGCCAGCTATCACTGTCCACATACCGCGGAAGACGGCTGCAGCTGCCGCAAGCCCGCTCCGGGCCTGCTCGAACGGGCCGTTCGCGAACTCGGCGCCAGCCTGACGCAGAGCTTCGTCATCGGAGACAAGCCGAGCGACATGGAGCTCGCCGCACGGGCTGGCTGCCGCGGCGTCTACGTGCTCACAGGACACGGCGAGGCGCAGCGCCACAACCTCGAGGGACCGATCCCCGTGGAGGCCGACCTCCGGGGCGCAGCGCTGCACATCCTGCGCCGAGAGCGCGTCTGAGCCGTCGGCCGGCTCAGAACCACAGGTAGCGGATCAGGACCGCCGCCACGGCCAGCAGCATCAGAATGTTGAATACCCGGTTGCGCCGGCGCCAGACCTCGCGGCGCTCCCGCAGCCACTCATCGCGATCCACACCCGCCGGCCGCCTCGCCATCCGGGAGCGAGTCTAGCGCCGCTTCGATCGGATCTGGCCGGAACGCCGCGATCAGGGGCCCCTGCGGCCCGAGCCGCACCGAAATCGCGCCCCAGCGGCGAGTCTCCCAGAGCGTGATCTGCCGCGCGCGCAGACGCGCACGGACCGAGCAATCGGGGAGCATGCCGCGGGTACGGGTCCCCGCGCTCGCAATCGCGACTTCGGGACGCAACGCATCCAGCCAGCGGGGATCGCTCGAGCTGGCGCTTCCGTGGTGCGCGAGTTTCAGCACCGCGCAGGCAGCGGCTCGCGGAGCCAGCCGCCGCTCGACGGCGGCGGGAACGTCTCCGGGAAGCATCACGCACCCGAAGGGCGCGTCGAGCCTCAACACGAGCGAGCGCCGATTCGGCGTCCGGGAGTCGTCCCCGGACGGAGGCGAGCGCACCGTGATCCGCCAGGGATACACCACGGCGGAGGTACCCTCCCCGACCACGCGCAGCGGGACGCCCGCGCGCGCGGCGGCCCGGCGCACGGGGCCCGAGGCTGGCGCATCGAGCGCGCCGCGCGAGAGCCACAACTCGCCCACTGGAAGCGACTCGAGCACCGCCGGAATGCCGCCTGCGTGATCCCGGTCCACGTGGGTCAAAACGATCGCACCGAGCCGCCGGATGCCGGACGCGCGCAGTGCGGGTACGACCCGGAAACGACCGGCATCGAAGCCCCGGCCCGCAGAGCCCGCATCGACCAGCCAGGTTTCCTCCCGGCCCCGGATCGCAATCGCGTCTCCGTGCCCCACGTCCAGGAACAGAATCTCGGGCGGGGACGCCGGAGACGCAGACAGCAGCCCCGCAACCAGCGCGCCGAGACTCCCGGCGGCAAGCAGCGCGGCAACCGTTCGCCGACGAAGCCACACCGCACGCAAGCCGAACGCGAACAGGGAAGCCGCCGCGATCCCGGTCGCATCCACGCCCGGCAGCTGCTGGAGCAGGTCGCGACTTGCGCTGGCCTCGATCATCCGAATGCCGAGTTCTGCAGCGCCGCGAACCGCCGGACCGGTCCAGTCGCTCGAGGCGGGAAGCGCCGCACCGAGCACCGCGCTGATGAGCCCAGCCGGAATCACGACGCCCGCGAACCAGGGAATCGCGGTCGCATTCGCTATCAGCGTCCCGGCGGGTAGCGGCAGTCCGAGGAACACCGCGAGCGGCGCCGTCGCGAGCCCGGCTGCGGCCGAAGCGCCCAGCAGCGAGGCCCAGAATCCACGACCCGGCGCCCAGCAGAGAATGCCGGCCACCGCTGCGAACGAGAGCCCGAGCGCGGGCTCGAACAGGCTCGCGGGTTCGACGACGAGCACCGCGAGACCCGCGAGCAGCAGCCCGTTCCAGGCGGACCCCGGCCGGCCCCCGAGCACCGCGAGTGTGCCCGCCGACGCCATCGCAGCCGCCCGCAGAGCCGGGACCCCGAAACCCGTCAGGCCCGCGTAGGCGCAGGCAGCCAGGATCCCGCCGCTGACCGAAATCCGGCGCGCCCGACGCAGCCACCACAGGAACGGCAGCGCGCGTAGCGCGATGCCGATCCCGAGCCGCGCCCACAGGAACACGAAGCCCACGTGCAGGCCCGAGACCGCCAGCAGGTGCGCGGTTCCGGACCGGCGAAACACTGCACGGACGGGCTCACTCAGTCGGCTGCGGTCCCCGGCCACGACCGCGCGCAGCACTGCACCGGCCCGCGACCCGGACTCCTCCGGATCGATCGCGCGCGCGAAACGCCGCCTCGTACGCTCGAACAGCGCTGCGGGCCTCGCTGGCGGTCCCGCGACCGCTTCGATCAGGCCTCGCTCGATCCGGCCGGACACGCGCACACCACGGCGCCGCCAGTGGCGGGCCCAATCCCGGCCCCCGGGATTGGTCCGAGGGCGCATTTCCGTCAGCGAAAGCCGCGCGAGCGCGAGTTGGCCCGGAAGCCAGTCACAGGTCGACGCCGGGGCCGAGATGATCCCACGACCTCGGGCATCCCCGTGAATCCAGAGCAGCAGCCGGCAGCCTCCGACGCCGGGCTGGGGAGCCGCCAGCAGGCGAACCGGGATCGGACCGGTCCCCACAGACGCGATCGGCGCATGCAGGGGAAGCGCCAGAGCCAGCGCTCCCAGCGCAACTCCGAGCGCAAGCTCGGGCCCGAGACGCAGACGCGCCGGTACCAGGAGCCGCAGCAACGCCGCGAGCCCGGCCGCGACGGCCGGCACCGCAGGCGCCCACTGGCCGCGGTCCTCGAACGCGATCCCGAGCGCCACGGGCGCCAGAAAGCGGAGCAGAGGGAGTCGGGCGGGCGCAGCGCATCTCCCGGGACCACAGGGGCGAGCGGACGCGCAGGATCAGTGGATCAGGCGCTGCTTCTCCAGGGGTTCGATCTGCTTGCGCAGCTTGGCAACGAAGGCCCCGAGGACTTTCAAGGACTCGTCCATCTTGCGCAGCTCGGAGCGAAGCTCGTCGACCAGCACGACCGCATCCTGGCCCAGTTCGGCCGTCGGCCGGCCGGAATCTTCCACTCCGCGGTACAGGGCCGCGAGCGCGCCGAGCAGTTGGTCTCGTCCGGCCGAATCGAGTTCGGACAGATCACAGTGATTGAGCAGCGGGGAGAGGCCCTGCGCGAAGCTTTCGGGCACGCCGAAGCGCTCGATCAGACTCGCCACGAGTCTCGTCGCTTTGATAGACACGGCGGTCTTTCGAGCAAGACCGATGCCATGCCTCCCTGCGCGTTGCTGCAGGGTAAAACACGCGGAACGTGCGTTAGAGGGCCCGCTCGCGG
The DNA here is from genome assembly GCA_013215565.1 of Myxococcales bacterium. GTDB lineage: Bacteria > Myxococcota_A > UBA9160 > SZUA-336 > SZUA-336 > JABSQV01. The sequence continues at coordinate 3,479 of JABSQV010000028.1, read as the reverse complement.
GTCGGATCGCTCGCGGATGATCGATCCGCGGGAAGCGGAGTTCCGCTTCAGGGGATCCGACTACTCAACCGGGTCGTGAGAGCCGCGGGTGCCACCCGGTTCGGGCGCCGCCGGGCCGAGCTCCAGGCCAGCGAGCGAAGCCAAAAAGCGCCGGATCCGGACGGCGTCCGCCGACGAGATCCCGGCCAGCGCGCGCAACTCGTCCTCGGAGGCCCGCTTGACCGCCTCGAGGCTTCCGAGCCCGCGCAACAGAGCGCGCCGCTTCTTGGGGCCGACTCCGGGAATCTCATCCAGAATCGACCGCAGGCCCGCCTTCCGGCGCAGCTCGCGGTGGTACCGGATCGCGAACCGGTGGGACTCGTCGCGCAGCCGTTGCAGGAACAGCATCGCCGCGCCGGCGGGATCTGGAAGGATGGGGTCCTTGACGCCGAGCAGGAAGAGCTTCTCGCGCTTGGATCCAGCGTGCCGCAGCACGCGCGGGTTCGGCGCTGCTCCATCGCGCTCCTTGGCCAGCGCTGCGAGCGGGATTCCTTCGATCGCGAGGTCCGCCAGCAACGCTTCCACGGCCCTCAGGTGGCCCTTTCCCCCGTCGAGCAGGATCAGGTCGGGGGGCGGGTCGCGCTCGAGCGTCGCGAGCCGGCGGCCCAGTACCTCCCGCATCGCGGCATAGTCGTCCCCGGGTGGAGACTCGCGAAGCTTGTAGCGCCGGTACGCGTTCTTGTCGGGCTTCCCATCCAGGAACACCACGCGGGAGGCCACGTGGAGCGTCCCCGAGAGGTGCGAAATGTCGTAGCACTCGATCCTGCGGGGCGGGCGCTCGAGGCGAAGCAATTGCCTGAGCTCCCGCGCGGTCTCCTCCGAGCTGCGGTCGCGGCGCATACGCTCGGCCAGCGCGAGCCGCGCGTTCCGGCCGGCCATCTCGAGCAGTCGCCGCCGCTCACCGCGCTGCGGGCGGATCAACCGGACCGCCCGACCGGAACGCTCCGACCAGAGTTCCGCCAGCGCCCCGCAGGCCTCGATCGCTTCCGGCACCAGCACCTCCCGCGGCAGTTCACGGTCGCTGGAGTAGAACTGAAACAGGAATGATGCGAGCACCTCTTCGTCCGAGATGCGCACGTTGTTGAACGCGTGATGGTCTCCGCCGAGGAGCGTTCCCTGGCGGACGTACAGCACCTGCACCTCGACGTGCGTGTCATCCCGCGCGAGACCGAAGACGTCGCGATCCACGAAGTGCCGCGACACCATGGACTGCTGCTCGACAGTCCGCTCGATCGCGTCGATCCGATCGCGCAGCCGAGCCGCCACCTCGAAGTCCTCGCGCGCGGAGGAATCGTCCATATCGCGCTTGAGCGAACCGATCAGTTCCCGTGAACGCCCGCGCAGAAACAGCACCGCACCGTCCACGAGGTTTCGGTAGTCACGATCCGAGATCAGCCGGCAGCAGGGCGCGACGCAGCGACCGATGGAGTGCTCGATGCACGGCCGTCCCCGACGCCGGTAGCTCTCGAGTCCCGCATCCGAGCAGGTACGCAGCGGAAACATGCGCTGGAGCGTGCTCAGGGTCTCGCGCATCGCGCCGCTCGAGGTATAGGGCCCGAAGTAGACGGCCCCGTCTCGCTGAAAGCGGCGGGTTTCCGTAAAGCGCGGATACGGAACCGTCGGATCGAGGCGAAGCGCGAGATAGTTCTTGTCGTCCCGCAGCCGGACGTTGAAGCGCGGCCGGTGTTTCTTGATCAACTGGTTCTCGAGCAGCAGCGCTTCCTTCACGCTGGACGTCACCACGACCTCGAGATCGCGGATGCGCGGCACCAGGAAGTGCACCTGGTGCCGACCGTCTCCGCCCTTGACGAAGTAGGAGCGAACCCGCGCGCGCAGGCTCTGCGCCTTGCCGACGTAGAGCACGCGCTCGTCCGCGCCCTTGAACAGGTACACGCCGGGCTCCGTCGGAAGTTCACGCACCTGTTCTTCGAGACCGGGGTCGCCGTCCCGCGCCCGCGCACTCACCGCCGTCTCCGGGCCCGCGAACGCCGCCGGGCGGGGTCGGCGCGCTTGGGCTTCGCCTCGTACCCGGCGAGCAGCGCGCCCTCCTCGAGTTCCTTGATCCGGTCACGAAACTCGGCGGCGCGCTCGAAGTCGAGATTCTCGGCCGCGGCGCGCATCTTCTCGCGCAGCGAGCGGACCTCGCGGGCGAGCCCTTCTGCGTCGAGTTCTGCCTCCGCAACGATCGGGACCGTGACGTAGTCGGCCTCGTAGAGACTTTCGCGCAGGCTCGGAAGCTCGCTCTTCACGGACTGCGGCGTGATGCCGTGCTCACGGTTGTAGCGCTGTTGCAGTTCGCGGCGCCGCTCGGTTTCTTCGATCGCAAGCCGCAGCGAGTTGGTCTCGCGATCTGCGAAGAGCAGCACTTTGCCACGCACGTTGCGCGCCGCGCGTCCTATGGTCTGAATCAGGGAGCGTCCCGAGCGCAGAAACCCCTCCTTGTCGGCGTCGAGGATCGCGACCAGCGAAACTTCCGGCAGGTCGAGCCCCTCCCGAAGCAGGTTGATCCCGATCAGCACGTCGAAGGCACCCTGCCTGAGTTCGCGCAGAATCTCGGTACGTTCGATCGTGGCGATGTCGCTGTGCAGGTAGCGGACCCGGATGCCCAGCTCCTCGTAATAGGTCGTAAGTTCCTCTGCCATCCGCTTCGTGAGGGTCGTGACCAGCACGCGGTCGCCCCACTCGACTCGCTGTCGGATCTCGGCGAGCAGATCCTCGACCTGGTTGGTGGCCGGGCGCACCTCGAGTTCGGGGTCGATCAGTCCCGTTGGGCGCACCACCTGTTCGACGATGACACCCTTGGATTGCTCGAGTTCCCAATCGCCCGGGGTCGCCGAGAGGTAGATCCGTTGAGGAACCTTTTCCTCCCACTCATCGAAGCGCAGCGGCCGATTGTCGAGTGCCGACGGGAGCCGGAAGCCGTACTCGACCAGGGTCTCCTTGCGCCGTCGGTCCCCCCGGTACATCCCGCCGATCTGAGGAATCGTTACGTGACTCTCATCTACAAAGCAGAGGAAGTCCTCGGGAAAGTAGGAGAGCAGCGTGTAGGGCTGGTCTCCTACCTGCCGCCCGTCGAGCCAGCGCGAATAGTTTTCGACGCCGTGACAGAAACCGAACTCGCGCATCATCTCGATATCGTACATGGTGCGCTGTTCGATGCGCTGCGCCTCGAGCAGCTTGTTCCGCTTGCGCAGATCCTGAATCCGCTCATCGAGCTCTCCGCGAATGCCCTCGATGGCACGCTCCAGTCGCTCCTCGGTCTGTACGTAGTGGCTGTTCGGAAAGACGATCGCCTTCGTGGGCCGCGCGATCACGCGACCGCGCAACGGATCGACCTCGGTGATCGACTCGAGTTCGTCACCAAAGAATTCGAGCCGAAGCGCCCGCTCGTCCTCGTACGCCGGGAAGATTTCGACCACATCCCCGCGGACCCGGAAGGT
>JABSQV010000027.1 GCA_013215565.1 Myxococcales bacterium | reverse complement strand
CCGGCTGATCAGCACGTTGCCCTCCGGCCAGTGCACCTGGAGCGTGCGCGGCTTGACGGGGGCCCGGCGCACCCGCGCCTCGTACTGGCCGGTCTCGGAGCGGAGTCGCACGCGTGCGCCGTCGGCGAGCCCGAGCGCGTCGGCATCTCGCTCCGAGACGAACACCGCGTCGCGCGCGGCCCCGGTCAGCGGATCGCGCGCGCCGTAGAGCATCGAGTTGAACTGCTTCCCACGCCGCGTCGTCAGGTAGAACTGGCCCTCGGGCACCTGCGTTTCCGGAAACGGCAGCGCTGCAAAGCGCGCGCGACCCTCGGGCATGCCCGGAAAGCCCGAACTGAACAGACGCTCGCCGCCCCACTGGATCCAGTCGCCGGCTTTCTCGAGTTTCTCGACCCCGGCATAGGCGGGCATCAGGTCCGCCATCTCGTTCCGGATCGCGGCCGTATCGGGCCAGCGGAGTGCGTCGGCGAGCCCGGGTCGGATCGCGGCCGCGACCTGGCCCGGAATTTCCCACTCGGGTCGTGCCTGGCCGACGCTCGGGTGGCCCTCGATCTCGGGAGTGAAACGGATCCGCCGCTCGGTGTTGGTGGTGGTGCCGCCGCTGCGCTGTTCGTAGCGGGTCTGGGCCGGCAGCAGCACGACCCGTTCGCCCGGGATGAGCGCACTCGGGTTCACGACCAGGTCCTGGTGGATCCGCACCGGCACGCGTTCGAGCGCCGCGCGCACGAAGTCGCGGTCGGGCAGCGTCTGGAGCAGGTTTCCGCCGATCGAGTACACGAGATCAATCTCGCCGCGCGCGCACGCCTCGACCATGTGCGGCGCGCGCAAACCGGGCTCGCGCGGAATCGGATGCCCCCAGGCGGCCTCGAAGCGCGCGTGCCCCTCGGACCCGATCGCGGTGCCGCCCGGGAACTTTCCGGGGTCGACCCCGCACTCGCCGCCGCCCTGCACGCCCGAGTGGCCGCGGATCGGCATGATCCCGGTCCTGGGTCGGCCTAACATGCCGCGCGCGAGCGCGAGGTTGGCCACCGCCTTCACGTTGTCGACTCCGAAGCGGTGCTGGGTCAGTCCCATGCTGTAGACGAAGACGGCGGTCTTTGCCTTCGCGTAGCTCCGCGCAAAGCGATCGATCTCGCTGCGCGGGAGCCCGCACGAGCGCTCGATCTCGTCCCAGCCGCGCCGTCCGAGATCGGCCTCGAGTTCGTCGAAGCCGCGCGTGCGCTCCGCGACGAACACGCGGTCGATCGCGTCGAGTTCGATCAGGCGTTTGATCACGCCGGACAGGAACGCGATGTCGCCGCCGACGAAGACCTGGAAGAAGTCGTCCATGAGCCCGGTTCCGAACAACGCGCTTTGCGGAATGCTCGGGACCCAGTAACGCTCGAGGCCGGGCTCACGGTAGGGGTTCACGACCACGATCCGCGAGCCGCGCTTCTTTGCGTGGTGCAGGTACTTGGTGGTGACCGGCTGGTTGTTGGCGAGGTTGGTCCCGAGCAGGACCACGAGGTCCGCGCCGATCAGATCGGAGAGCGAGCAGGTCGGGGCGCCCACGCCCAGGGTCTCGGCCAGGCCCGAAACCGTGGCGGCGTGGCAAAGGCGCGAGCAGAGGTCGACGTGGTTCGACCCGAGCAGTCGCGCGGTCTTTTGAAACGCGTAGTAGGTCTCGTTGGTGAGGCCACGCGAGGTCGCGAAAAAACCCATCCGTTCGCCGGGAACGTCGCGGAGCCTCTGGCCGATCCCGGCCAGCGCCTCGTCCCAGCTTACGGGGTGGAAGCCTGCGTCGCCGCGTTCGCGCAGCATCGGCGCGCCGAGCCGGCCGAGCTGGCGAAGGCCCGGTTCGCCGAGGCGTTCGAGCGCGGCGACATCCGAGAGCGGCGCTGGATCGAGTGCGGGCATGGTGTTGAGCCGCAGCAGTCGCAAGCGGGTCGTGCACAGGTGCACGCCCGGAATCACGTTGTCGCGCAGACCGTAGGGTCCGAGCGAGCAGCCGTCGCAGACGCCGTCGCGCAGGATCCTCCACGCGTAGGGCAGGGCGCGGCGGTTTTCCCAGACACTCTTCGCCATGTCGGTGTAGTGGCGTGGCTTGTCGGGTTCGGCGAGTCCGAACGGAACCAGGTGACGGAGTTTCATGGTCCGGCGATCCGCTCGGGCCCGCTGTAGACGTTCATCTCTTCGCCGCGCAGGAACGCCACCAGCGTCATGCCCGCCTCGCGCGCGAGTTCGACCGCGAGGCTCGAGGGTCCCGAGATCGCGCAGAGCACGGGAATCCCCGCCACCCATGCCTTCTGGACGATCTCGAAGCCGACGCGTCCGCTCACCATCAGGATTTTGGCAGAGAGCGGCAGGTGTTCGTGGAGCGCGGCCCATCCGACCAGTTTGTCGACGGCGTTGTGGCGGCCGACGTCCTCGCGGACGCAGCTGGGGATTCCGTCGGCGTCGAACAGCCCTGCGCCGTGGAGCGATCCCGTCTCGCCAAACAGATCCTGCGCGTTTCGCAGCGCGTCCGGCAGGCCACGGAGCAGATCCGCGCCGACGCAAAGGGCGTTCTGGTCGAGTCCGGGCGCGCGCACGCGCAGGGCGTCGATGCTGGCCTTGCCACACACGCCACAGCTCGAACTCGCGAAGAAGTTCCGCTCGGCCGGCGGGTGGATGCCGGGTGCGCCCGGCTCGGTGCGGACCTCGACGACGTTGCGCGTCTCGTCGCAGTGCGTGGCCTGCAGGATCGCGTCGGGATCCGAGACGATGCCCTCGGTGACCAGGAAGCCCAGCGTGAGTTCGAGGTCGTTTCCGGGCGTGCGCATCACGACCGCGATCGGGCGTGTGTCGAGCCGGATCTCGAGCGGCTCTTCGACCACGACCGCGTCTTCGCGGGGCCCAGCGCGGTCTCCGCCGAGTCGCAGGTGTGCAAGTTGAGTGACGCCCTCGTGTTCGCGCTCCATCAGACTCTCACTTCGCGTGGGCTCGGTGGCCCGGCTTCGATCCCGCGTCGCTCGGGGGTTCCGGTGTCAGCGGGCCCAGCGCGCGCGTACGCTGCTCGTCGCGGCTCTGCTCGAGGCGAGTTGCCCAGCCCTCGGCCCCGATCGCATACAACACGACCAGCGGTAGCGTGGCCAGGCCGTCGCCGACCCCGAGATACAGCGCCGAGAGGCCCGTCGCGAACGTGGTCCAGCGTCCATAGCCCGGGGCCGCCTGGAGGTAGGTCGCGCGGTGCTCGGGCAGTCGCTCGATGTCCTCGCCGCGCAGCAGTTCCAGCATCCCGGTCGACGCATGCGAGATTCCGAGCGCCGCGTAGTACCCGCCGCGGCTGAACACGCCGCGGAGCAGCGGACGCGTCACGCGGTTGGCGTCGATGAACGAGACGCCGTCCGAGACGAGCGCGACGCCGCTGGCCAGGCACAGACCCACACCCCCCGTGACGTCCCCGGCGACGCGCAGCGGGCCGCGCACCAGGCTCCCCGCGGCCCGGACCGGGTCCGGGGCCGCCCCGGTCGAGAGCGGCGTCGCGAGCGCCGCGAGTAGCGCGGCCAGTCCCGCCACCCTCGCGCCCGCACTCCGGCCCCCGACTCGCGACATTTCGGCAATAGGGAAGGCTACCCTGTGCGCCGATGCAAGCGTTCGAACTCGTCGCCCGGATCCCGGCGCCCCCCGAGCGGGTGTTCGACCTGCTCGCCGACCACCGGGGACTGGCCGAGTGGTCGGGCGCCAGGGAAGTCGTTCTGCGCCAGGAGGGCGATCCTCCGCCCAACGGCCTCGGTGCGATCCGGGTAGTTCGGGGTTCCGGCCTCGCGATCGAGGAGGAAGTCACGAGTTACGATCCTCCCAGACGCATGACCTACCGGATTTCGGCCGGCCTTCCGATTCGCGATCACCAGGGCGAAGTCCAGGTCACGCCGCTGGAGGATGCCTCCGAGGTCCGCTGGAAGGTGTGCTTTCGCCCGCTCGTGCCCGGAACCGGCCCGCTGCTGCGCTACCTGCTCCGGCGCGGCCTCGAGGGCGTGCTGGCGCGCCTGACCCGCTACGCGTTCTAGGCGGCCGTAGCGGCCGCCGCAGCCCGCCTCGGGTCCCGATCTGCCGGAACTTGCCCGATCTGCGCAGAAGTTGCTCAAGTCGGACCCCAACTTGCCGATCAGAGGAGGAACGCGGGCCCTCCCGCGAATCACGATCAGGGGGGGCGGGAGCGCAGACGAGGAACTCGGGGGGGATTCTTGTCGGCGCTCTCGCCCTGGTCCCTGCCCTCGCCCGGACCGGCGCCCCGGCTACCGCTCAGGCCGGCGCTGCAGCTGCCCGGGATCACGCGCCTTGGGCGGAGAAGCGTTGGACGACTTCCGGGTGGACGCGCTTCGGGCGTTGAGTCTTGGTATCGACGAAGGCCCACTCGGTGCTGGCCTCGACCAGGATCTCGCCACCCTCGCTTCGAACGAAACGCGAACGGCGCAGGCTGCGCGCGCCCCGTAGGAATTCGACCCAGGTCTCTTCGGTGATCTCCTCGCCCGGGGTGGCGGCGCGCGCGTAGTCGATCTCGTGCCGCCGCACGATCCACAGGCCGCCGATTCTCCGATAGGCCGCCCAGTCGAGACCGACCGCGCGCGAGTGCGCGTCGGCCAGTTCCACCACGAAACGGACCCAGGCCACGTTGTTCACGTGGCCGAGCGCGTCGGTGTCCTCGTCCCGGACGCGGCGCGTCCGGCGGAACACGCGTTCGTTCATGACCCCTCGGCCAGAACCTGCTCCACGTAGTTGCGGTAGGGCGACGCGGGCATCTCGCGCAGCGTCTGCGCGAGTTGGTCCAGATCGAGGTAGCCGAGCCGAAGCGCGATCTCTTCGAGGCACGAGATCTTGAGCCCCTGGCGATGTTCGACGGTGGCGATGAAGTTCGCGGCCTCGAGCAGGCTCTCCTGGGTTCCGGTATCGAGCCAGGCGATGCCGCGGCCGAGCCGGTGCGCGCGCAGCTTCCCGTCCCGCAGGTAGGAGAGGTTCAGGTCGGTGATCTCGAGTTCGCCGCGGTCCGAGGGCTCGAGCGCGTGCGTGCGCGCGACCACCTCTTCGTCGTAGAGGTAGATCCCGGGCACCGCCAGGTTCGTGCGCGGCTTCTCGGGCTTCTCTTCGAGACTCAGCACCTCGCCCTCGGGCCCGAACTCCACGATCCCGTAACGCTCCGGGTCCTGTACCGGGTAGCCGAAGATCACAGCGCCCTGGCTGCGTTCGAAGTCGGCCACGATCCGGTCCAGACCCATCCGCCCGTAGAGGATGTTGTCGCCCAGGATCAGCGCGACCCGCGCCCCGTCGATGAACGACTCGCCGACCAGGAAGGCCTGCGCGATCCCCTCCGGACGCGCCTGAACCGCGTACGAGAGCCGGAGCCCCCACTGGGAACCGTCGCCCAGCAGCTGTTCGAAGCGCGGCGTGTCCTCGGGGGTCGAGATCAGCAGGATCTCGCGGATCCCGGCCAGCATCAGCGTCGCCAGCGGGTAATAGATCATGGGCTTGTCGTAAACCGGCTGCAGTTGCTTGCTGGCCACCAGCGTGAGCGGATACAGCCGCGTCCCGGCCCCCCCCGCGAGCACGATCCCCTTCAAGTGCTTCTCCTCCGCTTCACGTGCCGCTCCCCGGCCTGCGGTTCCCGGTCAGTTTAGAGAAATTTGAGCAAAGGCCCCCTGGACCGCGGCTAGGGGAGCCGGTTACAGGGAAGCAGGTAGAGGCGGGTTAGCGAAGCGAGGTCGTGCGGGAGCTTTTGGATGCTTCCGGCTATTGCGCGCCGACGCGCCGCAGTACTGCCGGAACCGTTCTCGCCAGGATCCGCAGGTCGAGTCCTCGCCAGGCCGCGACGTGGGCGGGAATCCAAGGGTGTGCCGGGTGAGCGAGGAGCGCAGGCTGGCGCGGCGGGACTCCGACGAGCGCCATCACTGAAACCGAGTTTGGATTTTGGTTCCCGCATGCTCGTTGCGCTCGAATTACGGGTCCCGACCGGGGGGCAGCAGTACGACGGCACGACGCTCCGGGCGCATGCGCGAGACGGCGGGCTCTGGCGAGATCGAGTTGCGGCCGGCTGACTGCGACTGCAGCGGGGTGCCGGGCCGGAAGGCCCTAGGCGTCGTCCGAACTGGGCAGCGCCCCCCGGATCTCGTCTTCGGAAAGTCCCGCTTCGCGCAGCACGGACTCGCCGTCGGCGCCGAGTTCGGGCGCGGGCTGGTGGGCGCGGAGCTCGAAGTCCGACAGCTGGAACGGCGGGCCCATGGTCTCGAACTTGCCGAGCACGGGGTGATCGACGCTGTGGAAGTAGCCCATCGCGCGCACCTGCGGGTCGTCGGGAAGCTCGCTGAGCTCGCGCATCGGGGACCAGATCAGGCTGTAGCGGCCGAAGATCGTCTCCCACTCTTCGAGCGTGCGCGACAGGAAGAGCTGGTCGAGGATCGCGACCAGCTCGCGGTTGGCGCGGAAGCGCTTGCGGGCGTCCCCGAAGCGTTCCTCGCGGGCGAGTTCCGGGCGCTCGAGTGCACGGCAGAGTTCGGGCCAGTAGCGGTCCGACTCGATCATCACCAGGAACAGCCAGCGACCGCCCTTGACCGGGTACTGGTTCCAGAGCGGGTTCGTGGGCGCGCAGCGGTCGTGCCGGATCGGGCTCTTGCCGGTGACGAGCGTCATCGCCAGGTCGTTGCCCTGGATGTAGAGCCCGATCTGGAGCAGCGAGACGTCGACGTCCTGGCCCTTGCCGGTGCGGTCGCGCACGCGCAGCGCCGCCAGGATCCCGGCCACCAGGCTCATGCCGGCCGCGTGGTCGCCCGTCCCGGGCCGCAGATACGCGGGCGTGGCGTCGGGCTCGCGGGTGCTGTCCATGAAGCCGGTCCGGGCCCAGTAGGCGGCGTAGTCGAACCCGGGCCGGTTGGCCTCGGCGCCGCCCCGGCCGTAGCCGGTGAGCGACGCGTAGATCAGGCCCGGCTGACGCTTCCGCAGCGTCTCGGGATCGAGCCCGTAGCGCGTCTGGCGCTCGGGCAGCAGGTTGGTGAGCAGAACGTCGCAGCCGTCGATCACGCGCAGCAGGGCCGCGCGGGCGGCCGGGTTGGTCAGGTCGAGCGCCAGCGAGCGCTTGCCCCGGTTGTCCATCTGGAATGCCGGAGACCCGTCAAAATCGACCTTGTGGCCCAGGTGGCGGGGCCGTGTCTGCCGGTAGATCTCGCCCTGGGGGACCTCGACCTTGACCACGTCCGCGCCGAGATCGGCCAGCAGCGCGCCTGCGGAGGGCGCCGCGACGTAGTTCGCGACCTCGACGACCCGGATCCCCTCGAGCGGAGCCTGCATCTGGCGCTTCTCCCGCGGTGCGGGGCGCCGAGCCCGGGCCCGGCGGCCACGATCCAGGGCGACGGTCCCACCCGGTCGGCGTCGCTGTCAAGCTGCGGAGCCCGCAGACGGGCTCTCGGCTACTTGAGCTTGGTTTCCTTGAAGAGCACGTGCTTGCGCACGCGTGGGTCGTACTTCTTGAGTTCGAGCTTGTCCGGCGTCTTCTGCTTGTTCTTGGTCGTGGTGTAGAAGAAGCCGGTCCCGGCGCTGCTCTCGAGCTTGACCTTTTCGCGGGCTCCCTTGGCCATGGGTCGTCTCCTCTGGAGGGCCGTTGGTTACCCCACCTGGCCCGATCCGGCAAGCCACCCGGCCGATCTGGCCCGGCCGCCCAGCCGAGCCCGCCTGCCAAGTATGATGGGCTGCATGGACTTCTCACTCGGCCCGGAACTGGAACACATCCGCGAAGAGGCGACCAAGCTCGCCGGAGGCTTCAGCGACGAGTACTGGCGCGATAAGGACGAGCGCAAGCAGTTCCCGTGGGAGTTCTACAATGCGTTCGCCGAGCAGGGCTGGATCGGGATCGCGATCCCGGAACGCTACGAGGGCGCCGGGCTGGGGGTGATGGCGGCCGGCGTGCTGCTCCAGGCCGTCGCACAGAGCGGGGGCGCGATGAACGCGGCCTCCACGCTTCACCTGTCGATCTTCGGGATGGGCCCGGTCGTGCACCACGGCTCCGAGGAGATGAAGCAGCGTTACCTGCCCCCCACGGCGCGCGGCGAACTGCACGTGTCGTTCGGGGTGACCGAGGACGACGCGGGCACCGACACCTCCCGGATCCGGACGTTTGCGGAACCCGACGGCGACGGCTTCGTGATCAACGGCAAGAAGGTCTGGAACACCAAGGCGCAGCAGGCGCAGAAGATCCTGCTGCTCACGCGCACGACGCCGCGCGAGGAGTGCGAGAAGCCGCTCGATGGAATGACGCTGTTCCTGGCGGACCTCGATCCCGCGCACTGCGAGATTCGCGAGATCCCAAAGATCGCGCGCAACGCCGTGAACTCGAACGAGGTCTATATCCGCGACCTGCGCGTCGGCCCCGAGGACGTCGTCGGCGAGGTCGGACGCGGCTTTCGCTGCCTGCTCGACGGCATCAACCCGGAGCGCATCATGCTCGCGGCCGAGGCGGTCGGGATCGGGCGCCGCGCGCTCGAGGTCGCGACCGCCTACGCCAAGGAACGCATCGTGTTCGACCGGCCCATCGGTGCGAACCAGGCGATCGCGCACCCGCTCGCGGACTGTCACAGTGAACTCGAGGCCGCCGACCTGCTCTGGCAGAAGGCAGCCTGGGTCTACGACCAGGGCGACATCGCGGGCGGCGAGGCCAACATCGCCAAGCTCCGGGCCGCCGAGGCCGGGTTTCGCGCCTGCGACCAGGCACTGCAGACGCTGGGCGGATTCGGCTATGCCAACGAGTTCAACGTGGGGCGCTACTGGGGCGAAGCGCGTCTGATGCGGCTCGCCCCGATCTCCCAGGAGATGGCCCGAAACTACATCGCCGAGCGCGTGCTGGGACTTCCGCGCAGCTACTGACCTGGCTGCTTGACCCTCCCGGGGCTCGCTTGTAGCTTCGGCGCCGCCCTAGCGGCCCGCCGGTCCGGGGTTTCCGGGCCGCGGGCGGTGTCGGGTGCTTTCGTCGTCCGCTTTTGCTGCGGGCTTTCGAAGAGAGGAGGGGGACGTGGAGCGAAGCCATGTGTGCGCTCGTGGGGTTCGCGGGGCCGGCCTGGCTGCGCTGCTGCTCGTGGGCGCGGTCGTCGCCTGCGGCGGCGAGGCGTCGGCTCCGAGCGCGCCTGCTGCCACCGCGCCGACTCCGAGCGCCAGACCGAGCGAGCCGCCGAGTCCCGCGCCTCCGCCGACGCTTCCGACCGGCAACCTGCGCGGCAATCCGGAGCTCGGTGGGCGCCTCTACGCCATGTACTGCGCGACCTGTCACGGCCCCGAGGGCCGGGGCGACGGCCCGATCGCACAGACGCTGGTTCCGCGACCGGCCGACCACGGCTCGGCCGAGTACATGCGAACGCTCTCCGACGAGGAGATCTACCTGGTGATCGAGAAGGGCGGCGCGGCCGCGGGCAAGTCGCCGATGATGGCGCCGTGGGGCGGCATCCTGAACGATTCCGACATCCGCGACGTGATCGCACACCTGCGGAGCCTCTCGGGAACCTGAGACCGCGTTCGTGGCCGTCGAACTGCTCGGAATCATCGCGCCGGTGTTCGTGTGTGTGCTGCTGGGCTTCGCCTGGCGCCGCGCGGGCCGCAGCTACCCGACCGAGTTCGTGACGGATCTGGTCACGAACCTGGGCGCGCCGAGTCTCGTCTTCTCGAGTCTGACCTCGTTCAGGGTCGAGCTCTCGCTGATGACGGAACTGATGGGGGCGACCGCGCTCGCGATCGCCGCGTTCGGCGTGCTCGGCGCGATCGTACTCGCGCTGCTTCGGCTGCCTCGCACCAATCTGCTGGCGCCGCTGATGTTTCCGAACGCGGGAAATCTGGCACTGCCGCTCTCGCTGTTTGCGTTCGGGCCCGAAGGACTCGCGCTCGCGGCCTCCGTGTTTGCGATGGTCGCCATCCTCCACTTCACGGTCGGGATCTGGATCTGGACCGGAACGACCTCACTACGGGTGCTGGTGATGGCTCCGGTGGCCTGGGCGACCCTGCTCGCGGGGGTCGTGATCGTGAGTGGTGTGACGCTGCCGGTCTGGATCGTGCGTTCCACGGCGCTACTCGGCGAGCTCACGATCCCGCTGATGTTGCTCACGCTCGGCGTGTCGCTTTCGGGGCTGCGCGTCCGGGAACTTCCGCTCAGCCTGGGTCTCGGGACACTCCGGATCGGAATGGGCATCGCGGTGGGTTTCGCGATCAGTGCGGGGCTCGGTCTGGACGGAACCGCGCGCGGCGTCTTCGTGATCGCATGTGCGGGCCCGTCGGCCGTGTTCAACTATCTGTTCGCGGAGCGCTATGGCCGCAATCCCGCGCAGGTCGCGAGCGTGGTGCTGGTTTCTACGCTGCTCTCGCTCGTGACCTTCCCGCTCGTGATCGGGGCCCTGCTCGACTGATATGGGCTAGTTCCGGGCGATCACTTCGTCGGCGGTCTTTCGAACCCAATCCGTCTGAGCGTCCGCGTCCCGGCCGCGCGCGATCGGAATCAGCCGGTGCACGCCCACGTCCTCGAAGCGGCGAATGGCGGCCGGGTCGAGCGGGGCCCTCGGGGTAATGCTGATTTCGAGCGACCCGAGCGCATCGGCACGCTCGTGTGTGTGCTCGGCGGCGCGCAGGCCCTCGATGTGGCGGCCGGCGGTTTCGGGATCCATCGCGAACCCGTACCAGCCGTTGCCGCGGGTCACGGCCCGGCGCAGCGCGGCGGGACTGTTGCCTCCGATCACGACCGGCGGGTGCGGCTGCTGGACGGGGCGCGGCAGCGCCTGCACGCCCTCGAAGCGGACGAAGTCTCCGCGGTAGGCGGGCTCGGCTTCGGTCCAGAGCGCCAGGATCGCCTCCAGGTATTCGTCCGCGCGCCGGCCGCGCTCCTGAAACGGCACGCCCAGCGCGCGGAACTCGGGTTCCAGATAGCCCACGCCGAGGCCGAACTCGAGCCGCCCGCCCGAGAGCGCGTCGAGGCTCCCGAGTTCCTTGGCCAGGACCACCGGATTGCGCTGCGGCAGGATCACGATTCCGGTTCCGAGCCGCAGGGTCCGGGTCTGGCCGGCCAGGAATGCGAGCGCGATCGAAGGGTGGGTCATCGGCCAGTCGGGGGGTGCGGGGGACGGGGGTGCCTGCGGGTTCGGGAGTACCACGTGCTCGCCGGTCCAGACCGACTCGAAGCCGCATTCCTCCGCTGCCTGCGCGACCCGCACCGAACTCTCGGGTTCTGCACAGGGCCCCGTATTGATCCCGAACACGCCGAATTTCATGCCGCGCCCTCCGCGCCGCCATCCTCGCATACCGGCAGCGCTTTTCCGCGCGGCGGATGGATTTCCCCGGGCTCCGACGGGGTTTTTGCTGGACCCCGGGCGCCCGGCTGGCGCGAGCTCCGGGTCCCCGGTCGCGCTGCGGTGGGGTTTCGCGCGCGGCCGGGAAATGGGCGCCGGATGAGGTGGAAGGGAACAGTCCGCCCCGTCCGGCGCCTCGGTTCCCGGTCCCGGCGCTGCCGGGACCGAGGTAGGACTGCTCGGGTCAGCTCAACTCGGCCGACGAATACCCGAGAATCTTTCGGGCGATGATGAGTCGCTGAATCTGGCCGGTTCCTTCGTAAATGTCGGTGATGCGCGTGTCGCGGCACCACTTCTCGACCAGGTGGTCGCGCGTGATGCCGACCGCGCCCAGGATCTCGAGGCAACGCTGGGTGGCGGTGCGTGCGACCTCGCCCCCCTTCGCCTTCGAGATCGAGGCCTCGACGTTGTTCTCCTCTCCCCGGCCCGCGAGCCAGGCGGCGTGACAGATCGCGAGCCGGGCCGCTTCGATGTCGGCCTCGATCTCGACCAGCTTCTGCTCGATCGCCGAGCGGCTGTGCGTGCCGCGTTCCCAGTCGACCTCCACCCCCTCGTCGGCGAGTGCGTCACGCGTGAAGTCGAGCGCGGCCATCGCCATGCCGAGCCCGGTCGCGGCCACACTGGGCCGTGTCATGTTGAAGGTCTTCATCACGCCCCGGAAGCCGCCCGAGCCGTGCTTGGGGATCTCTTCGTTGCCGCCGAGCAGGTGGTCGCGCGGGATGCGACAGTCCTTGAACACCATTGCGGCGGTGTCGTCCGCCCGGATACCGAGTTTCTTTTCTTTGTGGGTGACCTCGAAGCCCGGCGTTTCCTTCATGATGACGAAGGACTTGATGCCGGAGCGTCCCGCAGCCCTGTCCAGCGTGGCCCAGACCACGACGCCGTCGGCCCGACAGCCCGTGGTCACGAAGATCTTCTCGCCGTTGATCACCCATTCTTCGCCGTCGAGCACGGCCGTGGTCTGGATCGCCTTGGAGTCCGAGCCGCAACCCGGTTCGGTAATCGCCATTGCGAGCGTCTTGCCGTTCCAGCGCAGCATCTGCTCCTCGGTGCCCGACGCCCGCAGCGCCGCGTTGCCGAGGCCGCCGATGGTGTTGCGAATGCGGACGCTGTAGTCGCCCCAGGACTGGGCCATCGCCATCAGCAGCACGATCACGCCCATCGGGGTGTCTTCTTCGTTGCGCCCGCCGAGCATCGAGAACGGATTCGGCAGATCCTTTCCCTCCGGCAGCGAGTCCGGCGGAAACTCGTCTTCGTGTTCGTCGTAGTAGCGCGCGTGCTCGCGCACGATCAGCCCTTGCCGCCTGATCTCCGCGAGCACCTTCTCGTCGTTTTCAGTGAGTTGGAAGTCGATCATGGACTTTCTCCCGCTCGCCCTAGAGCGCCGTGACACCTTCGAGGACGGTCAGCGCCCGCGCGTTTCGGAACCACATCTCGATCGGGTAGTCGCGAATGAAGCCGTGGCCCCCGAAGATCTGTACACCGTTGTCGGCGATCTTCATCGCCTCGCGATTCGCGTAGGTCTGGGCCAGGCGCGTTTCCCGGTTCGAAGCATTTCCGCGTTCGAGCTGGCTCGCAGCCTGCCAGACCAGCCAGCGCATCGAGTTGAGTTCGATTCGCATCTCCGCGAGCATGAACGCGATCGCCTGCTTCTGGCCGATCGGCTGTCCGAACGCGACCCGTTCCCTGGCGTAGTCGATCGCGAAATCCAGTACGGCCCGAGACTGGCCGAGCGCGAGCGCGAGCGAGGCAGTGCGGGCCAGGTTGGCGAGCCGGGCGACGTCACAGCCGGCTTCGCCCCCGAGCTGCGCCTCGGCCGAGACTCGGGCATCGTCGAACTCGACCCGGGCAAAGGGTGCGGCGCGGAGCCCCATCGTCTTTTCGCGCTGCACGCTCACGCCCGGGGTGTCGGCCGGCACCAGGAAGGCCTCGAGGCCGGCGACGCCCTCGCGCGCGCCACAGCGCGCGACCACCAGGAACAGCTCGGCCCGCTCGCCCATCGGGACCATCCGCTTGGTGCCGGTGATCCGAAACTCGCCGTTCTTGGGCTCGGCCAGCGTGCCCAGGTTCGCGAGTTCGAAGCTGAAGTGCTGCTCGTGCAGGGCCAGCGCGCCGGCCCGGTACCCCGAGCCCGCGAAGCCCGGCAGGTGGGCCTTTTTCTGGTCTTCGCTGCCCAGGTCGAGCAGCGGGTGGATCAGGGAGGCGGGGGCCAGCGCAGCTGCGGCGAGCCCCGCGCAGCCGTAGGCGAGCTCCTCGGCCACGAGCACGTTCGTGATCGGCGAGCGCTCGAGCCCGGCGCCCCCGTAGGCCTCGGGAATCTGTGCGTTCGCCAGGCCGAGCTCCCAGCTCTTCTCCAGGAACTCGTCCGGGACGCGCTCGGCCTCGTCGCAGGCGCGCGCGATCTCGCGCATCTCTGAGGCCGCGAATTCGCGCACGCTGTCGCGGATCAGCTCCTGCTCTTCGGTCGGATCGAACGAGATCATTTTTCTGTTCCCTCAGTGAGCCCGGGCGGCGTCGGCGGCTGGTAGAAGTACCAGGCCATCGAGCCTCCCTTGCCGTCCTTGATCAGCCGTCCATCGCGAACGGCCTTCCGGTCGTCGAGGACGTGAAACACGATCCGGCACCAATCCACCGCGTCCGCCGTGTAGCGGACGTCCGCGCGGTCGGCAAAGCCCTCTCGCACCAGGCAGTCACCGTCGCGGATCTCGACGGTCCAGACCCCGCCGCCGTCGCCCGTGAGCCGGATCTCGTAACAGATCTTCATCTCGCGTGCGCGGTCCTCGCGCAGCATGAAGGGAAGCGACTCGACCACGGTCGCCGCACTCGCCTCGCTGAAGGGCTGCGGCTGGGCCATCGCGTTCTGGACCCACCAGCGCCCGATCTCGCGCACCACGGGGGCCAGCGTGCGCCCGAACTCGGTGAGTCCGTAGTGCGTCCGAGTGCCGGCCTCGACGCCCTCGACCAGGCCCCGCTCGGTGAGCTGGCGCAGCCGCGTGGCGAGCACGCGCGGGGCGATCCCGGTCCGGTGGCGGAGTTCCTGAAACCCCCGGGCGCGGCCCAGCAGGTGTCGAACCAGGACCAGGGCCCAGCGCTCTCCGATCAGGTCGAGCGCACGGGCGACCGGACAGAACGCGGGTGCGGGCTCAGGCGCGCGGTTCTCGGGTGTCGCGTCCGGGCCAGGCTGGCTTAGGATCTGCGATTCCACGTCGGCATCATAGGGGAACGTATTTTGATATTCAATAGATACTGATATAACTAACCAGATCATACGATTTGTCGTATTCCATCTGTAGTGGTGCGATTTGAAGCCCGGCCTGGACAGGGGCCGGCCGCGTGGGAGGTGGCGATGTCGGATTGGCTCTGGTGGCGCGACGGAGTCCTGTACCAGATCTACCCGCGCTCGTTCATGGATTCGAACGGGGACGGCATCGGTGACCTCGAAGGGATCCGCTCCCGGCTCGACCACCTGGTCTGGCTCGGGGTCGATGGGCTCTGGCTCTCGCCGTGTTTCCCGTCTCCAATGGCCGACTTCGGATACGACGTCTCCGACTACTGCGACATCGACCCGCGCTTCGGGACGCTCGCGGACTTCGACCGGCTGGTGGCGGATGCCCATGCACGCGGCATCCGGATCATCCTGGACTGGGTCCCCAACCACAGCTCGGACCAGCACGCGTGGTTCCGAGAGAGCCGTCTCGACCGCACGAACGCTCACCGGGACTGGTACGTGTGGCGGCCGCCGGGGCCCGACGGCGCGCTCCCGAACAACTGGCAGAGCATCTTCGGGGGTCCGGCCTGGGAGTGGGACCCGGCGAGCGGCGAGTACTACCTGCACTCGTTTCTGAAGCAGCAGCCGGAACTCAACTGGCGCAGCCCCGGGCTGGTCCGTGCGATGCACGACGTGCTGCGCTTCTGGCTCGATCGCGGCGTGGACGGCTTCCGGATCGACGTCGTGCACCGGATCCAGAAGGATCCCGAACTGCGCGACAACCCGTTGATCGAGGGCCGGGGCGACGGCTACCGGGGCCAGCGTCACATCCACGACGAGAACCACCCGGACGTGCACGCCACCCTGCGCGAGATCCGGCGCGTGCTCGATGAATATCCCGAGCGCATGACGGTCGGCGAGGTCTCCCTGATGGACCCCGCCGAGGTCGGAAAATACTACGGCCAGGATGACGAGCTGCAGCTGGCGTTCAACTTCTCGCTGATGCGCGCCGAGTGGTCGGCGGACTCCCTGGCGCGTGAGGTCGAGCGCTTCGAGGCAGCCGTGCCGGAATCTGGCTGGCCCGACATCGTGCTCTCCAACCACGACATATCTCGCCACGCTTCGCGCTACGGCGCCGCGCGTACGCGCGTGGCCGCGCTGTTGCTCCTCACGCTTCGCGGGACGCCGTTTCTCTACTACGGCGAGGAGATCGGCATGGCCGACGTGTCGATCCCGCCCGACCGGCTCCAGGATCCGCTCGCGTGGACGCTTCACCCGAAGCTCTCGCGCGACCCGGAGCGAACCCCGATGCAGTGGGAGCCGGCTCCGGGCGGTGGCTTCACGACCGCTACGCCGTGGCTGCCTCTGGCAGACGATGCCCCGAGCCGGAACGTCGCTGCCCAGCGCGGGGATCCCGGTTCGCTGCTCTGCTTCTACCGCGACCTGATCCAGCTCCGCAAGCGCACGCCCGCGCTCCACCGCGGGAGCTATCGCCGGCTCCCGGCCCCCGACGGGGTGCTGGCCTACGAGCGAAGCGCGCCCGGAAGCCTGGCCCGCGTCGCGCTCAATCTGACGGACGAGGCGCGCGAGCCCGACCTCGGAGCGGGTCGTGTCCGCGAGAGCCTCGGCACGAGCTTCGGGCGCTCCGTCGATCGCGCGGGCCGGCTGCGGCTCGACCCGAACGAGGGACTCGTGCTCTGCCTCGATCCGATATGATGGCCGGACCGGACCGGGCGGGAGGCGCGTGATGCGAATCGGGACCATGACGGGCGCCGCCGGGAACTCCGGTGATCTCGACCGCGTGGTTCGCGAGGCACGGGCGGCCGAGGCCGCCGGCTTTGCTGCGTTCTGGGCCCCGCAGATCTTCGGGCTGGATGCGATCGCGGCGCTGTGCGTCGTCGGTCGCGAGACTGAACGGATCGAACTCGGGACCGCCGTGGTTCCGACCTACCCGAGACATCCCGTGGCGCTCGCGCAGCAGGCGCTCAGCGCGCAGGTTGCATGCGGCGGACGCTTCACGCTCGGGATCGGGCTTTCGCACAAGCTCGTGATCGAGGACATGCTCGGACTGTCCTACGAACGGCCGGCGCTTCACATGCGCGAGTACCTGGAGGTGCTCGTGCCGCTGCTGCGCGGGGAGCCGGTGTCGTATGAGGGCGAGCAGTACCGGGTGAAGGCGGGGCTCGAGTTCGCGGGCACGCCGCGGGTCCCGCTGCTGCTGGCCGCTCTGGGTCCGGCGATGCTGCAGCTCTGCGGACGCTACGCCGACGGGACCGTGACCTGGATGACCGGGCCGCGGACCCTCGAATCGCACATCGTTCCGAGGCTTCGCGAGGCCGCCAGCGCGGCCGGGCGCGCCGAGCCGCGGGTTCTGTGCTCGTTCCCGATCGCGTTGACGAACGACGCAGAGAAGGCGCGCGAAGTCGCCGACCAGTTCTTCAAACTCTACGGAACGCTACCCTCGTACCGGGCGATGCTCGACCGGGAGGGGGCGGCGGGCCCGGGTGACGTCGCGATCGTGGGTTCCGAGCGTGAGCTTCGCAGTGCGCTGGAGCGACTGAGTGAGATCGGAGTGACCGACTTCAACGGAGCACCGTTTCCGGCCGACGAGGGGGCGGAGCGGCGCACGAGCGAACTACTTAGGAGCCTGACCGGATGAGTGACCCCGCTGTTCTGTACGAGGTGAAGGAGCAGATCGCCCGGATCACGCTGAACCGGCCCGAGAACCGCAACAGCATGACCGAGGACGTTCTCGAGGGGCTTCGCGCAGCGATCGAGGAAGTGAAGCGCGACGCGGATCTGCGCTGCGTCGTGATCACGGGCTCGGGCAGGAGCTTCTGCGCCGGCGCAGACTTCCGCTCGCAGGTTCAACGCGACGCGGACGGCCCGCAGTTGCTGCCGAACGAGCGCTCGTTTGCGATGTACGCCCCCTTCCTGTCCGTCCTCGACATCGAGATCCCCGTGATCGGTGCCCTGAACGGCCACGCGATTGGGGGGGGCCTCGGGCTCGCGCTCGTCTGCGACGTGCGGGTGGCCAACCGCGAAGCCAAGTACGGGGCGAACTTCGTTCGGCTCGGGCTTCACCCCGGGATGGCGACGACCTACCTGTTGCCGCGTCTGTTGGGGGTGCCCCGGGGCGTGGAACTGCTGCTCACGGGCCGGATCGTGACGGGAGCGGAAGCGGCCGAGATCGGGCTCGTGAACCACGCGGTCGCCCCGGATCAGGTGCTGGAGCGTTCACTCGAGATCGCGCGCGAGGTTGCGACGGCGGCGCCGATCGCGGTGCGCTGGACCAAGCACTCGATCTATCGCGGACTCGGCTGGGATCCACGCACCGCGGCCGAACACGAGGCGCACGCGCAGTCGCGCACGATCGAAACCGAGGATTCGCGCGAGGGGATCCAGGCGCTCCTCGAAAAGCGGCCCGCCGAGTTCAAGAATCGCTGAGCGGGGGGAGTCTGTGGGGCGCAGCCAGGGAGAGGCCTCGGGGGGCAGCAAGCCGACCTCGCGCGTCCCGTCCGGCCGGACCGAGCGCGTGGCGAGGCTCGGATCGATGCTCGCCGGCATTGCGGGCGAGACCGCGCTCGACGCGATGCGCCAGGTGGCGGGAATGCGGGACGAGCCGGGCAGCCTGGTCTTCTCTCGCTCGAACGCGCGGCGCCTGACGGAGACCCTGGGCGGGCTGCGCGGCGGCGCCATGAAGCTCGGTCAGATGCTCTCGCTGCAGGGCGAGGACGTGCTGCCGCCGGAGTTCACCGAGATCCTGGCGGAGCTACGAAATCAGGCGCACTTCATGCCGCGCGAGCAGGTCGAGGGAGTGCTCGTCACGGAGCTCGGACCCGGGTGGGCGCGGCGTTTCGAGTTCTTCGACTTCGAGCCGCTGGCCGCAGCCTCGATCGGTCAGGTTCACGGCGCACGGACTGCCGATGGGCGCGACCTCGCGCTCAAGATCCAGTATCCGGGTGTGGAGCAGAGCATCGACAGCGACGTGGACAACCTGGCGCTCTTCCTGCGCGTGACGCGTCTGCTCCCGCCCCTGGTCGACTACGAGGTTCTGATCCCCGAACTCAAGCGTGAACTCCACCGCGAGGCCGACTACCGCCGCGAGGCCGACAACACCGAAAAGTACGCGGAGTTGCTCGGTCCCGATCCCGGCGTTCTGGTTCCCCGCGTACACGGGGACTTCTCCACCCGGCGCGTTCTGGCGACCGATCGCCTGTACGGACGGCCGATCGAGGACCTGCGTTCCCCCGAGCACGCCGACGAGACGCGGGACCGGGTCGGCGAGCGTCTGATGCGGCTCGTGTTGCGGGAACTCTTCGAGTTCCGCTTCATGCAGACCGATCCCAACTTTGGCAACTACCTGTTCGACCCGGTCGATGAACGCATTGTGTTGCTCGACTTCGGCGCTTCCCGCCGTTTCGGGAGTCGCTTCCTGCGCGACTATCGCCGCTTTCTGGTCTCGGGCGTCGAAGAGGACGAAGCGGGTCTTCTCGAGGTCGGGGTCGAGCTCGGTTTCCTTTCCGGCGACGAGAGCGCCGAGGCGCGCCGACTCTACCTGGATCTGTGCGGGCTCTTCGTGGAGCCGCTCCGCTTTCCGGGCCGCTACCGGTTTGGCGACTCCGACCTGACCCGCCGGGTTCGCGACCGCGGCTTCGAGGCCCTGATCGAGAACCCGCTACCGCAGCCCCCGCCCGAGATCCTGTTCATCCACCGGAAGCTGATCGGGAGCTTCCTGCTCTGCGCGCACATCGGCGCGAGCGTGGACTGCCGGCCCCTCTACCGGGAACTCGTGGCCGGGGCGTAACCGGCCGCGCGCGCTCGCCGCACTGCAGATCGGGATCAGTACCAGGGACCCCAGGGCCCCCACGGCCCCCAGTTCATGGCTGCGACCGCCTCGTCCTCGGCGATCTGTTCGCGTTTCTGCATCTGCTGGTAGCGACCGTAGGCGGCCTGGGAACCCGCCCAAATACACTTGCAGTGCATGGAATCGGCGTAGATCCAGATCACGGCCCCGTCGCGGTCTCGAGCCAGGAGCTTTCGCTGCGGCAGGCCCTCGAGTGAGGCGAGCTGTTGGGGCGTCGTCGCGAGCTTCATCTGAAAGCCGGCCGCGGCGAGCGATCGTTCCGCGCTGATCGCGTTCTGGGTTGAGACCCAGGCGCAGCCACCGAGAAGACCTGTGGCGAGCGCGAGCGCCGCCAGCCTGTCGAGTCCCGTCCTCATCCTCATGCCCCCCCTTCCGAGCCCCTCCGCCGAGCAGAGGTTCCCGGGCCCAGGCGGCCTGCTCGGGCGCTCCCGGATCCACGGCTGCTTGGGTTTTGCGAATTCTGGGGCGGGTCGGCCCAGCAAGTCAAACGTCCGGGGCCGCGGAGTCCGGCGGTCGGAATCTCCCCCCGGAGATCCAGGATCGGTATCATGTGAGGGCGAAGAGCGGAAGGGAGCCGCGATGAGCGACAAGAAAGGCCAGAGGCGCTCAGGGGAGGGCATATCCCGCGCAGAGTTTCGTGCGGTCGCGGACCGGGTGGAACTCACCGAACTCTTGAGCCGGTATCACCAGTACATCGATGGGATGAAGTGGGAGAGCCTGAAGCAGGTCTTCGTCGAGGATGCCGAGTGCCACTACCTGGGTCTGGATACCTTCGGAGTCGCCGACGTCAGCCTCGAGGGCCGCGAGAAGATCATCGAGTGGCTGCGCGTCAACCTCGGACAGTTCGGTGACACGCAGCCCAAGCACTTCTTTGCGAACCACGTGTTCGAGATCCTGGGCGACCGCGCGAGGACCCGGAGCTACATGCATGTGGTTGCGTCACTCGTGACCGGGGTTTACGAAGTCGAACACCAGCGGACCCCGGAGGGATGGCGGGTCGTGAAACTCAGGCTCGAACACTTCCGCACCGAGCAGGCGCGCTGACGAGACGCGTCCAGGGCTCGCCGGCCGAGATCTGAAATGCGATGGGTCGACTCGACTGCAAGCTCGCGACCGTGACCGCGGCGGCTCGGGTGAGGCGACGGCCCTGCAGCGCGAAGAGCCCGCTTCCCGGGGGCATCGCGGGTGACGATCGAGGCTGAGGCGCCGCCCGGACCCGAGGGGCCCCGCACCAGAGGACGAGGGACGATGAAGCGAAGAGCCGCAGCGTCCGGTCGGCGCGGCGTCTCCCGGCTCGGTCGCCTCGGCCGCGTCGCATTGCTGCCGGCGCTTCTTTCAGGGTTCGGCTGCGGCGAGCAGCCGCAGCCGGAGCAGCACCCGCGGGCCGGGCGGATCGTCCTGATCAGCGTCGATACCCTGCGCGTCGACCGGCTGGGCGCGTACGGAAGCCGCCTGGGTCTCACCCCGAATCTCGATCGCCTGGCCGGGATCTCCGACCGTTTCGTCCTCGCGTATGCGCCAGCGCCGTTCACGCTTCCGTCCGTGGCTTCGATGCTGACCGGTCGGTATCCGGAGGAGCTGGGGATGCTCGAGAACTCGGGCAAGCTTCCGGCCGCGGTTCCGACGATCGCGGGGCGCCTGCATCAGAAGCGTTGGGCCACCGGTGGCGTCGTCTCCAACTTCGTGCTCCATCCCTGGTCCGGACTGAAGCGCGGGTTTCGAAACTTCGATGCCCGCTTCGACGAGCAAGAGATCAACCGGGGCGTCCGCGAGCGGACCGCGGCCTCTACCACCGATGCTGCGATCAAAATGCTCAAGTGGCTGGTGGTCGCACGGCCGAATTTCTTCTTCTGGGTTCATTACCAGGATCCCCACGGTCCGTACACGCCCCCCGGGGATCGCAGGGCGCGCTACCTCGAGCGGGAACACGCGGCTTCCGGAGGAGCGCGCTCGCTCGAGCTCGAGCCTCGAGGGCTGGGAGGGCTGCCGGACTATCAGGTTCTGGAGCCGCACCGCGACGTCGGCTACTACCGCGCCGGTTACGACGGCGAGGTCCGCTACATGGACGAGCAGGTGGGGCGTCTGCTGGGCTGGCTCCAGGCGCGTGGCGTGCTGCAGAGCACGGCCGTGATCTTTACGGCCGACCACGGAGAGTCCTTTGGCGAGGACGACTACTGGTTTGCCCACGGAGAGCACCTGAACGAGGCGACGCTCCGGGTTCCGCTCTTGATTCACGTACCCGGCCGGGCTCCGCGGGTGCGTGAGGATCTCGCAGCGCTGACCGACCTGAGCCCGACCCTGCTAGGTCTTGCCGGGGACGCGCCCGACCCGGGGCTGCCCGGGCGCGATCTGCTTGCACCCGGGGCCGAAGCCAGTGCGTCCTTCGGCTACTTTCGGACCGATCCCCCGACTTCCGAGGTCGCCCGGATGGGAATTTCGGATGGGAGCTACAAGTACCTGCGCGCCGGTGGGGAGGAATTCCTGTACCGGCTCCCCGACGAAAGCGCCAACCTCGCGCAGTCCGAGCCCGGCATCCTGGCCCGGCTAAGGGATTCGCTCGGGGCGGCGCGCGCCCGCCTGGGTCCCCGGATCGAGCCGCAGAATCCCGGGCTTTCGAAGGCCCGGAGGCGCCAGCTCGAAGCGCTCGGCTACGCGGTGGACGAGTGAGCGCGCCCGGGTGCGTCGGCGGTGCCTAGAGACCGTCGCGCTTCTGCGCGAAGCGCTGGCGGCGTCGCAAGGACGCGCTGCGCTCTTCGGGCGTCACGCTTCGGACGGTCTCGGGGAGCTGCCGGCGCAGTTCCGCGAACGGCACCACGCGCAGACTGGGTTCGGGCAGGCTCTCCGAGAGCAGATAGCGGCCGTTCAACAGCCCGACCTCGTGTCCGCCTGCGTCGAGCCAGTTCGGTACGCCCGGGTCCCGGTGTGCGATCACAGCCCGGAAGACACCGTCTGGATCCAGGACGGCTGTATGTCCGTTGATCGAGGTCTGGCGCCTCCACCAGTCCATCGATTCCCAGTAGACGGTTGCGAGCTGGAAACTCCAGTAGTGGCAGCGGGGTGGCGTGACTTCGAGGATCACGGCCTCGTCGGGCCGGCAGTGGTAGTTCCCGAGGCCGTAGGAAAGACCGCGCAATCCCCCCCACTCGCTCTCTCCCGGATCCAGGAAGGGTGACGAGTTCGGCGGGGCCTTCAGGCAGGTTCGAACCATCGCGTCCCAGAACGAAGCCCCGCGCTCCATCCACGTCATCAGCAGTTCCGCCTGCGCCGCAATCTGCGCGGGTGACTCGGGCGGCGGCGGATAGCTGGCCCCGACCCGCTCGATGCTGAGGTTCGCCGGACGTTCCCGCTCCCAGTCGTAGAAGTACTGCCGCAGGCACAGGGAGCCCGACCCCGGCTGGAGTTCGACCCAGTTGCCCGCGTGCCGGTCCGGACTCAGGATGATCTCGATCGAGCCGTCTTCCTCCCACTTGAGCTGGCGCCAGTCGACCCCGGCCACGATCCGGTACTTGGGCGCCGCGCAGAAGTGCGGCGCGTGGACCTGGAGATCGAGGTGGTGGCTGGTCCCGCGATCTCCGGAGATCCGGTAGGTCGCGTCACCCCGGACCGCCGCGAACGAGTAGATCGTATCCGGGTTGTTGAGGCCCCAGCTGTAGCTCCGGTCCGCCCAGCGGTCGAAATAGGGGTAGTCGGGATCGCCGAGTTCCATCGCCAGAATCGAACCCGCCGAGAGGTAGCGGGTCATGTAGCGGAGACCCTGGGCGCGAGCGAGCGAACCGGCCGCCGCGACCGAGCCCTCGTCGTAGACCAGTCGGCCGAGCCGCCGCCAGGTGTCGACCAGGCGCTCGAACAGCGCGCCGTTCTCCAGTGCCTGGGTCTGCTCGGGGCCGGTCTCGTGCGTCGTCATCTGAGGCTCCCTCTGCTTGCTTCGGGTCGGTTCCGCCCGGACCGCGCCTGCAGGCTCTCCCCGCGGCCGCGCCGCCTGGATCCGCCCGCAGCTAGCTTGCCAGACGGCCCGGGCGCAGGGAAGCACGGGATGGGGTTTTCGGGCGCTTGACGCGGGGCCCCCGCCCGACCCTATGCTGCATGGGCTTCGCACCGGGATCGGATCACGGCCTGCAAGACCGAGGGGGCTACATGCAGACTCGCTTCTTCGACACCGCCAGCATCGACTACCCGATCATCGACTCGGACGCACACGTCAACGAGCCTCCGAATCTCTGGCAGGACCGCGTCCCGGCCAAGTGGAAGGAGCGCGCGCCGCGGGTGCTCGAGACCGAACGCGGCGACATCTGGAGCTTCGATGCCGGCCGCGAGAAGTGGCCGGTGGGCCTCACGGCCACCGCCGGACAGAGTTTCTTTCAGTTCTCGGCGGTCGGGGGGCGTTATTCCGAGATGCGGCCCGGCAGCTTCGAGACCGAGGCGCGGCTGCGGGATCTCGATGCCGACGGGATCTTCGCGCAGGTGCTGTATCCGAGCGTCACGCTCAAAGGCGCCCGGATCTACTCGGGCGAACGCCCGCTGCAACTCGCGTGCGTGCGAGCCTACAACGAGTGGATTCTCGAGTTCTGCTGCGACTCCAACGGCCGGCTGATTCCACAGGCGATCATCCCGACCACCGGGATCGAAGACGCGGTCGCAGAACTCGAGGGCGTGATGAAGAGCGGGCACCGCGGGGCGGTCATTTCGGCGTTTCCGAACGGAAGCCTGAATCCCGCGCCCGAGGACCGGGCCTTCTGGTCGGTTGCCCAGGAGGCGGGCTTCCCGATCGCGATCCACATCGGGAGCTTTCTTCCGGACGCTCCGAAGTCCAAGGGCGGTACGGGCGAGAGCTGGACGGGGCTCCGGTTCGTCGGCCGCGCGGCCTGGACCAAGGCGGGCGGCCAAACGCTCGACGTGGTCTGCGACGTGCTCTTCTCGGGGATCTTCGAAGCATTTCCGGATCTCAAGATTGTGCTCGTCGAGGCGAACATCGGCTGGATTCCGACACTGCTCGAGCAGGCCGACGACATGTTCCGCCGCTTCCGTTGGTACACGGGTGCCGTCGACGAGATGAAGCGGATGCCGAGTGCGATCTTCTACCGAAACTTCTGGTCGACTTTCATGCTGGACTCGGTCGGCGTCGAGATGCGCCACCGGATGAATCTCGACAGGATCATGTGGTCGACCGACTATCCCCACAGCGGAAGCGACTGGCCCAACTCGCGGATCACCATCGAACGGAACTTTCGGGGAGTTCCAGCGGACGAGGTGAAGAAGATGCTTCACACGAACTGCCGGGATCTCTACGGCCTGGACCAAGTCCCGGACTCTCTTTTCCCGGCCTGAACCTGTGACGGAGACGATCGCGCCAGGCCTGCGGGTCCTCGAGCTCGGATCCGGGATCTCTGCCTCGCTGGCGGGGATGATCCTGGCAGACAACGGCGCGCGCGTGACCAAGGTCGAGCCGCCGGCCGGCGACCCGAATCGGGAACTGCCTGCCTTTCGCATGTGGAACCGGGGAAAGCAGAGCCTGGTCGCCGATCTTTCGAGCGAAGCGGGTCGCACGCGGATCCACGCGCTGGCGGCCGGGGCCGACGTCGTTCTCTCCAGCTTGAAGCCCGCATCGGCCGATCGCTTCGAGTGCGACTACGCGCGCCTCTCGCGCGGCAATCCCCGGCTGATCGTATGTGAGATCACGGGCTTTGGCCGGTCCGGACCCTACGCGAACTACCCTGCGCAGGAGGGGATCGTGACGGCGAAGGCCGGCCGCATGGCCGAGTTCTCGATGATGCAGGGAGGAGAGCGCCCTGTCTTCGTGGCGGCTCCGTTCACGAGTTACTGCACCAGCCAGCTGGCCCTGCACGGAATATTCGCGGCGCTGTTGGTGCGCGAGCGCACCGGCCGGGGGCAGCGGGTCGAGACCAGTCTGGTGCAGGCGCTGTCGGTCTACGACATTGTGCACTGGCTGCCGGGCAACCCGATGACGGCCCGGATCGAGGACAGCCCCTGGCTTCCGTACACGGCGGCGTGCACCTCGGACGGGATCTGGATCCAGTTCGCGCAGCTCTCACCGCAGCAGTTTCGAGCCTTTGTTCACAACCTGGGTCTCGACCGGATCTGGCAGGACGAGCGCTTCGCGGCAGCTCCCGCGCTTGCCACGCCCGAAGATCTGCGCGCATTTCGCGATCTGCTTCTCGCGCGGGTGCGCGAAAGGCCGTGGGCGGAGTGGAAGGCGATCTTCGATGCCGACACGCTGATGGCGGTCGAGCCGCTGCTGCGTCCGGCGCAGTCGATGCAGCACCCGCAGCTCCTGCACAACGGTGACGTGGTCGAAGTCATCGACCACGCTGGCGAGCGGTCGCGCCAGCTCGGCCCGCTCGCGACCTTCGGCGAGACTCCGTCGCAGCTGGGCAGCAGCGCACCCGTACTCGACTCCGCCCGTGATCTCTCCTGGGAGCCAGGGGTGCCGTCGGCCGCAGGGGTCTCCGAGCTTCCAGCAGGAACGCGGCCGTTATCGGGGATCCTGGCCCTGGAACTCGCAACCTGGCTCGCGACCCCGCTCTCGACCACCTATCTGGCGGATCTGGGTGCGCGTGTGATCAAGGTCGAGCCGCTTACCGG
>JABSQV010000026.1 GCA_013215565.1 Myxococcales bacterium | reverse complement strand
CGACACGGTGGCGGCCGGTGTCCTGAACGTCATTAGCAACGCCACGAACGCAGTCTTTGGACTGAAGCTGCCAGCGACCGCTGGGCTGGCAATAGGCACCAAGATCTATTTCCAGATAGACACGATCGACCCGTACTACGTCGTCGTTAGCACGCAGCTCCGCGGCGTGGGTGGCGAGGCCATCCTGGGCGATGGCAATGAGCTGGGCGAGTACCACATCGTTGCTGGCGACCAGGGCGACTTCCAGGTGTTCGAGTACATAGGAGGTGTGCAGGGCGATAACCAGTGGTTGGTGGGTGAGCGGTCGTGGTCGCAGGCGGCCTCGCACAAGCAGCCAGTCGATCTTGCCTCTGCTGCCCCCATAGCCGCATACACGGCCAGCGGTTCCGATGAGAACGAGATCCTTACGGCCGATGCGAACGGCGAGCTTATCGTTGACGGCGTCACTGTAGGTTTCGCCACCGACCCATGGCGCGGCGGCATCCTGCTAAGGCACGGCGCAGACGGCAGCGACAACAAGGTGTACCAGGTGGCGGTTCCGGGCGACGGCGGCAGTCCGTTTGTCCTGCGTCCACGGGCCGACTGGCGCTTCGGGAAGCACACCAGGCGCGGCGCGGTGATTCCGGTGATCGGTGGTGATACGCTTGCGGGGACCATCTTCCAGACCTCCACCGATAAGCTGGTGGGCGACCACGGCAGCCTGTCGGACTGGGTAGAGAACCTGGCTGCAGACGGTACCGCCATCCTGCAAGGCGGGCTATTCCCGTCCGTGGTTGCCCGGGTGACGCGAAGCCTGGCGCAGATCTCGGCCGGTGGCGACGTCACGGAAGAGATCACGGGCATTACCACCGACCACATTACGGCGAACGCAGGCTACTTGATGGTCAGTGCGCAGATGATGACGAAGTATGCCGGCGGGCAGCTTCGGCAGGAGCAATACACAGCCCTGCTAGAGTTCACGGCCGGCGTCACTGAGCCAGGCGTGCGCCTCGCCGACTTCACCGAGACAAACATGCTCAGTGACGGCGTCGGCTTTGCCAGCATTGAGGCTGGGCACAGTGCTTTGAACGGCCCCACCGGCATCTTGGAAATGACCTTTGAAGATGCCAGCGGCGGCGCCAACGGCGCGGCGGACACAATCGTCGTGATGACGGTCTCGGAATACTACGAGAAATGATCCAGATCGGTCGCGGCTGCGACTTGGTTTCGCAACAACTGCAACATTGAAAGGCTTCCGACCATGCCACGCAACACACACGCTCCAGCCAACCTCCCGAAGGCCACGCACGTCTACGTCAAGCCCGGCACCTACAAGAAGAAGCCGATGCATGTGCGTCTGGTGGACACCAACGTGGTCGTCCCGGCGTTCGGCGTGAAGGCCGAAATGACGCCCGGTCTGCTGCGCCAGCTCGGCACGAAGGATCTCGTCAAGACGGACAAGTCGTCGGTCGAGAAGGGGCAGAAGGCGCACGCCAAGAAACTCGCCGAGGCCAACGAGGCGCTCGCCGACAACAAGAAGGCGAAGCCGGCGGCCGACAAGCCCGACCCCAAGTAGAAACACTCGCGCGCTCTGGCGCGTTCTAGCAAACCGCAAACCGCGCAGAGGACCAACCTATGTCTATCGGATTCAACACCATCGTCTCGAACATCCGCACGAATACGCACCACCTCGAAGTGGACAACTCGCGTGCGGTCCAGGGTCTGAACCTGCGCAAGCATGTGATTCTGGTGCTGGGCCGCAACCTCCCCGCCGGCACGTCGGCCCCGCTCGTCGCGGAGCCCATCAAGTCGGGCAACCAGGCCGAGCAGAAGTACGGCGCAGGATCGGAGCTCGCCGAGGAGATCCGCGCAGGCAAGGCCGCGAACAGCGACACCGAGGTGTGGGGCATGAGCCTCGACCCGCTGTCCGGCGGGACGGCCGGCATCATCACCGCCACGGTGCTCGGCACCGTCACGGTCGCGGGCACGATCCCGATGTACATCGCCGGTCGCTACGTCGCGGTCCCGGTTCTCGTCGGCGACGACCCCACCGCGATCGCCCTGGCGATCACCACCGCGTACAACGCGCACGCGCAGGTCGCGCGGATGCCATTCACCGCGGCCCCCGCGGCGGCCGTCGCATCCTTCACGATGAAGTGGAAGGGCGCCGAGCTGGCGGACGTGCGCTTCAACTACAACGACGGGGACGTGTTCCCGGCTGGCGTGACCAGCATCACCGTCGCGGTCGGCACCCCAGGCGCTGGCAACCCCAACATGGCTACCGCCATCGCGGCGCTCGGCGACGAGTGGTTCGACACCATCATCGACCCTTTCAACGATGATACCAACCAGGGGCTGCTCGACACCGAGATGGCTCGTCGCTTCGGCGGCATGGTGCAGCTCGAGGGCGTCGTGTTCTCGGCGGTCGTCGGCACGCACGGCGAGACCAGCACCGAGGGGAACGGTCGCAACAGCCCTCACCGCTGCCTGATGGGCGCCAACCAGTCGCCGACACCCTCGTGGGTCTGGGCGGCCGTCACGGGCTTCGTGGACGCCTTTGAGCCCGACCCTGCCCGCCCCCGACAGACCCTGGCGCTGCCCGGCTGTCTGCCGGCATCGCGGACGCTGCGCTGGAAGCAGTCGGAGCGGAACACGCACCTGTACGACGGCGTCTCGACTCACGTGGTCGACCCGTCCGGCGCGGTGACCATCGAGCGGCTGATCACCACCTACCAGACCAACACGCTGGGCATCCCCGACCCGTCGTTCCTCAACATCACGACCATGCGCACCCTGGCGGCCATCCGCTTCGACCGCCGGTCGGCGATCTCGCTGTCATTCCCGCGGCACAAGCTGATGGATGACGGCCAGGACCTCCCGCCCGGACAGCCGGTCGTGACCCCCAACACCATCCGGGCGCACGGCCTGGCGCAGTTCCAGCGCTGGCAGGCCAACGGCTGGGTCGAAAACTTCGAGCAGTTCAAGGACGAGTACATCGTGCTCCGCGACCCGACCGATGTGGATCGGGTGCAGGAGCAGATGTCCCCCGACTTGATGAACCAATTCCGTGGCCTCTCCGGCCAGATCCAGTTCCTACTCAGCGCGGCTGCGTAGGTAGAAAGCCGAGGACAGAGACATGCCAGGAACAGTCGTAGGAGTCGTCAAGGTCGTCCTGAACGGGGTCGACTATCGCACCAAACAGGGCGCCACCCTCGAGATGGGCGGCGAACAAAAGACCTCGCAGTACGCGAGCGGCAAACGGTCCGGCTCGAGCTCCGAGCCGATGGGATCGAAGATCAGCGTAACCTTCGAGTTCATGGCCGACACCGACCTCGAGGCGCTCCGCGACTTCGTGGGCCAGGCCGACTACATCACCGACAAGGGCGTCATGTACACGGCGCCCAACTCGGAGACGATGGAACCGCCCAAGGTCAGCGACAACGGCGGAGGCGTCGAGCTCACCATCGAGGGGGACCCGGCGGTCCTCGCGTCGTAGCGCATGGGAGCTGACTACGCACGGATCGCGCGCATGCTCAAGGGGCGGCAGGACGTACGTGTCCTGCCGTTCCCTGGCATCCCTGACACCGAGGACGACATTGTCGAGGTCGGCGTCCGCGTCCTGCTCGACAACGAGGTCGACGATGCGCGGCTCGAGGCCACGCAATACCTGATCGGCAAGGCCAAGGCCATGCGGATCGACTACGGCCTGCTACTGCACTCCGACCCGGAGCTCCTGCAACGGGAGATCCAGCGACAGCTGGTGTATCGCGCGTTCGTTCAACCGGAGCCAGAGGAAAACGGGGAGCACAAATCGTTCTTCCCAAGCCCTCAAGCGGTGCGGCAACTCGACGCAGTGATCGTCGAGACGCTGGACGAGATATACGACGACCAGCAGGAGCACGTGAATCCGCTCACCGGCATGTCCGATGAAGCGGTGCGGGAGCTGGCAGACACCCTGGGGGAAGGGCGAGGCGCGGAGGCGATATTGAACAGCTGCGATGCGCCTACGCTGCGGACCTTAGTGCGTATTTTGGCCAGCCGGCTGTCGAGCTTACAAACTGGCAAGTGATCTACTGGTTCAAGGCCAAGGACGGTCTAGGAAGGGAAGCGTGACATGGCGGCTAAAGCAGAAGTCATTATCAGCGCGCGAACCGACTCCAAACTCAAGCGCCACCTAAAGGGCGTGGTCCGAGACTCGGCCAAGGCCGAGACCCAGATCAAGCGCCATTCTATTCGCTCGACGCGCGCGGCGTTTCGCCTGAAGGTCAACGAGTCAAAGGGCTATGTGAAGGCCTCGCAGCGAGACGCCAAGACCCTCCAGCAGATCGCCAAGCAAACCGAACGTGTCCGCATTCGCTCCGCGCAGCGTGCGCACCGGGCGGAGAAACAGGCGCTACAGAAAACCGTGCGCGCGGCCAAGGCGGCGGCGCAGCAGGCCAAGAACAATCGGCGCGGCCTGGCGGCCGGCGCGGCGGGCGCGGCCATCGGTGCGGCCACCGGAGTCGCGGCGCTCGGAGCTCGAGCTCAAGGCGCGGCGGGCGTCGACTCCCTCGAGGGGCGGCTCAAGACCGGAACCACCTTTCGCAAGGACCTGATCCGCAAGTCGAACGAAGCCAAGATCACCGACGAGGAACGTGTCGCGCTCGAGGCCAAGATGGTCGCGGCCAGCAAGGACACCAACATCAGCCTAACCGAGCTGATGGCAGGCATGGGCCAGGCGCAGACCCGGTTCGACAAGTTCTCGCAGTTCGGAAACAACATCGGCGCGATCGCCTCGGCGGCGCATGCGACCGGCGAGAGTGTGTCGGACATGGTCGGCGTTCTCGGTACGGCCACCAACGTCCTGCAGCTCGACGAGGCGGGACAGCGAGAGTTTCTCGACCTGCTGGTGTCTACCTCGCAGCGCGGCGCCATCGGCGTCGGCGACTTTGCGACCACCCTGGCGCCCGTCCTCGGTTCGTTCGCGATCGCGACGGCCGGCAAGGACCAGATCAAGGAGGGCGGCGGGATCGATATCGCGCGTGAGTTTTTCGCGGTCGCGCAGACGGTCGGCGGCGCGTCGCAGGCGGGCGCGTCCGAGACCGCGACCATGGTCCAGCGCATCGTCTCCGAGCTCCAGAAAACCGACGTCCAAAAGAAGCTCCGGAAAAAGGCCGGCATCGAGGTACTCAAGGAGGACGGGACACTCAAGTCGATCGGCGAGGTTGCGCGACTGCTCAGCACAAGCGCGAAATTCAACGACCCTCGCAAGGGCGCGGCTCTGCAGTCCGAGATCTTCCGCGAGATTCGCGGCAAGAAGGGCATCCTGTTTATGGCCAATGCCATCACCAACTCGCAGGACGCGGACGGCGGGAACACGTTTACGAAGTTGCGCGATATCAAGGCGGGCGAGGGCGACGCTTTCATCGACAAAACCAACAAGCAACTGAAGGCGGAGGCCGGGTTCGACCTCGAGGCCATCGGGATCAAGGCGCAGGCGGCAACGCTCGCGGACCAGGAGCGGATCATCAAGAAGATCACCCCCGGTATCGAAAAGATGACAGAGCTCCAGCTGGAGTTCCCGCTACTCACCGAGGGCATGTCGACGCTGACGCAGACCATCCAGTGGGCGGTCGGCGCGATTATCGCACAGAAGGCCCTGACGGGCGCAGGAGCGGCGGCCAACCTGGCAACGGGCGCAGGCGGGCTGGGCGCGGGCGCGGCGGGAGCGGGCCTGACAACCGGCGTAGGGGCCCTGGCAGCGGGCGGCGCTGCTGGTGTCGCCACGCTGGTCGGCGGCGCGCTGGCGGCCGGCGCTGTCGGTTACCTGGGGGCTAGCGCCCTGTGGGGCGACGACATTTTCAAGTGGGCGGCGTCCCAGGACAACGAGGGGCCCTCGACCCTGGCAGGCACTCGAGCTCTGCAGCTCAAGGAGAAAAGCGGCAAGATTCAGGAGGTCCAGGTCGTGAACGCCAAGGAGGTCGGCGAGGCGGCGGCCAGCAAGTCGGAGGTCAAGGTCAAGCTGCAGTCCGGCGGCGCGGTCCAGTCGACGTCCCTGTCGAGCAGTCCCGGCGGCCCCAACGTTTCGCTTGACATGTCCGGCGGCATGTCGAGCCCGGATATGCCATGAGCAGAAAAGCATCATGGCGCGGCGTCGAGTTTCAGGTCGAGTCCGCTGGGCTGACCGGCGGACGCGCGGGGCCCGTCCACGAGTTCATCGGCACCGACGCGGTCAACGCGGAGGACACCGGCCCGATCCCCAAGCGGTTCAACCTGCAATGCCACGTCATCGGCGCGGACGCAGACTTTCAGGCGGACCAGCTCGAGGAAGCACTCGACGAGGAAGGGCCTGGCGAGCTCATCCATCCCTACAGGGGCAGCATCGAGTGCAAGGTCGACGGCGCCTACAACATGGACCGCTCGACTCAGGAGTCGGGCATGGTCCGATTCTCGATCCCGTTCGTAAAGGTCGGCGACCCGCTGGTGCCGAGCCTGGACCTCGACACCGGGTTCGACCTCAACGTGAAAGCGGACTACGTCGTGACGTCGATCACGGCTGACGCCCTGGACGTGGCGGGCCCTGACTTTCTCCAGCAGGCGGCATACGCGGTGCTCGTCGGCACCACCAAGCTGACCGGCAAGCTGGCGCGCGCGAACGCGAAGATCGCGGCGGCCACTGGCATCGTGACCGACCTGTCGTCGGCGGTGGATGACTTCGCGGAGAACCTGAACACCCTGTTGCGGGCGCCGGCCACCCTGCACTTGGCGCTGCGGGACCTGGCCAACAGCCTGTTCACCGCGATTGTCCCTGCCGACGACACGCTGGATCGCGGCGACGTCGCCCGCAACGCGGCCCTCGCCAGCCTGGCGCTGTCCGAGGCCACGCGCGTCACGACCAACGACCTCGACCCGGTGGCAGTGACTACCGCGACCCGGCAGAAGCAACAGGATAATCAGGACCTGCTGCTGGACGTGTCGGAGATCGTGAACGTCGCCGAGGCGCTGCGCGCGATGGGGCGCATCCCGTTGGCGAACGCGGACCAGGCGACCGCGCTACTGGACGGAGCGCTCGGCCTGGTGGACGGCATCCTCGACCGCGGCACGCTGGACGACGGCATGGACCAGGCGGTCCGCGACCTGCGCGCGTCCTTCCTGATCCACCTACGCAACCAGACGGTCGAGCTGTCGAGCATGGGGCTCTACACCCCGCCGATCGACGCGCCGGCCCTGGCCATCGCGTGGGACCTGTACGGCGACGCTGGGCGCGACCAGGAGATCATCGAGCACAACCTGATCGAAGATCCCAACCGCATTCACGGCGGCGTGCCTATCCATGTCGAGGGTGAATGACCGACAAGGCGACCATCACGGTCAACGGGACCGAGCACGGCGGCTGGACCTCCGTGGACATCAACATGGGCATCGAGCAGCTCGCGCCCACATTCAACCTCTCGTTCACTGACCGCTGGGGAGCGCAGGACCTATTCGGCGCAGCCGAGCCCGTATCGATCCGCGAGGGCGACGCGTGCACCATCAAGATCAACGGCGACCTGATTCTCACCGGCTATGTCGACACCTTCAACGAGACGGAGTCGCGGCAGCAGCACAGCATGACGGTCACCGGCCGGGCCAAGACGATGGACCTGGTCGACTGCTCCGCGATCATCGACGGCTGGCAGCTGCGGCAGAAGAAAATCGAGGACATCGCCGAGGCGCTGTGCGCCCCGTTCGGCATAAAGGTCGAGCTGCTCGACCCCATCCCGATCATCCAGCCACTCGACACGGGCGACCCGATCCGGCTGTTCCGCGTCGAGCAGGGCGAGACGGCACACGAGGCCCTGGTGCGCATCACGCGCAAGACCGGGCTGCTGATGCAGACGACGGCGCAGGGCAACCTCCAGCTATCGCGCGCCCCCACCGTTCCCGTCGTCGGCGTGATCATCACCAGGACGGCGAAGTTTTCAAACGTCATCGGGCAGAGCTCGTACACCAACAGTTTCGAGGGCAGGTTCGACAGGTACATTCTCAAGTCGCAGGTCGGCGGCGACGATGACACCAACGGCGTCACGTCGGCGCAGCTCGAGGAAGAACAACGGGACGACGAGGTGGGTCGGTATCGGCCGCTGCTGATCCTGGCAGAGCATCCCAGCGAGCGCGCGTCCCTCAAGGTGCGGGCCAAGTGGGAAGCCAACCGGCGCGGCGCGTCGGAGAAACTCTCGTACCAGCTCCAGGGCTGGTCACACATCCAGGGCATCTGGAATCCCAACATCCAGGTCCGCGTGGACGACGATCGCTATGACGTTCACGACTTCATGCTCGTAACGAGCGTAGGCCTGGGGCAGACGAAGGCGGGCGGCACCATCGCCTCCGTCCAGGTCACCGGCCCCGAGGCGTTCGACGTGTTCAGCCCGCCCAAACGCAGGCGCAAGCGCGATGCCACCCTGGCGCAGGTCCGGGCTGCGCAGGAAAGGAACGCGGGACCATGAGCGCCCTGCGCGAACAGATGCTCAAGCTCGTCGCGAAGGCGACGGCCCCGATCAAGACGCGCGTCAACAACATGCTCGTCCGCACGGTGGTCGCGGCCATCAACGACGACACGGGTTTCCAGCAGGTCACGACCAGCGCCCTGGCTGGCGAGCTCCCCGACCAGGTGGAGCACATGCAGCCCGGCGGGCTGTCGCACGTGGCGCTACCAACGGCCGAGGGCCTGATGGTTTGCATCGGCGGATCGCGGTCGCACGCGATCGCCCTGATGCTTGCTAACCGGAGCATGCGGCCCAAGGGCCTGCTCCCCGGCGAGACGGCGATCTGGACTGCGGGGCCATCGCCCCTGGGCGGCCTCAAGATTTTGTGCAAGGCGGACGGCTCCATCGAGGTCACGCCCGGCGGCATCACACCGGTGATGAAAATCGCGGGTGACCTCGAGGTGACTGGCGAGGTGACGGCCAAGGCTGGCGTCGGCACCGGCGTCGGCCTGTCGACGCACATCACACCCTCGCCCATGGGCCCGCTCGGCCCACCGACTCCGGGAACATGAGCCTCGGCACCGACCTCGAGTCGGACATCGCGGCCATCGACGGCGGCGACGACACCACCGAGGCGGCGGGCCAGTGGGGCGACGCGATGGACGACTACGCGGCCGGGGTTGTCCCGGTGTGCTCTACCGTCTCCGCGGCGATCGCAACCCTGAAGGGGGCGATGGACACGGCATTTCAGAACACGGTCAAGGCCACCACCGTCTCGGCGCTCGAGGCGGCGTTCGCGGCCTTTGGCGTGACGATAGGGGGCGGCATGGCCCCAGCGTTTACGGCGGTCCCACCCCCCGGCACGGTCGGCTTCTCCGGCCTGATGGCATCGGACCAGTCCTCGCAGGCCGACATGGCCGAGGATTGGGCGGACGCCATCGACACGTGGATGAAAACCGGGACGGCCACCCCAAGCGGGGGCGGCTCGCCCATCAACTGGAGCTGACCCATGACCATCCGACTCGCATACCAAAGCTCTGACGGGGATCGCGAATACGACCTCGTCCTGCTCGCGGGCGGCCTGGACCGAGACCCCGGCCTGATGACGGCCATCATAATCTCGCTGTTCACGGACGCGGCGGCCACCGAGGCGGAGCTCGTAACCGCCGGCCTCCCCGCCGGCACGCGCGGCGGCTGGTGGGGCGACACCTACCCGGAGATCGACGGCGACGTTCTCGGCAGCAAACTGTGGCTGCTGACCAGGGCCAAGCGTGACGACGCCACCCTCGAGCTCGCCAAGAAGTACGCCGAGGACGCCCTGGCGTGGATGCTCGAGGACGGCCAGGCGGAGAAGGTGGTCATCGAGCCGGCCTGGCATGAGAGCACCGGGCTGCTGACGATCTCGCTGGCGATCCAGAAGCCCGGCGAGCTACAACCGCAATGGGTCGCGCTTTGGGAAGCGATAGAGGGGGAGGTGCTCGATGCCACTGCATAACGATCTGTTTCCCGCGTTCCCGGCTGGAGCTCCGACCAAGGTGTTCGGCGTGATCAAGGTGACACTGAACGGTGTCGACTACCTGACCAAGCCTGGCGCGACGCTGGACGTCGGCGGCCGGCGGCACACGTCGCAGTTTGGCAACGAGAAGCGGACCGGCGCCAGCTGGGAGCCCGTCTCGTCGGTGCTCAGCTGCGAGTTCATCGTCTACTCCGAAACAGACTTCGAGGCGATCCGCGACTTTGAAGGGATCGCGGAATACATCACCGACGTTGGCGTACACGTCGCAGCGGACAATTGCATTGTTGTCGACCCCCCTGCATTCTCGGATGCGGGCGGCGGCATCGCCATCACCATCGAGGGCGACCCGGCCTATGCGGTCGCAGCGGGCGGCGCAGCTGGCGCGGCCAGCGCGCTCGCGGCAGCGGTCGGCTTCTAACCAGAGATAAGGTCAATGCCCAGCAACTTCAATCGACCGACACTCGCCCAACTGATCGACCGGGTCCAGACCGACCTGGAGGGGGCCCTGACGGGCGTCAACGCTCGGCTGCGGCGTACCGTCGAGAACGTCCTGGCGCGCGCCCTGGCGGGCCTGGCGCACGGGCAGCACGGACATATCGCGTGGGTTGCCGAGCAGATCCTCCCCGACACGGCGGTCGAGCGCTACCTTGTCCGGTGGGCTGACTTCTTCGGCGTCGACCGGCTGGACGGCATCAAGGCGCAGCGGACCATCACGGTCCAGGGCAGCGGCGGCGACATTCCCGAGGGGCGGATCTGGATTCGCGCAGCTGACGGCGCGCAGTTCACCACCGACGCCGAGCACCTGACGGTCGGCGCGGACCACCCGGTGCCGATCACCGCGGTGCTCGTAGGCACGGCGGGCAACCTGGACATCAGCGACATCGTGTCGCTGGAGGCCTCGATCCCCAACATCGAGAGCGATGCCGTGGTCGCGTCCGAGGACGTGGCTGGCGTCGACCAGGAGTCGCTGGAGAGCCTGCTCGAGCGGCTGCTGGAGAAGATCCGCAAGGCACCGCTCGGCGGCGCCCCTGGCGACCACGTCATCTGGGCGAAAGAGGTGGAGGGCGTCACGCGCGCCTGGGAGTACAAGGGCACCAACGGCATCGGCAACCCCGGCCTCGGCAAGGTGGCGCTGGCGTTCGTGCGCGACGGCGACGGCGCAGGAGCGGCCATCATTCCCGACGCGGGCGAGGTGGCTGCCGTCCAGGCGTACGTCCAGGCAAAGTCACCGGCGGAGGTGATCGCGTTCGCCCCGACAGCGGTGACCTACGACACCACCATGGAACTGGCGCCCTACCCCAGCGTCCCCGTCGAGGCGGCGGTGGACGCCGAGCTGGCGGACCTGTTGCTGCGCACCGCAGAGCCCGGCGGCACCATCCTGTGGTCGCTGGCCAACGAGGCGATCAGCCTCGCCGAGGGCGAGACCGATCATGTGCTCACCAGCCCGGCCGGCAATGTGCCGCATGCCTTCGGCGAACTGGCGATCCCAGGCGTGAACACTAAGGGACCGATCACCTGATGGATACGTGGACCCATGAGGACAAGGATACCGGCTACGCGTCCGACTTCAATTGCGCGCATTGGATCGGCGAGGGCGTGGACCTCCACCTGGTCGGCGGCAACGGCGGACAGATCCAGACATCGCCGGACGGCACCAACTGGACTAGTCGCACGGCCGGCGCTCCGATCTTCGGA
Source organism: Myxococcales bacterium (assembly GCA_013215565.1). GTDB lineage: Bacteria > Myxococcota_A > UBA9160 > SZUA-336 > SZUA-336 > JABSQV01. The sequence goes on along the minus strand of JABSQV010000026.1, from coordinate 48,903 downwards.
TCGATCGAAGGGTTCGCGCACGCCCCTGACATTCTTGGTTCCCCTCGCATCCTGACGGTCGGCGGCAACGGGTCCACGGAGGAATGCGCAACGTCGGACGACGGGATCGCATGGAGCGCGCAGGCGTTCGCAGGCGTGGCGGGCGCTGCATCCGGCTGCACCTGGAACAACTCCGACAACGGCGGGAGCGGGCAATTCGTCGTCGGGTTTTTCGACGGCACGATCCAGTGGTCCGACGATGGCGTCAACTGGAATAACGAGGGCGTCCAGTTTGGCGACATCCGGGCGATCACAAACAACAATCAGGCCGGCGACGGAAACAGCATTTATGTAGCGGTCGGCGTGGCCGGCTCGATCATTCGATCGGTCAACGGTCAGGATGTTTGGACTGACGAAACGCCGGGCGGCGGCTACGCCGGCAACTTCTGGGGAGTGTGCTGGAGCGAGGCGCAGTCGCTGTTCATGGCGGTCGGCGGCCTGTCCATGATGCAGACCTCGCCGGACGGTATCAACTGGACGGATCGCAGCGCGGATATCCCGGCGGTCGGATCAGGAAACAACGTCTATGGCTGCGACTACAGCGTCAACCTCGACGAGTGGGTCATCACCGGGTCGGGCGAGTACATCGCAACGCACCCGGCCGACGTCACGTCGGGTGTCTGGACGCAGCGCACGGTCGGAGAGCCTACCAACACGGCGAGCCCGAATATTCTCGCGGTGCATGTGCAGGACGCGCCAGTCGCGATCGGGGTCGGCACCCTCGCAGAAATCCAGCGAGCGGACGCGGCGCCCCCCGCGACCCCCGGTCCGGTGGCCGGCGATATTGTGGGTGGCACGACCATCGGGGCGGACATCAACTTCGCCGGATACGTCGAGCCCGACCCGCGGCTCAAGGGCGCATTCAAGGCGCTGCTTCCCCGCGGCGCAGCCTGGACGCGAGTCATCGGCACTACGTGGGACAAGCTGATCTGCGCCATGGTCTCGGAGCCTACACGGGCCGCGCTACGCATCGGGGAGCACACACCCGGCGGGCTGTTCTCTGAAATGTTTTTCCCCACGATGGTGGAGCTGCTGCCCGATTGGGAGCGCATCGCCGGGCTGCCCGACCCATGCGCCCCGGCGCCCGTCACGATCGCCGACCGCCAGGCCGCACTAGTCGCGCGCATCCTTGCTCGAGGCGGTGACGGAACCAACGTCGCGCTGCTGCTCGAGCTCGCCAATGCGCTCGGCTACCCCGACGCGGAGATCCGGCGCTTCCACCTTCGGCCGTTCGACGTCGACTCGTTCTGCAACGACGCGCTGTATGACATGCAGCTGCCCGGCAACGCGCCGGAGGGCGGCGGCTGGGAGTACGTCTACGAGGTCATCCTGCCGCACACGGACGGCAACACGCAGGGCGCGAATGCGGTGTGCCAGATCATCAGGTCGGCGATGGCGCACCTGGCGATCACGTTCGCATTCCCCCTGGTGACCTCCGCCAGCCTCACGCACGCGCGGTCGTCCACGGCCGTCATGTACCTACCGGAAGATCTCCAGCAGATCGCCCTCGCCAGCGACGAGGCCGGCGTCATCTACTACGGCCACCACGAGGACACATGAGACGAATTACATCCACTGACCGCGTAGTAGACAAGCACGGACCCGGGCGCGACGGCTACAGGACCGGCACTGCGCCAGGCTCGTCTCCGACCCGTCTACAGTTCGAGCAGTTCGACCACACGCAGGAGGAGATTGCGCGGGTCGTCGAGCGCGACATCGACCTCGATAAGGACGGCGAATACCAGGGCGCGACGCTTGACGACGGCAACGTCGAACAGATGGCAGAGGCCTTGTCAAGGTACTTCGCTCGGTATGCGGCTCGCAACTGGAGCATCGGGCCGCGGTCGGGATATGCGAAGGCGGGCGAGGCTCGCCCCAACATGGGAAACACCGCGCTCCCGAGAGCGCTAGCAGCAGGCCACTCGATCATATCCGCAAGCAAGGGTGTGCGCGCCTGGGTAATGGTTGGTGGGTCCGGCACGAGCGAACCGCTTTGGGGGTTCTCCAGGTCGCCCGGTGGGCTATGGACCGCCGGCGGCTCGATTGGGAACAAAAACTTCAACATGAACGCGGTGACGTATTCACCTCTACAGGATCGATGGATTGCAGTTGGGGACGCCGACGGGGCGGACTCCTACGTGTGCAACATGCCGGGGATACTCTCGACTTCGGGCTGGTTGGAGGCGGCTGTCCCCGGCGGCAACCTGGCGCTCTACGCGGTCCACGCATCGCAGGGCAACCAGCTGCGCGCGGGCTTTGGCGGCAATGCAACCAATCGCATCATTGCCGCCGGGCAGGAAACGGCCGGCGACATTCATATGGCCAAGTCGGACAACGGTGGTCAGACGTGGTTCGCGGTGACAACGCCACCGGCTGACGCCTCCGGTGTGAACGCTCGGATAAACTCGATTGTGAATCTGCCCGGCACCACAATATGGGTGGCGGGCGGGAAGGCGCACACCGACATTGCGAAGATGTGGCGCAGCACCGACGACGGTGAAATTTGGTCGGAAGTCACACCGGGAGGAACCGGCGGTTCGACGATCCTGAGCATGGCATGGAACGGGTCGAAAATCGTGGCAGTCGGCACCGGAGGCGACTACTACACGAGTTCCGATGGCTCCGGCTGGACGAAGTTTACCGATCAGATCGGCGTGGCCGGAAATCAGCACGTGGCTGCCGATGATACGACCGGCATCATCATCGCGGCGAACGTGTTCTCGCTACGCATCTCCTACGACGACGGCGCGAACTTTGAAATGCTGACCGGCGTCCCTAACCCAAACGCAAGCAATGGCGGCTGGGGCGGCTTTGGGTTCGACTGCATGCCTGGACATGAGTTCGGAATGGTGTTTCGAGAGTTTGAGGGTAGTCACGGTTCAGAATTTGACTTCACGGTTTACGGCCTTCAAAGCGGGCAGTGGTCTCGCGGTCGCCGCACCGACACACTGGCCATGGGCACGGACTTCTAAGTGTCACAGCGTCAATACGTTTGGTCCGGGAACGCGTCCGACCTCGCGACGCAGGCGTCGTCGGACGACTTCCACACCGGCCTCCTGGCGGCCGGCAAGTCTCCGCGGTGCATCCTGCGCGGCGCATGGGGCATCAGTTGCATCCCGGCCGGGCCGGCTGGCGCTCCGGTGGGAGAGGCGGGCGTCAAGCGCACGCTGATCTACACGCAGGCGGGGGCCGGCTGGATCAACTTCTACCTGATCGGCGTGTCGGAGATCGACGCCGACACCGGCGACTCGCGCATCGAGGTGGAGGACGACGCGGGCATCCAGGTGGTGTCGTCGGTTTTCATCCACCAGCGCGGGCACGCGATAGACATCGGGTTCGATGCGCAGGCCATGAGCGTCACCATCGAGCGCGGCTACGACTCGATCGCCGGCCCGCAGACGGTGGTCGGTACGTCGTGGGCCAAGAGCGGCGACGGCGCAGGCGACACGATGAACGTCGGCGGCGTCGGTGTCGTGGACCACTTCAACGGGCTGGTGTCCATGCCCTACTTCAGAAGCGAGCCGAGCACATGACCGACGACGAGCTACCAGGGTGGGCGCGCAAGTCTAAGAGCGGGTGGATGGAGTTTCAGGGGCGGCACGGCCTGACGGTCGACGGCGAGCCGGGACTGAAGACGCTCGCGAAAGTGTTGGAGATCGAAAAGGCGTTCGGCGATCAGCCTACGCGCATGACCACCCCGCCGGACGGGTTCACGTTCGGCGGCGACGAGCTCAAGCGCGGCGTGTCGCGCGATCCGCACCTACTGCTCCCAGGGTTCGCGGCCAAGGTCGAGAGCCTGTTCGCGCGCATGCGTGCGCAGGGCCACGACCCGATGCTGTGGGAGGGCTACCGCAGCCCGGAGCGGGCGCAGAAGCTGTCGGACAAGGGCACGGGCATCAAGATGTCGATGCATTGTCTCGGCGCTGCGGTGGACATCGTCGACGAGGACGACATGTGGAAGGCAACCCCGGAATTTTGGGATTGTCTCGGCGACGAGGCGGAGGCCCTGGGGCTGACCGTCCTGTACCGCAACGGCAGGCGGCGCGATCGGCCCCACGTCCAGGCCATCCCGGTGAAAGATCAGAGTCGTTTCCGCGGCATGACGGAGGCGGCGCGGCGTGACCACGTAGCCTGAAGGGAGCATCACGATGGCTGGCAAAAGCATGATCGACTTTGAGAATGTCAAGTGGGGAATGACCGGGCCCAAGTACATCGCGGCGGCCTGCGCGCTGCTCGCGATCGGCGCGGGCTACACTCGCATTGCCACGACCGAATACGTGGACGACTCGGCGATCGCGATCAACAAGACGGTCGCCACGCTCGCCGAGTCCCAGATGGTGAACGCCAAGGCGATCGCGGACCTGACGGCGGACACGCAGAAGCAGAAGAAGCAGATGGGGATCGTGGTCCGTCTGGTGACGGCGCAGTACCTGGAGGCGGCAGAGGCGGACGCACCACGCGCCAGGCGCTCGTCGCGATCGCGTCCAGCGAACAAGGGGCGGGCGGCAGTAGCTAAGGCGCTCCAGCTCGACCCGGACGATCCGCTCGCAGGCCTCGAGCTCAGTGGAGTTATGGAATGACCGAATTCCTTTCAGTCCTCCCCGCCGAGATCACCAATGCCATGGTCGCGTTCCTGGCCCTGGTGACGGCGCTCCGCGCGCTCGTCGTCCTGCTCCAGAAGCTGGCGGCCAAGACCGAGACCACCGAGGACGACAAGGCGCTGGCCGGCCTGGCGGCCCTGCTCGATCGTGTCGAGCGCGGCCTCGATTGGGTGAGCGTCGGACCTACAGCCCGAAAGCGATAAATCAGTGTCGCAGCCCGCGCATGACCTGGCGCAGCTGACTGAGCATGAGCTTGGACAGCTGGCATCGCACGATCTGCAGCAACTGGTGCACGGTCGCGTCCGGCGGGCAGACGGCTACAACATCGCGCCGGTCATCGGCAACATCGACGGCCTGTCGACACTGGACGCGACCCTCACAGCAGTCGGCGTCATTGCAGGTGCGATCACGGGGTCGAGCATCCTCGGCGGGCTGCTGCGGATCGTGGTGGACGTCGAGGGCGACATCGCGGGCAGCTCCACTCTGGCGGCGACCGTCACTGCCAAGGGCGCAGTGGACGGCGCGATCGACGGCGACTCGGATCTGACCGGCGCGCTCGAGAGCGTCGCGGCCGTCGCGGGCGACATCATCGGAAGTTCCGATCTGCAGGGCACGCTGGACGCGACCGGCCAGGTCGCGGTCGACATCACGGGCGGGTCCACCCTGTCCGGCCTACTGCGGCACGTCGGGGACGTGGCCGGCAACATCGACGGCATCACGGTGCTCGATGCGCTGCTGGCGGCGACCGGCCAGGTGGCTGCGAACATCAACGGCTCCACCGTCCTGGCGGGGGCCCTGGCGGCGCGCGGCGAGATCGCCGGTGCCATCACGGGCAGTTCTACGCTGGCCGGCACGCTGGCCTCAGATGGGGCTGTGGCCGGCAACATCGACGGATCGACCACCCTGGCGGGGGCGATCACGGCCACGGGTGCCATCGCTGGCGCGATCGCCGGCAGCACGACCATCGACGGCACGCTGGCCTCGGCCGGTGATGTGGCGGGCGCCATCGCCGGAGCGTCGGTTCTGGCGGGCACGCTGCGGGCAGTCGGTGCGGTGGCAGGCGCGATCGCAGGCTCCAGCACCCTGGCGGCCACCCTGGCGTCCGACAGCGTGACGGGCGCGATCTTCGGTGATTCCACCCTCTCCGGCACCGTCCGCGGCATCGGTGATGTGGCGGCCGACGTTTCTGGTAGCTCTGAGCTCGCTGGAGCCCTCACGGCGCCCGTAGCGGTGGCCGGCGATATCCTCGGCCTGTCCACGCTGGCGGCCACTGTGGGGGCTGCTGGGGCGATTGCTGGCGCCATCACCGGGTCGAGCACGCTTTCCGGCGCACTGGCCAGTATTGCGGCGGTCGCTGGAGATATCGACGGCGACAGCGCCCTGGCCGGCGCGCTGCGCGGAGTCGGGGCGGTCGCTGGTGCGATCACCGGGTCCTCGACCCTCGACGCCACCCTGGCGGCCGGCGGCGCGATCGCAGGCGCCATCACCGGGTCCAGCTCGTTGGCCGGCACCATCGAGTCGGTGGCGAACGACGTCGCGGGCGACATCTTCGGCCTGACCACCCTGGCGGGCACCGTCATCCCGAAGGTGAAGGCGGCCGGCAGCATCGACGGATCGACCACCCTGGCGGCGACGGTCACGGCCACGGGCGCGGTAGTCGGCGCGATCGCCGGCGACTCGACACTCAGCGCGACCATCACGGTCGCCAACCAGATGACAGAGGACGGCATCGACATGACCGAGGACGGCGTGGCGATGTTTCAAACCCCGTAGGGATTAGCGCATGCCCGAGCATCACTCAGCCGACAGAACCACGAACAGCGGCAAGGGGGTCCACGTCCTCATGCGGTGGTCCGACGTCACCGACGAGGCCGCGCGTAACACTGTCGTCCAGGCGGCGGTGGATGCCGGTGGCGTCATCCGACAGACGGCCGGCACCAACCCCGGATACTATCTCGCGCTCGGCACAACCGGCCAGTGGCGGCGGCTGGACATGCACGCGGAGCTGCGCGCCATGAGCACAGGCGAGGACACGACGAACGGCACAACCCCGATCACCAAAGTGGAGATCGACATCCCGGACGAGACGGGGGTCTGGATTGTCGAGGGCAGCGCTCTGATCAGCCACAGCAACCAGAACGGCAACCCCAGCGTGTGGCTCGAAAATGCCACGACGCCAGCCGTGCTCGGCCGCAAGATGGTTTGCGAGATGCAGGACTCGGCCAACATCATGCCCGTCCACTTTCGCCGCGAGGTCAGCAACACGTCCGGGAACGGTGCGCAGAATATTGAGCTACGTTACGCCGTCGATTCCGGCTCTGGCACCATGACGATCAGCGATGCCTACATCACGGCGCGGAAGGTGACAGGTTGATGGCCACACTTGAATACGACGAGACCGACTTCGCGAGCGCACCCGGCGGCATTCCCGATCTGGAGCAGTTGCGCCAAGAGTACGAGGCCGCTGACTTTTCGAGCACGCCAGTTACGTTCAATCGCATCGCGTCTCAGAAGACCGGCGCAACAATCGCCGTTCAGGTCCACTTCAGCGGCGTTCCTAACGCGACTGACGAGGCCACATCTGATGCCATCATCTCGGCGCATGACGCCCTGGGCCCTCCGGACCTGAACCCGGACCCCGATCCAGACGACGGAGCGATCACCACCACATCGATTAATTGGGTTGATAAAGCTGGCGACGATGGCACGGCCACTGCCGACAGATTCGATCTGCCTTGGCTGACGATCGGCGCAGCACTAGCGGCCTCGGCTTCGGGCGACACGGTTAGCGTGAGGCCTGGAAATTACGTCGAGTCGGGCGTGACGATCCCGGCGGGCGTTTCGCTGATCGGCGAGGGCGGATTTCGCGTTACCACTGTCGGCGAGGCCGCAGCCGTCTCGCATGTGATCACGATATCGGATGGCAGCTACATGCGGGGATTTGCCGTCACAGTGCCTACCACGGCATCACTGGCCGGCGTTGCCCATAGCGCAGGCACCGGCACAGTCTACGACCTAGATTTCAGAGGCGACGGCCTGACGGGCTCTGGTGATGGCATCGTCAAGACGGGGACGGGAAAGCTCATCGGCGGGAATATCCGGTGCTCGCTTGGAGGCATGGCGAATCTGCTACGTGTGAGCGCGGGCGTGCTTGCTCTCGATGATGTACACGTCCCGCAGTCCGCAGGCACGATCGAGAACGTCACGCTGACCGAGGGCGGCGGCCGATTCCAGGGCCAGGCACATAACGTCGGAAACTCGAACGTCGTTGACTGCATCCACGTCTCGGGCACGAGCACGTGCATCATCTATTCGCCTAACTGGTTCAACGTACCGAACGGCGGCCACCTGGCCGCGGACGGCGTGACAGTGACGATCGTCGGCGGACGTGTTGACGCGACGATCGCGAGTCTGCTGATCGATCCTGCGCTCACAGGGGCGGGCACCACGCTGGTAGTTAGCGGCGCGACGGTCCAGCCGCTGTTTAGTTTCCCGAGTGCCGCGATCGGGACGATGCAGCTGAACGCGACGTTTCACCAGGAGCTAACCGACGTCCGGGACGCGGAGTCTCGCGTCGTCGGGTCGGACATGGTGACGGGTTTCCCCGAACTCGGATCGGCCCTACTGGTAGGCGAGGGCTCGTCATACAGCGACGGGATCAAGGTGATCACGACAGACGGCACGGAGACGATGGTCGGCTCGGTCGTGACAGGCGGATCACAGGTCGACGAGACGGCAGCGGCGCAGAGCCGATCGGGCTCGACGCTGACATTTCAGGGGACCGGAGTAGGCAACGCGATTTATTTGGCGTCGTCCCGCGAGACAACGGCCGGCGCGGCTCTGAAACACTGGGGTGCCAAGATCGCTCAAGTGGCAGCAGGCGTCGGTGGCTCATATGTCGTCGAGATCTGGGACGGCTCGGCATGGGCAGGCGTGGGAGTGCAGGCGTCGTCGGAGGTCGAGACCTACCGCTATTCTAGCGACGTGTTCCTGCGCGCATCGTCAAGCGAATTTCTTCAATACGGCATCGACACCGAGACGACATGGGGGCTCGCTACCGCAGACGGTGCAGGCGTGGCCATCGGCGCCTCGTATTGGGTGCGATGGCGTATCGCCAGCACAGTCACGACGCTTCCGACTTTCGAGACGGCCTGGCTCGCGCCCAGTCACGTGCAACTGAACGAGCTGGGGAGGCGTCGCGCGCTGGGGCTTGCTCTCTGGCGGCAGACACTGATCATCGGCGGGAACGTGTACGGCGAATCGGGCGGCGTTCAGTCTGCCAATATTCTGGTGGGCAGCGGAGGGCTACCAACTGAATGGACACAAAACGCGCCTAACTCCAGACTGAATACTACAGGGGACGCGATCTACACTCAGCTGGTATTACCAGAGGGACTATGCACGGCGTTCGCGCTCAAGATCACCCCGGTCTATTCGGTCGAGGGATCGCAGCCCATTACCACCGCACCCACCGGGATCGTCTCGGTGCTCCCGATTCAGGTGCAGGGCGTGAACGTGGCAGACCCATCAGGCGGTCTCGTGCCTGTGCCGAGGACGCTAGCAAACACGGACACGCTAACCGCGAACGCTGGGCAGGCCGTTGGCCCAACAGCGTTGACCGACACAGCTACCGCCGACAACCGCGCCCTATCCACGGCATTTAGTCCGTTTGAAATAGACGGATTGTACGGTGGCGATCTGGTGATGATTCGTTTTGAGTTGGCTGATGACGGATCGCCAAATCAGGATCTGACGATGTGGACGCTGATCCTCGAAGGAGTGGCATTTAGTGACGGGGGGGTGCTCTGATGGCCGGACAATTCAAGCCGTTATTCTCGATGGAATTCTCGGGCGTTAGCAGCGTCTCGGTGGTGCACAACCTTGATCGAATGCAGGTCGGGATCATCGTGCGGATCGGGAACGTCGTGCGAAACGATTTGATCAGCACGATCACGCCAGCAGCTGGCGACTCTCGAAATGAGGTGGTCGTACAGCTCACAAGCTCGCAGAGCGGCGAGATCCTAGTCTCCGATACAGACTATGTATTCGCAAACATCCCAAGCCCAGAGGATGCTGCCGCGATAGCAGTAGGCTTCACAGATACGATCGCGTGCTGCCCGTTCGGCGCGAAGTCGGATTCGCTGGGCAAATTTCTGATAGCTAACGGCAAGAGCACCACCGCGGACGACAGTACGAAGCCGAGGACGCGCCAGCCGATCGGCATTACCGGCACGCTGACGGGTCTGGTCTACCAGACAGCAGACGGAAGCACGTCGACCCAGATGAAGATCCACATCAACGGCTCAGTGGAGGCGACGGTGGTCCTTGGCAGCATGAATGCGGATCTAGGCGGGGCCGAGACGATCAGCGTCTCGGTCAGTGCAGGCGATTATGTAGAGATCGAATATGATTCATCTCAGAAGCCGGGAGAGTGCACGATGTACCTCATCATGGAGCCTAGTTAGATGTGGGTCGCAATCTATAACAACGCAGGATCGGGCGGGACCGTGCGGGTCGAGGAATTTCGCAAGCGCGCAGACGTGGCGACGGCGGTCTCACAATTTGAAAACGACTCCACGCCGGGATATGCCGGGATCGATACCGGCTGGGCCGCCTCCGTCGATCCGCCTGCTAATCAGGAGTGGTACATCGACCGAGACGCATCGCCCGATCCGGTTCTGATCGCGGTCTCCACCCCACCACCGGATGGTCGTTGCAAGATATTTCGATACCTGCCCGAGGGTGATTGGGACAGGCTATCGCCGCCTACGTCGTTGAACTATCGCACCTGCCTCGACCGTAGGCTGGAGCGCAAGACGGTGCGCCAGCTCGGCGACGTGGTGAGCGTGGAGTATTTCGATAGCGCGACGTTCAACGTGGACGGATCTAAGAGTTTCATCGATCGTGTTCTCGTCGAGGAGTACGAATGGAGGCGAGACCCGCCGGGCACGCTATCCCGCGACATCACGATCCGCTGGGATCTTGAGGACGGGTCAACGCACGCGGAAGCCAAAACTATGACCCGTATGTATTCGCCAGACGAGCGCATGCTAGCGGGCGAGGAGCAGCGCAAGTCGATCATCACCGATCTCAAGGTGTTCGTGGGCGGCGTGCTGGTGGCGACCCAGGCTAGCGACCCGACCGACGCCGCGCAGATCGAGGCTGCTTTAGATCTAGGCCGAGACTTCATCCGAGATTATTCGTTCCAAATTGCAAGCTATGAGATGGCGTCCGACCAATCTCTATTCGTGGCCATCTCATCGGACACCACCCACGCGTGGTTGGACGTTCCGATAAATGGCGGCACGATGCGTGATGCCATGCTCGCGGCAATCAACATCTGGAAAATATAGTGGACCGCACCCATTGGACGACGGCAACTGTTTGATAACAGCGCGCAGGCGCGAAGGACCCTGACCCATGAGCAAGACAAACGCTTTCGAGACCAACTTCCTCCTGCTGCTGTTCAACAACACGGCGATCGCAAACATCGGAGACGCCTCGGGCCTGCAGCCCAGCGCAGCGGACGGCGACCTGTTCTGCTCGTTGCACACAGCGGACCCCGGCGAGGCGGGCGTGCAGACCACAAGCGAAGCGGCCTACACCTCCTACGCGCGCGCGGCCGTTCCGCGCACCGCTGGCGGCTGGACCGTCGCGGGCGACAACGCCAGCAACACCGCGATCGTGCAGTGGCCGCAGGCCACCGGCGGATCGGAGACGGAGACGCACTACGGCATCGGCACGGCGGTCTCCGGCGCTGGCAACCTGCTCGCCTCCGGCGCGCTCACGGCCAGCCTGGCGGTCAGCAACGGCATCCAGCCGGAAGCTGCCATCGGTGCCCTCACCTGGACCGAGGACTAGGCTGAAGCGTGGCAAAAAAATCGTATCGACCAATCAAAGTGGGCGATACACATGGACTGCTGCGCTACCAGTTGCTTTTCGAGGGCCAGCCCATCGTCCTACCCGGCGGCACGACTGTCGTGTGTCGCTGGAAGGACCGGGACGACTCCAGCCTCGTCATAGTGGATGACGAGGCCGGCGTCGTGGACGATGCCACCAATGGGATCGTCGGCTACCAGCGCAAGACGTCAGAAGTGGCCAACGCGCTGACCGCCCTCGTCGAGTTCACGGTGACGTTCCCGAGCACGGAGGTCCACGTGTCGCCTGACATCACTCTCCCGATCATCGCGGCTCAATAGAGCGAGCGAGCAAACCAAAACGCCCCGCCTCCCTTCACCGGGGGGCGGGGCGTTTTTCGTCCGTCGAGCTCACAGTCGCAGCGCGGCGACGGCCACGGACATCGCCTCCTCCACCGTCGCTTTCCGCATCCCTGGCAGCCCGGTGTGGTCCATGCTCCACCACCGTCCGAAATCATTGGCATTGCGAAAGAACACCACCTCGCCAGGATCGGTCGGCGGCTCGATGTCCTGCGCGCGTTCCGGCTCCGGCCCTCCCACCGTCCGAAATCGGACGCTCATACCAGGCCGAGCTGGATCTGTCCCTTGCCCGCCATGGCTGTCACCCCGCCGGACAGCAGGATCGGCAAGGCGAGCACCAGGACGTGGAGGACCTCGGTGCCGTCGCCCATGCAGATGGCGCGGACGTCATACGACCCGCCGACGCACTCTGGGAACCGGAGTTCGTCGGCGTTCGACACCGTGTCCTGCGTCTGTGAATACTCCCAGCCGGAGCGGTCGGTCGGCATCACGATGCGTTCGTATCCAGGGTAGGTGGTCTCGTAGCGCCCCTGGGGCACGGCGACCTCGCTACCCACTCGCGGATCTTCGGTGTGCAGCGACAGCACCAGGCCTCGCGGCGGCCACTGGCACGGGTCCGGCCACGGGTCGGGCGGGCTTGCTGGGATGTACTCCGCCTGGCCGACGAAGTCATCGAGCGGGTCGGGCTCTCGCGCCAGGGCGGGGCCAGCTGCGCCAGCTGCGGCGCTGACCCCAAACCATTTCAGTACGTCACGTCTTGAGAGCTTCATCGGCTTTCCTCTTGGCTTGGATTTGTCGGTGGCGCTCGTGCGCCAAGTCGTACAGGGGCAGAGCGGCCTCGAGCAGCTCCTTGTCGGCCAGGATGGCGGCCTTCTTCTCCGCCCACAGCGGCGGCTTGACCGCCAGGTCCTCGGCGGTGTCGAGGGCGCGCTGCATCGCGGCCAGGATCGCGCGCAGGTCAAAGGGCGCCATCACGTTCGCGGCGACCCCGCAGGCGGTCGTCGTGTCCTGGTACTTCTTCTGCCACCCCAGCTCTTGCTCAGTCATCGACATCGTTGGCCTCCGCGTCGAGCGCTTGCTCGACAGTCACCTGTTCGCTCGGCCCGAAGTCCGCCAGGGCCTCGGCCTCCGCGGCCTTCGCGGCGGCGACCTGCGCGGCCGGGATCGTGACGTGGCGCTCGCCGTCGATGCCGTCTCCGGTGACTGTGATCTCCACGTCACCCTGGACCGGCTCGCCTTCGGATATCTCGTGCGTCGCCTCCGCGGTGACGTACTTCGCCAGCATGTCCGCCCCACGCACTGGCGGCCGGCGGTGGTTGACGTTTCCGCAGCCCTGGCACACGCGATCGCTCGCGCCCCACTGTCGACGGTGCAGCGTCTCCGTCCCGCACATGTCGCATTCGAGTGTGCAGGCGGTCGTCGGCTTCGTCACGTTGGTCACAATGGACATTCACTCTCCGGCGTCGGTCCCGGCGTCGTCGTCGGCGCACAGGGGTTGTCTCGGTTCGCATCGCACGCACTGACCATCGGCGCTGACCTGTGGGTAGCTGTCTCCACTGCACCACCTTTCCAGGTCGCATTGGTGGCAGCACACGAACCCCCAGCAGTGGTCGAACGCCAGCTCGGCGGGCGTGGGGCCAGGCTCTCCGGCGTCGGTCCCGGCATCCGGCGTCGCGGCGTCAGTCGGGACCGCGACCGCGGCGTCGTCCTCGAGCACCACGACGACACCGTCGTCCGCCACCAGGCGCGGCGGCCCGACGTAGGCCGACACCGACGCGTCGAGTGCGAACCCTCCAGCGACACTGGTGTCGCAGGCGGCCAGCAGCAGGAACGCCAGGGTCCGCAGGGTGCGGATCGCTGCGATCATCGATCGTATTTCCCGGACCGAGTATTGCCCCCCGCGCACGCGCAGCCAATGCGACTTGTGCCTGGGGTTCAAGCGACCTCCGACTCGGCCCCATGTGGGATAGTGGCGGTCGCGCATCGACGCGCCGATGTCCCGCAGCAATCGATCGATCGCAATCTCGTGCTCGGCCCTCACGTCGGCTCCGGCTCCGGCGGCAGCTCGTAGTTGCCCTCCCTCACCGGCATCCAGTCCTGGCGGCCGGCGAATCGAAGGCCGTTGATCGCGCTTTGTGCATGGACGGCTGCCACGTCTGGCGACGCACCGCCAGCCATCGCGGCGCCGTAGGTCGCTTGCCACACCCCCGTCTCGAACGTCGTCAAGACACCACCTCGACATCGTCCGGCACGCTGCGGACCCAGCTGCGCGCCGACTTCCCGCCGGCATAGTGGCCGCGGAGCTCCACCTCTTCGCCGTTGATGCTCTGAACTAGCTTGGCGGATGCCCACTTGCCCGACATCAACATGGTTGTCCCCGCCTTCCAGGGGCGATGGTTTGGGTCGCCAACTCCCGCCCGCGCCGAGTCCCCCGCGGGCAACATGGACCGCTTGGGACTGGCCGCTTGAACACTAATCGCCCGTGTACCCTTGATCATTCTGACACCTGTTCCGTTTCAGTTGCATGGTAATGGTGCCGCATTTCTCCGCGCACGGCGAATGGCTTCCAAGATTCGTCCGACTCGTGCCTGCGCACCATCACGCAGACGGTGCCCCGCCCCTCGCCGACGGAGTAGCTACAGTCCTCGGCCTCCTCTTGCTCGACGACCTCTTCGGCAGCGTCGGCGTGGTCGAATGCCTTGAGGGTCCTAAACTCCGACAGGTCGTCACCGTGGAGGTCGGGCCAGTGGACGTCGTACTGGTTCATGCGTCCACCGTCACAATCCCATTCTTGTCGATCATAATCCGCGCGTCGGCTGCCTCGATCATCCCCGGGTCGTGGCTCACATACAGCACGTGCTCGGCGCCGATGCGCTTTGCCGCATGTCGGAGCATGCGCACATAGGCGGGCCGGTTGTCCGCGTCCAGGGCGGCCCCTGTCTCGTCCCGTACGAGCGTCGGGTTGTCGATGCCCATGCACTCACACCCGAGCACGCACAGCCCCAGAGCCACTGCCTCGCCGACTATGACCATTTCCCCGCCGGAGTAGGTCTCGGCCAGCGCGTCCCGCCCCTTCAGGTTGTCGATGACCTGGACGTCCAGGGCCTCGCGCTGCGACTTCCCGTTGTCCACGTCGCGCTCGGTGCGGAACTCCACCGTGAACCTCGAGCCGTGGCACTCGTGCAGCATGTCGTTCACGATCGCGTTCAGGGCCGGAACCGCAGCATCGACCTCCAGTGCCTGCAGCCCGTCGCGCCCAACGTCAGCGGCAAGGCGCGTCCACTCCGCCAGTTCTCGCTCGGCGCCGACGCGCTCCACCTCGATCTTCACCAGCTTCTGCTGGTCCTCGATCGCGCGCTGCACGCCCCCGTCGGCGGTGCCCACCAGCGCGTGCACGTTCTTCGCGTGTCGGCGCTGGTCCTCGATTGCGTCCCGGTGCGGTCCCAGGTCCTTGGTGATCGCGGCGAACTCCGGCAGCTCCGGCAACTGGTCGCGCTCGGCCTCGGCCTCCACGCACGCGGCGTTCAGCGCGATCTGCTGGTGCTCCAGTTCCTCGACCCGCGTGGCGGCCGCCTCCAGGTTCTTGAGCTTGCGCGTCAGTGGCTGCAGCTGGTCGCGTTCCTCCTGCACCTTCGCGGCCAGGTCCTGCTGGCCCTTCTGCGCGATCCGCTTAGTCGCGGCCTTGTCCTCGGTCGCGCTAGCGTTCTCGTTCAGCTTCGCCAGCGCGGTGTCCGCGTGCATGATCGTGTGGCCGTCGCGCTCGAAGTCCTCCTGCGCGGCAACGATCTCCCCCTTGCGGCCGACCAGCCCGTCGGCTAGTGACAGGGCGCCCTTCGCCTGTCCGATCATGTCGATCAGCTCGCGGGCTTGGGCCTTGGCATTCTCGATGCGCGTGGGCAGGCCCTCGTGCTGGACCACCAGCGCGTCGTCGTCGGCCAGCGCCTCCGCTGCCGCGTCGATGGCCTCTTCCATCCACTCCGGCCCCTGGCTCCGCTCCAGTCCCTGGCGCAGCAGCACGATCCGCTCGTCCTTGTGTCCCAGCAGCGACCCCCGTAGCGTGGCCAGGCGCATGTCCGCGCCCTCGGAGGATATCTCCGCGTCGTGGACCACCTTCCGCAAGTCTTCGATGCCGTGGACGGCGTTGGCGATCGTGTCGGCGTCCTTCAGCCTGGCGGTCGCGCGCTTCTGTCCCTCGATGGCGCCCAGGCGCAGTCGCGTAACCCGCTCGTGCTCCCCCGACAGTTCCCGGGCCTCGCCCTCCAGCTTCTCGGCCGCCCGTTCGAACGCCACGGATTCGGCCATGTGCGTCTCGCAGAACTCCAGCAGCTCGGTGTCCTTGCGCATCGCCTCCATGATCTCGTCGCGCTGCTCCAGCAGCTTCCGGTTGTTGGCCAGGCGCTCGGCGTTGTCGGTGAACGCACCACGATGCAGGGCCACTCGTTTGCGGCTCGCATCGTGTCGGCTTCGGAGCTCGGCGGCCATCGCCTCGTCGGCGGCGGCCAGTTCGGCGCGGCGCAGCCTTTTCTCGGCCTGCTCAAGATCCAGATCCGCGGCGGCGGCCTCGGCGCGCACTCGCTCCAACAGGCCCTTCTGCGCGTCTAAGTCCAGCGCGGAGGTCAGTGCCTCGTCCTGCCGGACACGCACAGCCTCCAACACTCGCCGGGCCTCTCGCGCCTCACCACGGGCAGCCTCGGCCAGTAGTTCCAGGCGCTCCATCCCGATGACCCGCAGCAGCACGGCCATCCGGTCGCCCCTGGTGAGTGACAGGAACCCTTGCTCGCGTTGCACGCTGACGGCCGACGCGTACAGGACCTCCGGCGGCACCAGTGTCGTCTTTGACCACGCGTCGAAGTCGCGGACCTTGCCAGTGTCGAACGGGTGCGACCCGTCCTCGGCCGTCACCAGGGCCTCCGACTTCCCACTGGTCGCGTCGACCGTCTGCCGGATCTTCCAGGGGCGGCCGTTGACCACGGTGCCCTCGATGTAGCTGTCGCGCGCGGTCGCCAGATGCGCCAGCGTTCCCCGCGTGCGGCAGCTGCGGTACGACAGGCCTCCGGTCAGGAGCTCGAGCAGCGTGGTTTTCCCGACGCCATTGGGACCGGAGATCGCGATCAGCTGGCCCTCGATGGCCTCGAGGTCGAGCTCGACGTCGGAGAATGGCCCCATGTTGTGGATGTGGATGTTGCGGTAGGTCATTCGATCCCAGCCTCCAGCGTTGCCAACTTTTCTAGGACGCTGTCCGGGTCGTCCGGCTCGTTGCCTCGCAGTCGCCACATGGCGCGCAGCTTCGCAGCGGTCCCGATAGCCTCCGCCACCTCCGGCGCTTTCGCAACGGAAAGTGTAACCGTCTGCGGTTCGAGCTGGACGCTCTTTGCTCCGAGCGCAGTCCAGTCCGTCCGCAGTGTGTTGGCGCAGTACGCGGCGGCCTCGCGGTGCTCGGCCGGCACGGTGTAGCGGAACCGGAGCTCGGCACCTTGCACGCCACCAACGGACGCGACGATCGTGTCATGCGACCCGACAAAATCGCCGTCGGTCCAAATCGCCTCGAGCTGCAGCATCGGCGCACACGGCGTGGCGATGCGCTCCCACTGCCCGGTGTCGGTATCCCAGAGGACATACGACTTTTCCTCGAGCTCACCGAACGCGGTGCGTCGCGGGCTGCCGGTGTAGAACACATCGCCCTTTGACTCCGGCCACGACTGCGGCAGATGGATGTGACCCAGCGCGTACAGGTCGCAACCCGCCAGGCGCAGGTCCTCCAGGCCCACCTCCATGTCGCAGCCGACCAGCGGTTGCCCGGTGCTTGTGCGCGACCCGCGCACCATCGCGTGCGCTAGCATGATCTTCGCGCCCTGGTGGAGATCGAGGCCCTGGCCCATGCTCGCCAGGATCTGGCGCAGCGCATCCCCAGCGAGCTGCTCGGCCCCTTCGCTGTCCAGGCCGAGGTCGGCGGCGCGCTGGAGCACAGCAGCCTTGCGCGGCCAGGGCAGGCAAACGACGGCCACGTCGCCCACGGTCACGACCTCCGGATGCTCGAGCACGCGGATCGGGTGCTTGGTGTCGAGCTCCTGGAGCAGTAGGAGGTCGTGGGTGATGTCGTGGTTTCCGCGGACGACGATCTGCTCGGCAAACTCGCCCACCCTGCGAACATGCGCGGCCATCGCGTTGCGCTCGTCGGGTGTGCTGCGGCGCTCGTACAGGTCGCCACCGTTCAGCGCCAGGGACACACCCCTGTCGCGCCAGTCGTCCGCCATCCAGGCGTGGACACGTTGCCACTCGTCGAAGCGTGATCGCTCGTCGCAGTGGCCGTCTGCTGTGATCGCGACCTTCATGTCAGTTCTCCCAAGTCGAAAACGTGCCAAACCAGCGAACCGTCCTGCACGGTGGCCAGGTGTGTCTTTGCGTTCACCGCCAGCAACTCGATCTCCTGCCCGGTGCCAGCGATGCAGATGTCGCGCCCGACCTCCGGGTTCTTCGTATTGACAAGGGCCCACAAGCACAGGGCGGACCGGCCTGCGGGCCCTCTGCCGTCTTGCGTCTGCACCGATAGGATCTCTGCGCCGAGCGGCATGCCGACGGCCTGCCGCTCGGTAACTCGCAGCGGGTACTTGTAGACGGCAATCACAGTTTCGGCTCCATTCCCCGGCGTTGCATTTCGTCGGCGATCGCGTTGCAGAGGTCCTCGTCGTTCAAAACGGAATCTCGTCATCGCCGAAGCCCGGTTCGTCGCTGGGTCGCTGGTCTGGGTCGGCTGGTCCGCTCCACTCGGGCGCATTGCGGATCGTGCCCTGCAAGCTGTCCCCGAACGCCTGGAACACTTCGGACGCGCCGTCTTCGATCTCGTAGTACACAGTCGGGTTGACGGCGGGCGGCACCTTGACCGACTTCGGCGGAGCCGTGACGGCGTTGATGTTCGCGTACTTCCCGTCAGTCGAGTGGGTGATGGTGACCATGCACGCGACGCCCGCGATGTTCTTCAGGTGGAACCCGGAGAGCTCGGTCTCTGTGAACTGTCGTCCGCGCCACGACTCAAGGTCGTGGCGGAGCGCTGCGTTCTCATGCAGCGACATCGTGTATCGCTTGTGCACCAGGAACGGGACCTGCTCGCCTTCGTACTCGTGTAGCTCGTCGGGGAGCTCCCATGAAATGATTACCTTCTGCCGTGGCTTCGGGAACTGCATCGATCCGGGCTGCGTTCCTATATCGATGACCCGGACGCACCGGGCGACGTGCGTGCCCTGTGGTGCTGGCGTGAAGTCTCCGCCGCCGCCGTCTGTTGCTGTAAGTCCCATGGTGTATCTCCGGTTGAGTGTCTAGATTTGTCCCGGGCCGTGCGCTGCCTCGTGGGCGCGCTGGTCCATGTCGTTGAGTTCGTCGCAGTCGTCGCAGATGACCGTGCGGTCGCCATCGCCCGCGACTACCGCGTGGCAGGCATGGCAGCGGGACGTCTGCGGTGCGCGCAGATGACGCGGGATGGACTCGCGCGGCAACTGCCGCGACCGCCACCCTTGCGCGTCGTCATCTTGATAGCTACGGTATCTGTCGTTCATCGAAAATTACCCTTTCGTTGGCCGTGGCCTCGGGCGACTCCACATCGCGCCGGGGCTGTCTTTTATACCAGCAATCTAGTCTGACCAGTAGCCAAACTCTCGTAGCCACGGACTCACCGCCGTCGGCTGAAACTTGTCGGTGGAAAAGAGCGTGGCCCACTGCTTCATGCGGTTGGGTCGCATGGCCTCAAGCACCGTGATCACCTTCGCGGCGTACTCGGGGTCAGCGCCACGCTCGACCAGGTCAGCAACCGGGTCAGGCGTGGTTTCGACACACACGGCGCTCACGCTGCAACCTCGGCCGCCATGACCGTCATGGCACTCCAGGCCTCGTAGAAAGCCACGTCGGCCTCCCGCGTGCGGCAGCCTCCGGTTTCATCATTGAATTTGTTCAGCGCCGTGCGCAGGCGCTCCAGCTGCCGCTTGTGTTCGTTGGGTCCCATCATGGCCTCCAGTCCGTCCAACATCGCACAGCAAACCCGTGCCGTCAACCGAATGGGTAAAAAAAGATAAGCCCAACAAATTGATAGCAGCGCGCTGCCGACTGTGGCAGGTTGCGGCCATGACATTGGACGAATGGATCAGGCGCTACGGGAAAGGCGCGGTGACCGAGCTCCACCACCGGAGCCGGCTCGCAATCAACACAATCGTGACCGCGGCCAAGGACGGGGCGAAGTCCAGGCGGGTCGCGGAGAAGCTGTCCGAGGCGACCGGTGGCGAGGTCACGGTGGCCGGGCTGCTGGGGCTGTGACGGCGTTCCGGGCCCCGCCGAGCGCAAATTCTCTTGACGCCTCGTCACGGGCATGCGTTACATCCGCGTGACACATCACGGACGAGGGGTTTGAATGGGCGACGGATTCGTAAAGTTGTACGGGGACAGGCTGCTGGACTCGACGCTATGGCTGGAGGCCCCCGAGGTACGGCTGGTGTTCCTCAGCATGCTGGCGGTCGCCGACCAGGGGGGCGTCATCGACGTCCCGGGGATACGTGCCCTGGCGCGGAAGCTCAACTTGACCGTCGAATACCTGGAGCCCGCCCTCGAGAAGCTCATGGAGCCGGACCCGGACAGCCGTTCGGAGGCTCACGAGGGGCGGCGGGTCCTCAAGCGCGGTCGGCCTGACGTCGGCTGGCAGTGCGTGAACTACGAGACTTACCGCGAGTTTCGGGGCAAGAAGGTTGAGCTGGCGCGTCTCCGCCAGGCCAAGAAGCGTGAGCGTGACGCTGTGCGTGACGAGCGTGACAGTAACGCGAGTCACGCGACGTCACCCCTAGAAGCAGATCTAGATACAGAGAATAGAACGGTCGTCGTTGCCGACCGTAGGGGCGACGACGGGAAAATAGCGCACCCCGAGCCTGTCGCCAACAAGGCCCCTAGCAGCCCGTCTAAGCCCCGTAGGCCGACCCGCACCGAGGAGAGCGTCCGGCAGGTGTTCGCGGCAGGAGCGACCGGCTGCCACCAGCGACGGGGCCATCTGGCGGTCGGCATGCTGTTCCCGCTGGTGGCGCACCGCGAAGAATTCCAGATCATCGCGGCCAACTGCTCGGAGCTCGGCGAGGAGTGGCCGGCTTTTCTCCAGTGGTGGTGGCGTCCAGGTGGCTGGGCGTCGGACAACGTAGGCGTCGCGACACCCAAGGCGCTGCTGAAAGGCTGGGCGCGCAACGTGGAAGAGTGGCGCGACCCGGCGGCGTTCGCAGCTGCTCGAGCGGCTCGAGCTCAGTCCGGCGAGCGGCCCCAGGACCCGCGGATGTCCGGCGACGCGTACAAGGAGCTCCCGCGATGAACGGCGGCCGGGTCCCACCAAACGACATGGAGGCGGAGCGCGCTGTCCTCGGCGCGGCCATGATCGACCGCGACTGCTTCCTCGAGCTCGCGGAGCTGCTCGACCCGGCCGACTTCTACAGCGACGCGCACAGCAAGATCTACCTGGCAATGGTCGCGTGCGAGAGTCAGGGCCACGCGACCGACACGATCGGTATCCGCGGGCAGCTCGGCAGCAAGCTCGAGGGCGTCGGCGGCGACGACTACCTGCTCAAGCTGACCGACACGATCCCGGTCGTCGCCCTGGCGGCCAAGCACGCGGCCCGCATCCAGAAGCTCGCGACCCTCCGAGCTCACATCCACCAGGCGCACCAGATCGCGGCGGACTGCTACTCGGCCGAGGACATCGACGGCACCCTCGACGAGATCGAACGACGGCTGGCCTCGTCGCCTGAGCGGCGCGGCGCGGCGCGGTCGCTGGGATACCGCCAGGTGATCGTGAACACCTTCGAGCAGATCAGCGCGCAGGCCGATCGGCGCGCGGCCAACAGCGACCACATCGCAGGGCAGCCGACCGGCATCACGCAACTCGACCGCCACCTGTGCGGCATGGGGGACGGCCACCTGGTGATCGTCGCAGGTCGTCCGGGCATGGGGAAGAGCGCCTTTGCGTTGTCGCTGGTCAACGCCACGGCCGAGACGGGGGACGACGGCGTATTCTTCAGCCTCGAAATGACCGACGAGCAATGGGGGCGGCGGCACATCGCGCAGGAGTCGCAGGTCGACAGCCACAAGCTCCGGAGCGGAGACATCAGTCGCGACGAGTGGCCACGGCTGGCAGGCGCGGCCGGGAAGCTGTCGGAGCTCCCGATCCACTTCTGGGACAAACCCAACACAACGATCCGCGAGCTGATCAGCGAGTCGCGGCGGCTGCACCGCGAAAGCAAGGCGGCCGGACGCAAGGGCCTGCGGCTGATCGTGGTCGACTACATCCAGTTGTGTCGCGCGGCGGCCAAGAACCGCAGCAGGGAGGAGGAGGTCGCCGAGGTCAGTCGCGAGCTCAAGGGCCTCGCCAAAGAACTGCGGTGCCCCGTCGTCGCCCTGGCGCAGCTCAACCGCGGAGTCGAGCAGCGACCCAACAAGCGGCCGATGCTCAGCGACTTGCGCGAGAGCGGAGCCATCGAGCAGGACGCCGACACGATCCTCTTCATCTACCGCGACGAAGTCTACAACCCCTACAAGCCCGACACCGGCATGGTCGACAACCGCGGAATCGCCGAGGTCATCGTAGCGAAGAACCGCGAGGGCGGCGTCGGCATGGTCAAGGCTGCATGGGTCCCCCACCTGACGCTCTTCCACGACTTGGACGAGCACCACGACGCGGGGGACTACCATGAATACTAGGAACCGCGACCTGACGAACAGGCAGAGCGAGGTGCTGTTCGTCATCCGCGACTACATCCGGGCCCACGGGTATCCGCCGACCATGCGCGAGATCGGCCAGGACATGGGCATCCGCAGCACCAACGGCGTCAACGAACATCTGCGCGCGCTGGCGCGGAAGGGCTTCATCGAGATCACCCCGCGCACGGGCAGGGGCATCAAGCTCCTGGTGCGCGAGGGTTCGCCGGTCATCACCACCGAGCACATGGCGGCGGCTGCCGAGGTCCTGCTGTCGGGGGACCGCGTGCTCATGCAATCTATGATCGCCGAGTGCCTGGCGCGGAGGGACGTGTAGTGTATCAGCGCCCATCGAAGGTACTGCCACGCGGCGGCGTCGACCACGAGGATGTCGGCCCGCCCGAGCGCGTCAACGAGTTTTGCCCCTGGTCCCGGAAGCAGCCTGCATACGTCGCCTGGTTCAAGAAGCGCTTCGCGGGCGAGCGGTGCCAGTGTGGATGTGGACGGCCAGGCGAGGAACGTCACCACGAGAAGCGCGGCGCCCACAAGGACGACCGCACGCTGGTGTGGCTGTCGTCGAAGTGCCACAACCCGACCCACCAGGGGTCGCGGCATCACAAGGACTGCCCCCCGGAGCTGGTGCTCGAGTGTCGCGCAGCTGCCGGCGAGAACTGGCTGGACTACTGCTCCGCCCTGGAGCCCCTATGACTTGCGGGACGTTGCTTGCGTCGCCACGTTGGACAGTGGTTTTTCGTGACCCTCCAAACCCATCGGCAGCGGTGGGTGTCCATGCCGTTCTGCGAAAAGGTCGGCTGACTGCGCCCACTGCGAGCGAAATCGCGGTGTCCCCACCGGGACCATGCCCGGCGACGGTGGGGGCATTCTTTTTCCCGAGAGGACAGCATGGCCCGGACAGTAATTATCTTGATGTGGCTTGCGGTAGGAGTGCTGTGGTTGAACGTCGCAATCGCTCACGCGGACAGAGACGCCACGCAGCTCACCCTGGCACGCGCGGCGGTCGGCGAGTGTGGATGGCTGCTGCCGGACTGCGAGGCGGCGCTGTGGCACACCATGCAACGGCGCGCGGCGATGGTGCAGCGGTGGAGGCCGGCGTACACACTGAGGCAGATGGTGCTGAAGTACTGCGCGATCTTCCGCGGCAAGCACGAGGGCCGGCGAGTGTGGGTCCGCACGCTGCGCCCAGGCGAGAAGCCCAACGGATGGCCCGACGCCAAGTCATCGTGGGAGAAGCACGCACCCTGGTGGCAGCGGATCTACGACAGGGCCGGCGCGTACCTCGACGGCCAGGTCAAGGACCCGTGCGCCGGTCGCAAGAAGCGCGGCAAGGGCAAGCCCATCCACACGGGCGGGCTCATGGATAAGGCACGAATGAACCCGGCGAAGTGGCGAGAGGTCGACTGCGGCCGAACCAAGACACAGCTGCGAACACAGTTTTTCTGGGAACCGAGGTGAGACATGAATGCGGCAGACAAAAAAGCAAACACCGTCAGGCTGATGCGGGATGCTGCGGGCGAGATTAGGCGCCTGCGCACCCAACTGCATGAGTTGGCCAGTTACCAGGCACACACCGAGCGCATGCTGGCGCTTTTCGAGGGCGGCCCCCCGCCCGAGCGCAACCAGGGCCAGAGCATTGACGTCGCTTGGGAACTGACCCAGGCGGCCGACGAGATCGACCCGGAATGACCGAGGGAAAAGACGACGCTGCAACCGTCACGATCGGCGATGTGATCGCGGAGCTGAAGTTCCTGATGGATGGAGCTCCACCCGGCCAGTGGGTCTGGTGCCACGACGAGTTCGTGGACACCGAAGACGGCGCGGAGGCTGCCGAGAACATGCTGGCGTTCATGTACGCGTCCATCGGCAGCGGCGACAGCATTTCCATCCACGGCGTCAAGCTGAAAGGCGGACCACACGTCTGCCTCACCGGCAACGGCGAGCACGCGCGGCGCTACTCGAGAATGTTGATGCTGGTCCACGCTGTCCTGCCGTTCATCCTCGAGCTGCTGGAGCAGGCCGGCGAGACGCCACTGCCTGACGTGGGCCTCCCGCAGAACGAAGAGGGCGGGACGTTGCAGTGACGATCCCGAACCGCATCGAGGGTTGGACCCAGGACGACGAGGACCGGACGTTCGGCCTCAACGGCTATGAGCGCGAGTACAAGGGCACGGGCGAACCGACGTTCGAAGAACAGCGTGTCGTGAAGCAGCTGCGGACTATGATGACCGAGAAGCTGAGGGCCGCGAAGCTGAGGGGGGGCGGGCTCCATTGAGCGAACCCAACCAGGGGAGGCTGTTCGAATGACAAACGGGGAACTCGATGCTGGGACCGAGAAGCTGGTGACCGACTTGCAGGCGCTTCCGCGCAGCTACGATCGCGACGAAATTATCACGCGCGCTCTGAAGGGCAGGTACCACGATTACAAGGCGAAGCACGCGGCGCCTAAGCTGCTGCTCGTTGAACATCTGACACGGGCGCGAATGACCGAACTGGCCAAGCGCGCAATGTCGGGGCGCTATGATCAGGACAAAGCGGCGTCCGATGAATGGATGGAAAGCGAAGACGGCCAGGAGGCCCTGGCGGACACTGAAGCACGGGAGAAGGCAGCCGCCATCTGGCGGTCAATAACTGGCGAGGACCCCCCTGACGAACGGGGCAGCCGATGACCGACCAGCCGCAACAGCAGCGACGCCGCGAGTTCCATGGGCATTGCCCGGACTCGGGACCGAGCCCTACTTACCGAAGCTATGCGTCGATGCTGGATCGCTGCACAAACGAGAACAGTGTGCGCTGGTCCTATTACGGTGCCCGTGGCATCGCCGTGTGCGATCGATGGCTGGGATCGTTTACGTTTTTCCTTGCCGACCTGGGTGAGAGGCCGGAGGGCAAAACGCTGGACCGCATTGACGGCCAGGGTCACTACGAGCCATCCAACTGTCGCTGGGCTACTCCGGTCACGCAGGCACGCAACCGCCGGTCGACCAAACTGACCATGCAGGCGGCGCGGGAAATACGGCGCCAGCATGCATCGGGTGAGGGCGGGTACCGAACGATCGCAGCGCGTTTCGGTGTGACGTTTTCAAACGTGCGCGACGTGGTGAAGGGCAAGACATGGATCGAGTAGCGCAGCAGCAGTGGTTGTTGGGTGAGGATCAGCAGCGACGCCTAGATTTATCCCAATTTTATACGCCGGCCCATGTAGCCGAGCGCATGTGGGAGTGGTCACGACGCCCTGGCCTGCCGCACGAGCGGGTGTGTGAGCCGAGCGCCGGACGCGGGAGCCTGGTGCTGCCCATGTACGGACGCAGCGCCCCCAAGGACATCGTGGCCTACGACGTGGACCCTCTCAACGTCAGGCGGCTCGAGCTGATCGCTCTGCCACTCCGCCCGCCCTCGAGCTCGGAGCCGACGCTCGAGGTCCGGGCCCGCGACTTCACCGAGGACCTGGACCCCGGACGCTTCGACCTGTTCCTGATGAATCCGCCCTACGAGGACGACCAAGACATCGACCACCTGGATCACGCCATGGACCACGCGCCGTCGGTCATCGCCCTGGTGCGCTCGGTGCTTGTCCACGGCCAGGGGCGATGGAACAAGTTCTGGCGGCATGCGGATATCCGCCGACGCGCGAACCTGGTCGAGCGTCCGCAGTTCAGCGTCCCGACCGACGGTCGCGTTCCCACGGGTGCCAAGTCGGATTTCGTCGTCCTCGACATCGAGCGTCGCCACCGAGCTCGGCGCCAGGGCGAGGCCTCCACGCAGACGGAAGAGTGGTGGTCATGGTCATAGCAACCAGAGCCCGGCGACGAACCAACCGACCGCGGCGGCACCGAACAAAAGTACAGTCACCTGGAGCTTTTCCACCCGGTTACTGTAGGGCATATCAACGTAGTGCGCGTCACCCCGTGGGGTGACAGAAGGCCAAAAAGGAACAGGCATGTCGAAAATAAGCAAGATTATTGTAGCTGTGATCTCGGTCACACTGGTCAGCTGTGCAGCTGCTGCGCCCATCGCGATGACGGCCCTGGAGGCGACTGCGCCCATGGCGGCCGAGGCCCTGGCGGATCTGGTGTTCCAGCGGACGGGCAAGCCGATCGACAAGACGACGGCCGGCTGTTTCGTCATGGAGCGCGGGTACGGCGACGAGAACGACGAGGGCTGGCAGGTCATCCACTGCCAGGGCAAGGCGGTGTCCGAATGACCGAGACGCAGGCTGAACGCATGGCGCGGCTCAGAGCCCGCCAGGCTCTCGAGGATCGGCTCGGCTGGACCGCCATGGCCCTAATGGTGACAGCGATCGGGCTGTCCTGCTTGCCGCCCCCGCACCCAACCACCCCGCCGACCTGCTCGATGGGCCAGCACGTCTGGGAGAACTACCACCTGGCACACGACGCACTGTCCCCGGTCATCGACAACCAGTCGAGCTACGTGGTCCCGATCGCGGCGTGGAATGCCTACGACGCGCCGGTCAAGCTGCGCGCGGCGGGGACCGGGTTCACCATCACGGTCAAGGACGGCGGCGACGCGAGCTCGACCTGGTTGGGCCTCGCCACCGTGTCGCCCGATGGCAACGGACACATCCGGCGGGGGACCGTCACCATGAACCGGACGCTGCTCGAGCGGTATCCGGAACCCTACCGGGCGTACATGATCGCGCACGTCATGTGGCAGGAGCTCGGCCACCTGGCAGGCCTCGACCACCAGCGCGGCGTCGATGACTCGGCCATGGATGACTGTGTCGGGCGCTCGCCCTGGCGCGATTGCCTGGCGAATCCGGAGGCCCTGGAGTTCAACCAGCACGACGTGGACCAACTGGTGGCCATCTACGCGCACGTCACGGGGGACGACCTGCCGCCGGGCTGCTCGAGCTCGGATGAGGGCGAGGTCATCGTCCACGAGTTCCCGGTGGAGGGCGGCGTGCATGGGCACTGAACCGACGTGCGCGCACTGTGGCTGCATGATGGGACGTTGCGGCGCCCTGGTGGCTGGCGTCTGCGAGGCCGAGAAGCCCTCGGAATCACAGGGTACTTCGGAGGCCGAAAACGTAACGCGACAGATGGCCCCCCGAAAGTACGCCAAGGGCGATGTCACCGCGTGGCATTGGGGAGGGCTATTCTGGAATCTAGTCGCTCGGCTCTGGTGGCACGCGCGCGGTCGGCAGCGGCTGTTCGAGTGCGCGAACTGCGCCGCGCTGCGCAAGTGCCCACACGTGGAGGTTGCGCCATGAAGACGCCAAAGGGGTTCACGCCACGCGGAGGCCCGGTGGCACTGTCCGAGGTGCTGAAGACATCCACAGCCCACCTGACCAGCGTCGAGTGCGTACACTGTGGTGACCCCTTCCACATCCTGGAGCCCGTGGCCTGCCCGGAGCGGGACGACCCCGGCGGCCCCTGCGAGTGCGACGTCCATCAGCACCGGCTGAAGTGCTGGCCGGAGGCCTACGCGGCCACGCGCAGCGGTGCGAAGCTGTTCGAATACCGCAAGGACGACGGCCGGAACTACCGCGTCGGCGACACCCTGGTCCTGGAGGAGTACCGGCCGCTGCCCGGCGAACTGACCGGCAAGTACCTCCGCGTCTACATCACCCACATCGAGCGCGGGCCCAAGTGGGGCATACCCGCCGGCTACTGCGTCATGTCGATTTTCCCGGAGACCCTGCTGTGAGCCCGTTCAAGGAGCCCACCGAGGACGAGATCAACGCTGCTCTGGACGAGGCCACTGAACAGGCGTCCGCAGCGTTACCGGATTCGCCCCCCGGCACTGGACAGGCGCACCAAAAAAGTAACGAAAGCATCACCGATGATGCATTTGAGCTGACTGCCAAGGCCCCCGACGCGCACGGCATAGCTATGGCGGCCATATTTCACGGCGTGGACGAGCAAGCGGCCCGGCCGCACACCCGTGTCCAGCGGCTGTCCGACGGCAGGACCCGCATTCTGGGGCGCGGCCAGGTCACCATCACGATCGGGGGGACGGCCTACACCGTGCCACCCGGCGCGACGCTGACAGTGTTCGCCCCGAGGAAACCATGAGCACCGACCACGCCTACGTCCACCGGCCCCAGCGCGAGGTGCTGCTGGAGGCCATGCTGGCGTCCGAGGGAGGGTGGTTCCCCGTCCCGCTGCTGGTCGAGATCGGCGGCATCCGGTACGGCGCGCGGCTGCTCGAGCTCCGCCGGCTGGGCTGGATCGTGGAGTCGCGAACCGACGAGGCCAGCCCCAACGGCAAGCTGTATCGCATCCACCCCAAGAAGGGCCCACCCCAGCGCAAGCGCGTCAAGGTCCTGCTCGACGAGGCCGACGTCGCGGAGCTGCTCGAGCGGGGGACCGTCTCACTGGCGGCGCGCGTCGAGCTCGCGGACGCCCTCGGCTCATTTCGACACAACCGGGAGAAGCTATGACTGCAACTGCAACAGAAACCGCTGTAAAACCCATCGAACCCCACCTCGAGCAGCTGATAAACCTGCGGTATCCCGCAGGGGAGTGGGCGGTCGTGTTTGAGCTCCAGAAGGGCGTCGGATTCCAGGGGACCACCGGACGCATCGACGCGGCGGCGTTCGGCTGCTGGCCGTCCAAGGGCCACCACCGGCTCGCATTCGAGGTCAAGCGGTCGCGGGGGGACTTCCTGCGCGAGCTCCGCCAGCCTGAAAAGCGGCGGTGGGTCGAGGACAACTTCCACCAGACCTGGTTTGTGGTCCCGTCCGGCCTGGTCAAACCCGACGAGGTCCCGGAATCCTGGGGCCTGCTGGCGGCCACCAAGGACGGCAAGAAGCTCCGCCAGGTCAAGGTCGCCATGCATCGGGAGGTCGCCCCCCTGCCGGAGAGCATGGCCCTGTCCGCGATCCGGTCGATCGCCGGCACTCTCGCCAGCCTCGAGGGGCGCCAGGTCACGTTCGACGGCGAGACCATCACGCAGGCGGACCTCGACAAGCGCGCGCAGCTCCGAGCTGCCGGTAACGTCGCGCTGCAGCGGGAGCTCGAGAGGGACCGTCGCGTCCTGCTCGAGCCTTTGGCGGTCCTCGGAACGGCGGTCCTCGGTTGGGACGCTGGGCGCCACGTCAACCCTCGAGGCAGCGACCCCAGCGACGTCACGGCCGACATGGTCCGCGAATGGATCGGGCACCTGTCCGCCAACCAGGACCGCGAGACCCTCACCAAGCTCAAGGCGGCGCGGGACGCGATGAACGAACTACTAGGAGAAAAAGCGTGAACGGAACCACTGCAGCACGGCTCAAGCGATACGTCGTCGACCACTGCCCCCAGGGGAACCGCGAGACGATCCCCGACTTCCACGCGCGTCGAGCTCGAGTGCAGGTCGCCCTGATCGGCTGGTGGCAGGACCTCAACGGCCCCGGCCGGAAGCTGGCCCGGATGCTCATGGACCGCGGCACCATGGAAATCGCCGAGACCATGACGGTCGTCACCAACGGAGCTCCACCACCCCCGCTGCCGAAGCGGAAGCCCCGCAAGAAGCGCACGCGCGTCGGCAAGTTCACGTCGGCCCCGCTGCCGGACCTGACCGACGCACCCAACTGTGGCCACGGCCGACCTGACCCTGCCATGTGTCCGTGGTGCCGCCGGGCCCTCCCACGCAGAGTGCATCGATGCACTCTGCGTGGCATGTCCCTAACCGCGGACGTTTCACGCTTGACCGTCTGCACCAAATGCCGTGAGAAGCCCCGCGCATCCCCGGCGAATAAGTGGTGCCGAGACTGCCGGAACACCTGGTCCCGAGCCAACCGCCCGAAGCACCGCGACCTGCCCCCAGAGCAGCGGCGACGGGCAACCTGCCGTGCCTACACCAACGTACTGGTCAAGCGCGGCGTCCTCACCCGCGGCCCTTGCGAGGCCTGCGGGACGACCGAGCGCGTCGAGGCGCACCACGACGACTACAGCAAACCGCGCCTGGTCCGCTGGCTCTGCATTGCCTGCCACCGAGCCCATCACCGCGCGATCGAGAACCGTGAAACTCCCAGACCCCCCGATGACCGGGTTTACCGCGATGTGCCCGACCCCGGAGCGGGCAAGTACTGAACCGAAACCGGACGCATTGGCGCGCGCTCGCCCGCACGCGACCTATTAGAAAGCCCGCATATGGAACAGAACCCGACCGATATCCTGCTAAAAAGCCTGGCCGAGCTGCCCGCGCGCATCACGGATCGAATCCAGGTGATGCCGTCCGGCTGCTGGGAGTGGCAGGGGGCGAGGGTCAAGGGCTACGGCCAAGCGGTGTGCTGGGGGAAGGTCTGGCGCGTGCATCGATTGGCATGGTCGGCCGCGCGTGGCCCGATTCCGTACGGCCTGGACGTGCTCCATCACTGCGACAATCCGCCGTGTTGTAACCCGGCGCCGGACCACCTGTTTGTCGGAACCCACGTCGACAATATGGCTGATATGGCGCAGAAGCTGCGCGGTTCTCGTGGCGAGGCGCACATGCGCGCGCGGCTGACCGACGTGGCTGTGATTGACATTCGGCAGAGCCACGGCGTCGATGGCGTGACCGACGCAACCCTGGCCGCCCGCCATGGGGTGGACGTCAGGACGGTTCATTATGCAAGAATTGGACGCACATGGACCCACCTGCCAGGAGCCCACGCCCCCGTAAAATACGGTGAGTTGACCGCGGAAGGCGTCTTGGGCCTGCGGCGCAGGTATGCCACGGGCGGCCACACCCATCGCGGCCTCGCCCGCGAGATGGGCGTAAGCGCGACCACGGTTCGGCGCGCGATCCTGGGGATAACCTGGCAGCAATTGCCAATGGAGACGTCATGAAAAAAACAAGTCAGCTGGCAATCTCGCTTGCCGAGCTCCGCGACCAAGGGGTTCCTTTCCTGCCGATAGCCAAGCTGAAGCCATGGCCGGGTAACCCGAACACCCACGACGATGGTGTGCCCAGGCTGACAAGGGTGATCGGGAGGTTCGGCTGGACCCAGCCGCTCATCGTGCGCACCGAGGCCGACGCGGACGGCATCCACGAGATATCCGCCGGCCACGGCCGACTCATGGCAGCGGCCGGCGAACTGGGACTCGAGGAGGTGCCGGTCATTTTCCGCAACTTCAGCGAGCACGACTCACACGCCTACGGCCTGGCGGACAACAAGGCACCCGAGTTCAGCCACGAGGACGAGGGGGCGCTGCAGGCGGTCATGGCCGAGCTCATGGCCAACGACGGGCACCAGGACATCCTCGACGCCGGCTACACCCAGGACGAGCTTGACGTGCTGATCCCCGACCTGCCACCGGAGGACCCGGGCCCGGGTGACGGCGACGGCGATGGCGACGGCGATGGCGACGGCGATGGCCCGCCGCCCGACAACCCCGAGGACGACCAGCAGCCCGAGTCGGTGGAGGCGACCACCAAGAAGGGCGACGACTTACAGATAGGACGGCATCGGGTGGTGTGCGCGGATTGCACCGAGGTGCTCCGGGCACTCCCCGACAACTCGGTCGACTCGATCGTAACCGACCCTCCCTACGGAATTGGGTTCATGGGCAAGGGGTGGGACGTGTCGGTGCCCGGCGCAGAATGGGCGCGCGAGTGCCTACGTGTGCTCAAGCCCGGCGGGCACATCATCGCCTTCGCTGCGACCCGCACGGTTCACAAGCTGACGACGATACTCGAGGACGCGGGGTTCGACATCCGCGACCAGATCGGGTGGATTACGTGGCAAGGGTTCCCGAAAAGCCTACAAGTCAGCGCCGTCCTGCAGTCAAAAGAGCTATCCTGCCAATGTGGCAACGGCGCAATGCACGGTGTGCGAGGTGAAGATCGAGCGGCCCCCGTCTCACCTGGCACGGGTGACGCGGCCGACGTGCAGCAAGAGTTGCCGCGGAGTGCTCAGGGGCAGGGCGTTGGCGGCGCACCCGAAGCACGGGGGGGCGTGGGACCAGCGGCGGCGACAGAAAGCTCGGACCCGATGGAAGGGCGCGGCCAATCCGGGGTGGAAGGGCGGGGTGACCGAGAAGCGGACGAAGGGGAACTACCGCGGAGTGCGGATGGTCAGGTGCCCGGACGAGTGGATGCCGATGGCTCGCAAGGACGGGTACATCATGGAGCACCGGTTGGTGATGGCGAAGGCGGTGGGCCGCTGCCTCACGCGGACGGAGGTGGTTCACCACATCGACCACGACCCGTCGAACAACGAGCTGGTGAATCTACAACTGTGGATGGACAACGCGAGCCACAAGCGGGCGGAGCATGGCCAGTTTGCGGCCGTTGCTCACTGCCTATTGTACCCGACGGCATCGGCACAGCCCTGAAGCCGGCCTGTGAGCCTGCCATCCTGGCGCGCAAGCCGCTGATCGGCACCGTCGCGGCCAACGTGCTCGAGCATGGGACGGGCGCGCTGAACGTGGATAGGTGCCGGATTGCATACGGTGACGCTGCCTGGCCGGGTCCGGGAGAAAACCGGTGGGCCAGCGGCACTACAAAGGCCCACGACGGGTTCGAGGGGAAGTCCTTCAAGATGCCCGAGCGAAACTTCGACGGGATGAGCGGGCACCCATTGGGCAAATGGCCCGCCAACATCTACGTCTGCCCGAAGCCCGCCCGCAGCGAGCGCAACGACGGCACATTGCGGGATTCCGGCCGAGGCAAAGAAGCGTCGAACTTTCATCCGACGGTGAAGCCTGTCCGCCTGATGCGCTGGCTGGTGCGACTGGTGACACCACCCGGCGGCACGGTGCTCGAGCCCTTCCTCGGCAGCGGCACCACCCTGATCGCCTGCGAGCGCGAGGGGTTCACCGGCATCGGCGTCGAGGCATCGCCCGACTACATGGACATCGCGATCGCGCGCGTCAAGAAGGCTGTTGGCGACACGGAGGCCGAGAATGGATGACCGACTCAAGCGGCGCTTCTGGGCCAAGGTCGACAAGAGCGGACCGGTGCCAGAGCACTGCCCGGAGCTGGGTCCGTGCTGGGTTTGGACAGCAGGCGCAGGCGGGTTCGGCCATGGGCAGTTTTGGTTCCGCACGCGAATGTGGAAGGCGCACCGGATAGCGTGGCTAATTGCCGAGGGTCGCATTCCCGACGGGATGTCGGTTCTGCATAGATGCGACAACCCTCCATGCGTGAGGCGGTCCCACCTGTTCACCGGCACTCAGGGCGACAACAACGCTGATAGAGATCGAAAGGGCAGGCAGATCGCCCACCCCGGCGAGGCCAATGGGCGGGCGAAGCTGGTGGAAGCTCAAGTGATTTCGATCAGGGATCGATACGCTGCTGGCGGCGTGACTCAGTACCAGCTTGCGGACGAAATGGGCGTCCACCAAGCGGTGATTTCTGGCATCGTCCTGCGCAAGTTTTGGAGTCACATCGCATGAGGATGCCGCACGCGGATGAAAGCGATTTGGAATGGTTCCTCGGCGAAGGCGAATGCGTGTTCATGCGATCTACTGTCGGCGCGATGCTGGACCGTGCCAAGACGATGTCCAGCATCCCCCTGCGCGACGATCGCACGGGCAAGCGAATCAAGGACAAGTTCGACCGCTACGTCGCCCAGCCCACCGATCGGCCCTTCGCGGTGGCCGACGGCGCGGACCTGACGGAGATCGACGCACAGCCGACCGGAGGGCGTGCGATCGAGGTGACCCCTGACGGCGCTGTGCGCGTAGGCAACGACCCGCCCCACAATCTCGTCGTGCGCTATGCCAGCGTGTCGCGTCGGCTGTCCAAGGTGGGGAAGCGCAGCGTCACGCACAGCCGGGTGCTCGAGGTGTACTACGGGGATGCGGGATCGAAATGGGGGCGCACCAAGTACGGGCGCATCTTCAGCTTGTACGCACGGACACCGGCTGGCGCGCAGCTGGTGATCGATGTCGAGGCCAAAGAGAAGTCGCCGGTGTTCCTCACCGACGACGAGCGGCTGGGCGTCATAGCGGGGCTGCAGGGCATCCCGACGCAGAGCAAGGCCTGGCGCAAGCGCGCGCTGGTGAAGGCGGACAAGCAAGCGTGGGCCCTCTACCGGGCGGCCTGCGTCTGCTGGCTCGAGGTGGCGAATGCCCATCGAACCTGAAGTGCTCTACATCGAAATGGCCGTCATCGGCGCCATGATCCTCGATGCCAAGACGAAGAAGCCATGGGGGGCGCAGCGCGCGCGGCGATGGTTGCAGCGGTCGGGCCAGCGCGGCGCTCCTGCATGCGTCAAGCGCAACGGCCGGTGGGTGACGACGCTCGACCTGCTGCGCAACACGTTCCCCGAGATCTACCAACGCATACAGATGGAGCTCCCCGATGGATGAATGCAAGCCCGGCGCACATGTAAAGCAGAGGGGGTGTCCTCGAGGCTCCTGCGAATGTCAGCACGCGGCCGGAGCCCTGGCGGACGTGGTGGTGATGGTTGGGAACCGGCCCCGTCATGGCTGTATGATGGACGATGCGCTGCAACTGGCCATAGCGGGCGGGCGGGCGCCCTACACGCCGATCGCATGGCCTACAGCGCGGCGCAGCGGATAGGCCACACCTCGACCTCGCCCCCTGTCGTCCAAGCCAGGTCGATCGCGATGCCGTCGGCCTCGTCGCGCGTCATGGCGACCTCCGCGACCTTCCCGGCGACCCGGACCTCGTAATACCCGAAGTGGGGATCGCGCGGCTTGCGTATGCCGTGAGCGACTCCCATCAGCCGACCCAGCAGCAGTCGATCGCGTCGGTCAGTGCCGACTCGAGACACTCGCCCTCGCCAAGAACGTCGCCAGCGATCTCCGGATGGGTCGCGACGATCGTGCACACCTCGTACTCGTCGTCCCAGACGTCCTCGAAAGTGATCGGGGTGTCCTGGTCGACCAGGGTGAACTGCGACTGAATGACCAGGGAGAGCAGCGCGATGATTTCGTTTGTTGCCATGACCTAAAGATAACCTTCCAGGGTTACGCGTGCAAGGGAATAATCGAGGGGGCGTCGCTTTTCAGTAGGTGTCGACCACGGTGCCGACGCGGTCGAAGGATGCGACGGCGGTGGGGCGGCGGGCGATCCACTGCTTTGCAACGGCCCCGACCATCGAGAAACCGGGCGCGACCTCGCGGGCGGCGATGACCGGCGCAGCCTTGACGGCGTCCGCTAGCGAATCGTAGTGGTACACGGCGGTCGTCGTGCCCTGGGGCGAGTTGCGGAGAACGTGGAGGTCGGTGGCGGTCATGTGTTTTCCTGGTTAGCGGCCGACGCCCTGTCGACTCCCTAAAGATAACCGCGGAGGGTTATGCTTGCAAGGGAAAAGAGCGGGCCCCCTGTCGTTTTCTCACTGGCGCTCGAGCCAGTCCTCGTAGCTTTCCTCGTCGCTGTCCTCGTCCATCATGGCGGCCTCGGCGTCGTTGGCGGCCCAGCGGTTTTCCTCGAGCCACTCGCCAAACAGCTCCCCGCGATTCGCGACGAGAGCGAATGGTGGTCTTGGTGGGGCGGGCGGTGTTGTTGTTGTTGTCCATGCCCAAACAGTAACCCGCGAAGGTTACCTGGTCAAGGGGGGTGCAGCAGTTTTCTCAAATCAATCGGGCGGTGCTATTCCATTGACAAGGTAACCGCGAAGGGTTACCTTTAGAACATGGACAACACGATGACAACGGACACCGAGACGCAGCTGGCCGAGGCCTTTTCCGAGTACCGCCAGGGCGGCCCCCTTCTGGTCGACTTCGCAGGCGTGACGGTGAGCCTGGACGACGACGAGGGCATTACCATCGTCGAGCTCGAGGCCGACGAGTACGAGGCATGGCTCGAGCAGCACCAGGGCGCGTTCCTGACGTGGGTCGCCGAGGGCGAGCGGTACTACAGCAGGAAAAGATTCGCGACCACGCACATCTAGCTTGACGCGGTAACCCTGGAGGGTTATGGTTAGTCAGGTCAACAACACAACCCCGGAGAACACGATGACCGCACAAGAAAAAATCCTCGACCGCATCAAGAAGCTCTTTGCCCTGGCCGATAGCGCCAACGTAAACGAGGCCGGGAACGCGGCGGCGCAGGCCCAGCGTCTCATGGCCAAGCATGCGATCGACGCGGCCATGCTCGAGACGGCGGCGGACGAGGACGAGCAGGCCGGGGAAGAGGTCCTATACGACAACACCTGGAAGGTCCTCCCGACCTGGCGCCAGCTGCTCGCGCAGGACCTCGCCAAGGCGAACCGCTGCCGGAGCTTTCAGCGCGGCCGCAACCTGTGCATTGTCGGCCGTCCCAGCGACTGCGCCAACGTGCGCTACATGCATGCTTACCTGATGACCGAGGTCGACCGGCTCACCAAGTCCGCCAGCAAGGACGGCGGGGGCCTCGGACGCACCTGGATGAATAATTTCCGCCTGGGAGCGGTGACCGAGGTCGGGCGTCGCGTCCAGATCGCAGCCCTCGAGGCACGCCAGGAGGCCAAGGCCGAGGCGGTCGCGCAGACGGACGGCGGCGCATCCCTCGCGCGCATCGACAGCGCCCTGGCGACCCTCGACGGGCACGCCAAGGCGGTCGACGACTACATCGCGCGCAACCTGAATGTGCGCTCGAGCTCGGCCTCCTACACCGGCAACCAGGACGCACGCCAGGCCGGCACGCGCGCGGGCGCGAATATCAACATCGGCGGCGCGGCCGGTCAGATCGGGCGCGGCCACGCGGCCCTCGGTCGCGGCTGAGAAAAGTGAGAAAAGAATCGCGGCCCCCTTGCCAGGGTAACCCTGGGGGGTTACTGTTCAGGAGTCGACAGGGAGTCGGCAACCAACCCGGAGAAAACGCGACCATGGCAAAGCGCAAAAAATACCTTCACCAGCTCGAGCTCCGGCGCGTCGCGCGTTTCGAGCTGCTCGACGGCCTCGGCGACGAGGGCCTCCATAGTTCGCGGCAGGCCTCCGACGTCCTCCGCAACATTCTCGGCGACCGGCCGACGGAGTCGATGGTCGTCCTGTACCTGGACAGCAAGCGCAAGCCCATCGGATACGAGGTCGTTAGCGTCGGCGACGTCTCGAGCGCGGCCATCCGGGTCGCTACCGTGTTCCGTGGGGCCCTGGTGGCCGGCGCGGAGGCGATCATTGTCTCCCACAACCACCCCAGCGGCGACCCGCACCCGTCCACCGACGACGACGCGATCACCAAGCGAATGGTCGAGGCGGGGAAGCTGATCCAGCTGCAGGTCGTCGACCACATCATCGTCGCCGACGGCCGGCGGACGGACGTGGGCCCCTACTACAGCTATCTTGACGCGGGCCGGCTCCGCTACGGAGTCGGCCGATGAAGGATCGCGGCCAGGACATTCACATCCACCGGACGGCCGGCGGGGACGTCAAGGTCCAGGCGCGCGGCCTCGAGCGCGCGGACCTGGCCGACCTCCTGTGGAAAACCCTGCTCGAGATCGAACCCGGTCGGGCCCTTCACTGGGGCGCGATCCCTAACGTCTGCCGCAAGTGTAGCGGCCCGTGCGAGGGCGAGCGCGCGTGCTACGCGGTCCCGGTTTGCTTTTCCTGTCTGCCCCCACCGCCCCTGCTGCGGCTGGTCGGCGAGGACGGCTGACCTTTCCCTTGACCCCGTAACCCTCGCGGGTTACTGTGAGTGGGGTGCGCGATTCCGTGTTCCCAACCCCCCGATTTGACAGGCAACCCTGGAAGGTTATAGGTATACAGTCATGGCAACAGAACGAAGCGTCGAGCAGATCCCGGTCACCCTGAAGTGCCACAAGGTGCAGGTCATCGGATACGAGCGGGCGGCAGCTGCGGCGGGAAGCATGTCGCGTCAGGCCTGGTGCAAGGCCATTCTCGACGCGGCGGCGGGGATCTCAGCGATGCCCGACCAGCTCAAGGCGGCCCAGCGCGCGGCCCGGAAGCTCCAGAAATCGGCATAGCGCAAACACTCACAAACGCTCACAAACGGGCGTTGTCCCCGACATTGTAATTAAGGGGGTTCGGATCACATGCCACGGCAGTCCAAGCTAACCCCCGCGACGCAGGAGAAAATCCTGACCTACCTGGCAGCTGGCGCCTACGTGGAAACGGCGGCGGTAGCGGCTGGAGTGGCAAAGTCCACGCTGTACGACTGGATGAAGCGGGGCGAGGCCCAGCGGTCCGGGAAGTATCGGACGTTCAAGGACGCGGTCGACCAGGCCCTGGCGCAGGACGAGCTCGCCGGCGCGGCCCACCTGTCGGCCCTCTCTCGGCGATCCGTCACCAAGAAGTTCAAATGCACACAATGTGAGTGTGAAAACACGGTGTCGGTTCCCGTTCCCAGCAACGTCTCGCTGGAGGCCACGAAGTGGCGGCTGCAGAAAAAGTACCGCGACCACTACGGCGACAAGGTCGAGATCAAGCTCGAGGGCGAGGTGGCCCTCGCGGCTGGCATGGAGCGGCTTCACGGAGCGCTCGCAAAGAAGCGCGCGCGCGAAGCCCTCGGCGACGGCGATGACGAGGACAGCTGAATGTCCGCCGTCGCGACCACTGGCACGATGTCCCCGGCGGATATCGAGGAAGTGTTCTCAGACTTCCCAGCGTTCTGCGACCTGATCAGCATCCGGCTCAAGGCCGGCGGGCTGAAAGTGTTCGACTACGAGGGCTGGTTCGCCGAGCAGAAGCAATTCGAGGCCGAGCGCAGCGGGAGGGACATCGTCCTGAAACCCCGGCAGGTCGGTTTCTCGACGCTCGAGCTCGCGCGCGACCTGTGGTTCGCCATCCGGCATCGGGGCGTGAACGTCCTGGTGGTCGCCCACGAAAGCGACCTGGCCGAGCAGCTGTTCCTAACCCTGACGATTTTCTGCGACTGCCTGCGCGAGCTGGGGCTGCTCCCTCGGACGCGGTACTCGAGCAAGCGCGAGATCGTGTTCCGCGACTCGAGCTCGGCGGTGCGCATCGTCGAGGCCGGCGCGACAACGACGTCCGCCAGCAAGAAGGGGCGC
Source organism: Myxococcales bacterium (assembly GCA_013215565.1). Lineage (GTDB taxonomy): Bacteria > Myxococcota_A > UBA9160 > SZUA-336 > SZUA-336 > JABSQV01. The sequence continues at coordinate 9,475 of JABSQV010000026.1, read as the reverse complement.
AGCGGCACGATCCATCGCCTCCATGCGACGGAGGTCGCGTTCTGGCAAAGCCCCTACGACACCATGGGCGGCGTCATGCAGTCCGTTCCCGACGCCGGGGAGGTCGTCCTCGAGTCGACCGCCAACGGGGAGGGGGGCCTGTTCCACGAGACTGTGATGGCGGCCAGGGCGGAGACCTCCGGGTCCAAGCTCCACTTCTACCCCTGGTACCAACACTCCGAATATACGGCAGCGGTGCGCGACGGGTTCGACCCCAAGCCGACCGGCGACCATGAGGCGGAGCTGCGGCGGCTGGGCTGCAACGATGGGCAGATCCAGTGGTGGCGCAACAAAATCAACGACCCTGCAAGCGGCGGCATCGACCGCGCGCTGCAGGACTACCCCTACAGCATCGACACGTGTTTCGCCTCGAGCGGTCGGGAATACTACGACTCGGAGACGAGGACATACCTGTCGCATTCAGTCCGCGCACCGCTGCGGCGCGCGCCGATACAGTGGAAGGGGCAGGAGCTCGGCGAGGCCCTGATTTACCAGAACGCGGTGCCCGGCAGAAAGTACGTCGTCGGCGGTGACGTCGCGGAGGGCGTCGAGGGCGACGGGTCGGCGGCGGTTGTTCTCGACCGGCTCACCGGCCGAATGTGCGCAGTGTGGCGGAGCTCCAAAGTCGAGCCCGGCGACTTTGCCCTGGTGATGACCGTCCTCGGCTACATGTTCAACATCGCGGAGCTCGGTCCCGAGCGCAACAACCACGGGCACGCGGTGATCGCGGTTCTCCGCAAGGTGGTCAAGTACCCCAAGCTGTACCGGCCACGCGACCCAGGGACGGGCAAGGCCGCTCCCGGCAAGTTCGGTTGGGATACCAACCCGGCGACCAGGCCGATCCTGTTCGACGAGCTCTACACCGCATGCCGTACCAAGGCCTACGACTGCCCGGACGCGGACACGGCCAGCGAGGCGCGGACGCTGATCGTCGACGACGACGGGCGGCCTCGAGCTCGCGACAAGGGAAAGAAGGGAGGCCAGCACGACGACCGAATGGTCGCGTGGGCCATCGCCCATCAAATGCGCTCCGCGCCAGTGTGGAGCACTAAACCGTTCAAGATCAAAGGTGCCTAGATGGCCGACGATTCACTGCTCACCATGCTCCGATCGGCTCGCCCCGACTATACGTCGGAGCTCCATTGGGTGCGCTTCCTGCTCGACAGCTACGAGGGGACCGGCGGGTATGCAGGCCGGGTTCAACCTCCGGCCGTTGCCAGCCTGGGGTGGGTTGCGGACACGTATGGGATCGGCGGCTCGACCGCAGTTGTCGGCACCGGGAACATCTGGGAGAAAAACGCCAGCTACCTCGACCAGTACCCTCGCGAGGACGCGGACAAGTTTGAAATGCGCTGCGCCGTCTCGTTTTACGAGAACTACGTCGCGACGATTTACGACCTGCTCCTGTCCTACGCACTGAAGTCCGCGAGCACCCCGGAGAACATCCCGGACAACGTCAAGGAGTGGCGCGACAACGTCACGATCAACGGCACGGGCTGGGACGCGCTGATGAAGCACATCCTGGCGCGGCGCGCGGGCCTGATGGGCTGGTGCCCGGTGATCATCGACCAGCAGGCCAGGCCGGAGGGCGCCGAGCTGTCGGAGGCGCAGGTCGCGGCGGCCGGCATCCGCGTCGAGCCCTACGTGATGCCACTGACACCGGCCAACGTCCTCGACTGGTACATCGACCCGCAGACGGGCGTCCTCGAGTGGGTCAAGATCCGGCTGGACTACAGGCGCCAGAAGGACCCGACCAGGGAGGCGCAGACCGTCCAGGTCTACAAGATCTACGACAAGAAAACGATCCGCACCTGGGAGGTCCTCGAGGAAAAGGTGACCGCCAAGGGCGAAACCACGCACCCGTTTGGCGTCGTCCCCCTGGTCAGCTTCCAGCAAAAGCCCAACGTCGAGGAACCACTGCGCGGCGTCTCCATGATCGGCGACGCGTGCATCGCCAACAAGCGCATTTTCAACCTCGGCTCCGAGCTCGACGAGCACATCCGGTCCACGGTTTTCTCGCTGCTGCAGGTCCCGGTCCCGGAAGGCCACGAGGCACCCGACGAGCTCCTAGTCGGCAACGGCCAGGGCGTTCCCGTTCCCGCGTCGGGGCAGCGCGACTACAAGTTCATTTCTCCGGAGGGGTCGGTCGCGGCGACCCTCGAGACGCGAATCGCCAACATGGTGCGCGGCCTGTACCGCCGAGCTCGCACGCAATTCGAATCGGCGAACAAGCAGCAGAGCGGAATCGCCAAGCAGTGGGATTTCGAGGAAACCAATCGGCTGCTCTCCGACTTCGTGTCGCAGCTGGCGCGCGCGGAGACCGAGGTCCTGGTGATCGTTGCCCGCGTCATGGGGACGACCGACGAGACCGAGCTCGACAAGATCCGCGTGGTCCCTCAGTCCGACTTTGCGGTCGAGGACCTGATGGCGGACCTCGAGGCGGCCGAGCAGGCGATGGTCCTGAACCTCGGCGCGACCATGGAGATGTTGATCAAGAAGCGCCTGGCCGACCGGCTGGTTCCCAACATGTCCGCCGAGGACAAGGAGCAGGTCGAGGAAGAGCTCGAGCTCGAGCGCGACAACTCGCTGAACGACGCTGCAGCGCAGCAGGAGCTCCGCCAGGCCAAGCTCGACGCGGGGGAGGACCCTGATGCTCCGCCGGCTCCAGAGCCCGCAGAGGGCGACCCTGCCCCCCCTGAACCCGGCCCTGACGAATGACCTCCCACCAGCGATCGCAGGATCTCGCCGAGCGCGTCTACAACGCGACCAGGCGCGAGCTACTCGTCCAGCTGTCGCAGGCGATCGAGCGGCTTGACCGGATGTATGTCACCGACGCACGGCGTATCACGCAGGAGCTGACCGCTATTCTTCAGCAGGCCGGGGTATCGACTGCGACCGTCGAGTCAATCATCGCGGGCGTGTTCGCCTCGAGTCGGGACGCGCGCGTTGCCCTGCTCGAGCAGACCATCGAGGGCGCCACCCTGGCGGCCAAGAAGGTCGACGAGGCGACGTTCCGCGCGGTGTTCGGAGGTGACCGAGACGCGGCCCCCCCTTTCGGCGTGGGGCGATTAGGTTCGCCACCGACACCGAGGCCCTCGCTACGGCTAGTGCCCGCATACGTGGACAGTTCACAGCCGACGGCCTGAGTCTGTCGCGGCGGCTGCACCGCAACGACGCAAAGATTACCGACGCCATGCGGCGTCAAATCACCGGCAGCGTTCGGGCTGGCGAGCGGACCATCCGGGTCGCGGATCGCATTGTGCGGATCGACAACCCGGTGGTGAACATGCCCAAGCATGTGGTCGAGCTCGAGCATGCGGCGCGGCAGACCCTCGCGACCGGGGACCGCAACGTGTACCGCCTGGCGGTCAAGAAGTGGGAGGGCACGATCAGCCGACTCGGCGCCACGGCGGGCGGCGACTTCAGCGTTCGGGCTGCGACGGAGCAGCTGGTGACCGATCTGCGCAACGCGAAGGTGACGCAGATCGAGAACATCGTCGACCGCTGGACGCTGGACCGAGCTCGGAGCCAAGCGCGAACGATCGCACGGACGGAGACGGTGGACGGCTACCGCGACCAGTACCGGCGGCAGATGAATAAACAGCCCTACGTCGTGGGGTATCGGTGGCTGCTGTCACCACGGCATCCCAAGGCGGACGTCTGCGACATTCTCGCGTCGCAGGACCTCGACGGCCTGGGGGCCGGTGGCTACCTGCCGGAGGGCGTACCGGACACTCCCCATGCCAACGACATGTGTACGCAGGTCGCGATCATGGACAGCGACCACTTCAAGCGGGAGCGCGCGCAGATCGAGGGCACCGAAGCGCCCCCGAAGCCCTGGCTGTCCGGCAAGAAACAGAACGGCACCGACTGGCTCAAGACCCAGCCGGAGGGCTACCAGAAGCAACTACTGGGACCGACCCGCCACAAGGCTATGCAGCAGGGGCGAGCGGTGCTCGACAAGGGCGGCAAACCGATTCCCGTCTGGAAGGTGCAAGGCCTCAAGCGGCCGCCCCCGCGGGCCCTGGGGCCAGCAGTGGCGGCGCGCGGCCTGGTGCGGCGCGATGCCCGGCGACAGGTTCGACCGTTCCCTCGAGTGCGGCCGTCTGCGCGCTAACCCTCCCGGAGCTGCTCGCGGATTGCCTTGCGACCGGCCTGGCGCTCTTTGCGCTCCGCTGCTCGTTCGACCGCTGGCGCGATGTTGCGCTTTGTGCGCTTGCGGTCGCGGCGTGCACACCACTTGTCCCAGCAGTTATCGGCGCGACCCCTCTGTCCCTGTGATCCGTTCATGGGTTTCTCTCCTAGCGGCAGATGCGGCGCGCATTGCGCAGGTTGATAATGTCGCGGCACTCCCAGGCGAAGGCGTCCTTGGCTGCGGCGTAGTCGTTGGCGTTGTCCTCGGCCAGCGCGATCTGGCCCTCGAGGCGGCACTCGTTCAGGACGACGACGTCCTCCGGATCGATGTAGGTGAGGCCGGCGGGGACTGCGAAGTCGTTAGCGTTTGTTGCCATGACCTAAAGATAACCCCCCAGGGTTACCGGGTCAAGCGAATAGTCCAGAAAAGATTCTAGCCCCCCCTGACATCGACTAGGGGGACCAGGGCGATACCCGTCGAGTGAGCGCATCGGTAGCGCGGCGCAAGCCAAAGGCCGAGGAAAGCAACCATGACACCCCCGATCTACAAGACCGTTCCCTACGCCATCGACCCGATCGTCCCCCTGGTGCTCCGCGAGGACCCACCGGCTCCGGCGACGTTCACTCAGGACGAGGTCAACGGGTTCCTCGCCAAAGAGAAAAACGCGATCCTCGAGCGGTTCAAGGACTACGACGCGATCAAGGAGCAGGCCGGGAAGGTCGGCGAGCTCGCACAGCAGGTCGCGGACCTGACGAACGCGGCGGAGCTCGCGGACAAGTCGAAGGAAGAGCAGGCGCAGATCATCGCGCAGCGCGCGGCGGCACAGTCGGAGGCGGAGATCGCCGGGCTGCGGCAGCAGGTCATCGACCTCACCGGGTCGGCTGAGCAGGCGACAGGGGCGCTGCACACGTTCCGGATGTCCACGCATGTCGGGTCGGCCCTGGCGACCGCGGGCGTCCTCCCGTCCGCAGCAGCGCACGCGCAGGCGGCCATGCTTGCGGACGTCGAGATCAAGCTCGGCGACGACGGCAAGATCGCGGGCATCGTATACGGCGAGGTCCCACAGAAGGATCTGGCGGCGGCCTCGAGCAAGTGGCTGGCGGCCAACCCGCATTTCAAGGCGGCGACCAAGGGCGGCGGCGGCACCGAGCAGCCGACCGGCGGCACGCTGAGCACTGAGGACCGCGACAACATGTCGGCCGACGAGCTGGCCTCCGATGGCTGGAACCGCAAGCCCGTCCCGATCGCAACGGGCGGCCCGCAGTTCGACGAGTAGAGCATTCCACCGCTTCACTGGAGCGTTGGGAACACGAGACACACCCAAACAGTGAAGCAAGAAGGATAGGACCAAATGTCACTCACACTCCCCGAGGCGCTCAAGCGCACCCGTAACAACCTGTTCGCAGGTATGGCCAAGGCGATCGTCACGACCGACGAGCTCGCTGCGGTGATGCCCATGTCCCCGGTCAACTCCGTCCACGATACCTACCGTCGCGAGGGCACCCTGCCCGGGACGGAGTACATCGACGACGACGGGATCACGACCGAGGAGAGCACGGGCGAGGACGACAACGTGACGGTCCCGCTCCGTCGCATCGTCGGCAACCTGGACGTCGACGCGTTCGCCGATGACCTCACGGGCGCAGGGCCCGGCAGTCAGCGCGGCGCGCAGGTCGCCAAGAAGGCCAAGACGACCTGGCGTCTGGTCAAGGACAAGTTTGTCAACGGGGCAAACACGACCAGCCACACGTTCGTCGTGGCCGGCGCACCCTTCACCGCCATCACGGCGATCGACTACGGCCCGTGGCTGGACAGCGGTCGCTACGGTCCGGCGGAGGTGCAGTACGACCACGCTGGCACGCAGTGGCGCTTCCGGGCGCCCGGCGACGTCGAGTTCGGCGACTACGTGGTCGCGTCGGCCGATGGCGCGTTCACCCTCCGGTCCTGGAACCGCTCCAAGTACATCACCTGCACGATCGACGTGTCGGTGGCTGTCGCGGACGGTCGCAGCACCATCACGTTCGCGAGCACGTCCAAGGAGTCGGACGGCCTGAAACAGATCATCGGGCCCGGCATGACCATCGACCCGGTCGGTGCCAACGGCGACGCGTTCGACCTCGGCATGCTCGACAAGATGATCACCATGGAGAAGGTCCGCACCAACCTGGTATTCTTCTGCAACGGGTCGATCATCGAGAAGTTCTACGCGGCGTACCGTGCGCTGGGCGGAACCGATCCCCGCACGGTGCAGCTGCCCGGCTACGGCACCCCGGTGCCGACCTACCGCGGCATCCCGCTGCTCCAGAACGACAACGTCCTCTCCGACGAGACGGTCGGGTCGCTCACGGACGGCTCGAGCATCTGGCTCGCGAGCCTGGACGCGGATGAGGGCCTGTCCCTCACCGTCGCCAACACCGGGGGAACGTCGCTCAACGTGGACGCCGATCCCCGCGCCAACATCGTCATGGGGTTCCGCATCGAGGAGCTCGGCGCACTCGAGGGGAAGGACGCCCGACGCATCCGCGTCAAGTTCTACTCCGCCCCCCGTCTCAAGTCGACGCTCGCGCTCGTTCGCAAGCGCGGCATCATCACCGCGTAGACCCTCCCCCGGAGTCAACGCGCAGTTCGCTCCCCGCCGTTTGCAGTTCGGCGGGGAGCGGGCGCCCCTTTTTTTACCAGCGACAGGACGACCGATGAAGGTAGATATCACCAGGCTCCCGCGGGAACACGGATTCCCGATCGGTCAGTACCACCTGTCCTACAGCACCATCAGCGTCACCATGCCCGGCGCGCAGTTCGTCGACGGCAAGACGGTCGAGCCCATCACGGGGCGCGTCCTGCAACGGCTGCGCATGGCCTACGGCGTGACGTGCATCATCGAAACCGCGGACGCGGAGACGGAGAAGCTGGTCCGCGAATATTGGGAGTCGATCGGGCATGCTCCCCAGGGCGAGCAGGTCGAGGCCACTGGCCCAACCGAGCCCACACGATCACCCGAGCCGGCACCCCAGGCGGAGCCCGTCGAGCCCCAGGAGCCTGTCATCGACGATGACATCGACGAGATCGACAACGAGGACATCCTGGTCGCGATCGCAACCGGCCTCGGCCTCGAGACTGAGGGCGTCGGCATGCCGGAGCTCCGGCTGAACATCCGCAAGGCTCGAGAGCCCAAGGCGGTCGACAAGCCCGTCCAGGGCAAGAAACGTCGGCGGGGACGCTAGTGGGTATCCGGCTCGAGCTCGACATCGACGCGCTAAAGGAAAGTGTGGCGGGCGTCGAGCAGGAGCTGGCGCAGACCATCCCCCTGGCGCTCAAGCTGGGTGGGGACATGGTCGCTGTGCATGCCCGGCAGAACCACGACTACAAGGACCAGACCGGCCAGCTGACCAACAGCATCGAGGCCGGCGAGGTGTCCGGCTCATTCGAGGCCGGCAACCTCGAGATCACCGTCTCTGCTGGCGCTCCCTACGGCCTGGCGGTCGAGGAAGGGACGGCGCCCCATGTCATCCGCCCCCGACACCGCAAGGCCCTTAGATGGCCTGTGGCGGGCGGCGCTAACGGCTTCGCGTTCGCCAAGTCGGTCAACCACCCTGGGACGCAGGGCACATTCTTTCTCAAAAAGGCCGGCGAGGCCAAGCTCGAGGCGGTCGCTGGCGTCCTCGAGGACGCGGCGGGCCTAGCTTTCGCGCGGCAAGGGTTCAGATAATGTCCACCACACCAGTCGGCGACATCGTGACCGATCGCGACCTCGAGCTCGAGATCGGCGAGGGCGCGTTCAAGCGCCTGGCGCCCGACACGTCGGACGGCGAGAGCGCGCGCCAGCGGACGTTCGACGACCTGCTCGACCAGCTGGCCAACCGCACCCCGCCGATCCACGAGCAGAACCTCGTCGACCTCTCGGAGCTCAAGGTGACGATCGTCTACGGCGCATGCGCGCGGCTGTACCGATCGAACATCAGCACCGGCAGCATGGACGACCTGAACGCGGCGCAGCACAAGATCTATCACAAGCAATATGAGCAGCGCGCGGACCGGCTGCGGCCGACTGTCACCGGAGGCCTGAAAGCAGCCGGCGGCTTTTCCATCAAGACCTCGCGGCGGTAGGCCATGGGCATCGACGTCACACGCGACCCCCAGCTCGAGCTGATCGCCATGCTTTGCAAGGCGGCGATCCAGGGCGAGCTCGGCGCCGAGAACCTGGTGTCGATCTTCGACACCCCGCGCGACCTGCGCGTCCTCGGCCTCAAGCAACTCCCCGCCCTGGCGGTCTACGTCCACGCAGAGCAAAAGCAGCGCATGTCGGCCAGCCGGTACATCGACGAGCTCCTGGTGGTGTTCGACTACATCCGGCCACCGACTGCACCGGAGGCGCGCGACAGGGCCCACCCTCCGCTCCGGCATGTCTGGCACGCGATCGTCGACGTGCTCCAGGCCGGGACATACCCCAGCGTCAACGGCGGCGCCGAGGCCCTCGAGGCCCTCGGCTGCATGGAGGTCCGCGACGGCACCGAGCGAATCCAGCAGTACGGATATCTCGGCGACGAGTCGCTGCCCTGGTTCCGCGGTCAGATGCTGATCGAATACAGCAAGCCCGACGTCGATTGGGACGCGCTGGACGACTTCCTGAAAATGTTCACCGGCTGGACGCAGCCCGGCGTCGTTCCCTACGACGACCCTGACAACCCCGTGACCGACGACTACCTGGTGCGCGTCCCCGACGTCATCCCGCCGGAGGACACCCCCGAGCTCGAAATGGTAATCGCTGGCGACAATCTGCTCGTCAACAACGGCATACAAATCATCGTATAGGACCCCCACATGCCCACCTTTGAACATGGCGACACGGTCCCGCTCAAACCAGCGGGCGCAGAGACTCCCGACATTCTGGGGCGCGGGAACCACTCGATCCTCGGCTTCATCGCGGTCCTGGACGAATCTGCGCGCGACATCCTACGCACGGCGATCATGGCGGCCCCGCAGAACGCGGACCACTTCCGACTCGTCCAGCAGACGGCGGGCACCGCACCTGGCATCTATGCATGGAACACGGCGGACGATTCGTGGTTCCTGATCTCGGACGGCCAGGTCGAGACGACCGCGCCGGTTACCTACATCGTCCGCGACTCGGATGGTGACGACAGCGACGACGGCTTGACCGAGGGAACGGCGTTCAAGACCCTGCAGGCAGCCGCCGACAAGATCCCATTCCACATTCGGGACGCGGTCATCATTCGGGCTGGGGAGCACGGTGGCACCGGCTACACGATGCCGTTGTTTGGCGCCCACGAGTGGGACGCGCAT